>NZ_CP043473.1:3974075-4279774 GCF_008275125.1 Chromobacterium paludis
GTGTTGCAGGTGCCGTAGCGATGGGTTTTGGCGTTCAGCGCGATGTCGAAGGCTTTGTCCGGGTTGGCGGTGTCGTCGATGTAGACGTGGCAGTTGCCGTCCAGGTGCTTGATCACCGGCACGCGGGCTTCGGCGCTGATGCGCGCGATCAGGCCCTTGCCGCCGCGCGGCACGATCACGTCCACGTATTCCGGCATGGCGATCAACTCGCCCACCGCGGCGCGGTCGGTGGTTTCCAGCACCTGCACCGCTTCCGGCGGCAGGCCGGCCACGCGCAGGCCCTCGTGCACGCAGGCGGCGATGGCCTGGTTGCTGTGGAAGGCTTCGGAGCCGCCGCGCAGGATGGTGGCGTTGCCGGATTTCAGGCACAGGCCGGCGGCGTCGGCGGTGACGTTGGGCCGGGCCTCGTAGATGATGCCCACCACGCCCAGCGGCACCCGCATCTTGCCCAGCTGAATGCCGGACGGGCGGTAGCTCATCTCGCTGACCTCGCCCACCGGGTCGGCCAGCGCGGCGATCTGGCGCAGGCCGTCGGCCATGGCCAGCACGCCCTTGGCGCTGAGGGTCAGCCGGTCCAGCATCGCGTCTTCCAGGCCGGCCGCGCGCGCGGCGTCCAGGTCGGCCTGGTTGGCGGCCAGCAGCTTGTCCTGCTCGCGGATGATGGCGTCGGCAATGGCCATCAGCGCGGCGTTCTTCTGCTGAGTGTCGGCGCGGGCCAGCAGCCGCGACGCCTTGCGCGCGGCCTTGCCCAGTTGCTGCATGTATTGTTTGACGTTCATGACGGATGGCCCTGGTTTCTGTCGATTTATGGATTGTTTGCAGCTTAAACCAAAGCCGGGCCAGGGGCCAAGCGGGGCCTGCCCGTCAATTGGCTATTGTCAGGCAGGCGGCGCGCAGGACTCAGGCCAGGCGCATGGCCTGGCGGTAGCCCTGCGGCGAAAAGCGCCAGGCTGCCAGCAGCAACAGCGCCACCGCCGCCGCCAGCGCCAGCCAGGCCAGCTGGAAGCTGGACGTGAGGTCGCGCAGCCAGCCGGCGAAGAAGGGCGCGCAGGCGGCGATCAGATAGCCCACGCCTTGGACGAAGGCGGTGAGCCGGCCGGCGGCGTGGCCGTCGTCGAGATGGGACAGCGTCAGAATCATGCTCAGCGGGAACAGCCCGCCCACGCCCAACCCCAGCAGCCCCACCCACAACAGCATGGCGCCGCCGGGCAAGGCCACCATGCCCAGCAGGCCGGCCAGCGTGGCCAGCAGCGTCAGCGCCAGCCAGCCGCGCAAATCGGCGCTGCGCGCGGACAAGGCGGGCAGGGTCAGGCCGGCCAATACCTCCATGCCGGTCATGTAGCTGAGCATCAGCCCGCCCTGCTGGCCGCTCCAGCCCTGCGACACGAAGAAAGGCGGCAGCCAGGCCAGCGAGCAGGTGTAGACGGCGGTGCCCAGGCCGAAGAAGACGGCGAGCAACCAGGCGCGCGGCAGGCGGGCGAAGCCATCGTTTTGCGCAGCGGCGCCAGTTTGATGCGAAGCGTCAGGCGCATGCCGCCACCACAGCGCGCAGGCCAGGGCGGCGGGCAGGGCCCAGACCGCCAGCCCCCAATGCCATTGGCCGCTGGCCTGGGCCAGCCAGGGCGCGCCGGCGGCGGCCAGCGAGGCGCCGCCCATGATGGCGGTGACGTAGAGGCCCATCAACAGGGAGACGCGCTCCGGGAAATGGCGTTTGATCAGGCCCGGCAGCAGGGCCTGGGCCAGCGCGATGCCGCAGCCGGCCAGCACGGCGGTGGCCAACAGCGACGGATAGCCCGGCGGCGATAGCCGCAGCGCGCAGGACAGCAGGATCAGCAGCAGCGCCAGCAATACGCCGCGCCGCGCGCCCAACCAGGCTTCCAGCCGGCTGCCGGCGAAGGCGCCCGCGCCCATGGCGGCGATAGGCAGCGTGGTGAGCAGGGCGGCGTCGCTGAAGCGGATGCCGGTGGCCTGGCGAATCGGCTCCAGCAGCGGGCCGATGGCGGCCAGGCCGGGGCGCAGATTGAGGCCGACCAGGATGATGGCGCAGCTTAGGCCGAGAGAGGAGCGAGAGGGCTTGGAAGGCATGGTGTTCTCCGCGTCAGTGTTGTCGCAAAAAAGCGAGCAGGGCGGCGTTGAAGATGTCGGCGCTGTCCACATTGGCCACATGGGCCGCGCCAGGCAGCGTTTCAAAGCGCGCGCCGGGCACTTGAGCCGCCATCCATTGGCCCAGCGCCGGCGGCGACACCTCGTCGCACTCCCCGGCCAAATACAGCGCGGGCGCGGCGATGGCGGCTAAGCGGCCGGCCAGATGATAGTCGGCCAACCCTTCGCACACCCAGGCTTGCGACTCGCCGTGGGCCTGCGCCACCTGCGCATGCCATTGCCAGTACAGCGTTTGTCCGGCCGGGCTGGCGCGGAAGGCGGCGTTGAGGTTGCGCGGCCAGCTTTGCTCCAGTCGCTTCAACGGCCCATCCGGCTCGCGCAAGGTTTGCGTCCAGGCGGCCAGCATCTGTTTGGCTTCGTCCGAGGCGGTGGAGGGGAAGCTGCAGGCCACGGTCAGGCTGCGGACGCGAGCCGGCGCGTCCAGCGCCAGTTGTTGCGCCGCCATGCCGCCCAGGGACAGGCCGACGATGTGCGCTTGAGCCAGCTGCAGGTGGTCCAGCAGCGCGACGCAGTCGGCGGCGAGGCGGGGGACGCCAAGCGGGGCGCTGAGCCTGGCCGACGCGCCGTGGCCGGCGAAGTCCGGCGCGATCACGCGGTAGCCGGCCGAACTCAGCGCCTCCAGCTGAGGCAACCAGGCGCGGCCGCTGTTGCAGACACCGTGCAGCAACAATACGGCCGGGCCGCTGCCGTGGTCCAAGTAGTAAAGCCGTCGATTCTGGTGGATGTAGTAAGCCATCGCGGTCTCCAAGTGTCTGGCGTCGGGCAAGCCGGGGGCGGCTGGCGCCGGCGGCGTCAGGGGCGGGAAAGCGGGAAAGGGGCGGGGCTTAGCCGGACGACTCGCCCGGGAAGCCCGATAGCCAGCGTTTGAGCAGGCCGGCCAATTGGGCGCGCTGCTCCGGCGCCAGCGGCGCGAGAGCGTCCTCCATGGCCGCGACATGGCCTTCCAGCGCGCGGTCTATCAGTTCGCGGCCGGCGGGGGTCAGATGGATGCGCAGCGCGCGGCGGTCGTCGGGATTGGGCTGGCGCGCCACCCAGCCCGCGGCCTCCAGCCGGTCCAGCCGCTTGCTGACGGCGCCGGAGGTGAGCAACAGGCTGGTGTAGAGATCGGTGGGGCAGAGGCCGTCGGCGCCGCCGGCGCGACGCAGCGTGGCCAGCACGTCGAATTCGCCGTCCTTCAGGCCGAAGGCGGAGAAATTCTCGGCCAGACGGTTTTGCAGATGGATGAGCAGGCGGCCCAGCCGGCCGACTACCGCCATGGCGGAACAGTCGACATCGGGGCGGGCCTGCCGCCATTGCTCAAGAATGATATCTAGCTTGTCCATGAATTCATCATGGCACACAATTATCTTCCGTGGAAGTTATTTCCATGGAAGATAATTTTTAGCGTGGCTCCGGCTGCATCTTGGCCAGTTCGGCGGCGCGCTCGGCGGTGCTGCGCAGCATGCAGTCGGCGCCGACGATGGCCTCGGAAGTGCCGCCGTCCGGGTCGACGTAAGCCTGGCAATTGGCCGCGCGGTATTGCAGCCACAGGCGTTGCGCGGCCTGCAGGCGCGGTTTGCGCTTGGCGGATAGTTGATCCATCAGCTTTTGGTAGTTGCCGTTGAGCAGCTTGTCCTGCTTGGCGTGCTCCGCGGCGATGCAGTCCAGCATGGAGGCGGTGGAGGCGGCCTGATCCATGCATTGGTCGTAGTCGCGGCTGTACAGCGCGGCCTCGTCGCCGCAGGCAATGGCGGCGGCGGACAGCAGGCCGAGCAGGGCGGCGGCTAGGGAGAGGCGAGTGGTCATGAGGAAAACCCGTGAATGCGAAAACGCCCCCGTCGGACGGGGGCGTTGAACTATAACATGGCGCGGACCGCGATCAGAGCGCCAGCGCGCCGGTCAAATCGCCCGGCGGCTGGGCGCCGCGTTCGCGGAAGGCCTGATTGCGCAGCTTGACGCCTTCCAGCTCCGGCAGGCCGTGCAGACGGCTGATGAAGCGGATGATGGAGGTGGTGTCGTAGAAGGTGTGGTCGACATGGCCCTTCTTGGCGAACGGCGAGACGACGATGGCCGGGATGCGGCTGCCCGGGCCCCAGCGGTCGCCCTTGGGCGGCGCCACGTGGTCCCACCAGCCGCCGTTTTCGTCGTGGGTGATGATGACCACCATATTCTTCCACTGCGGGCCGCTCATCAGGTGTTGCAGCACATTGGCCACGTGGCGGTCGCCGCTCTCCACGTCGGAATAGCCGGCGTGCATGTTGAGGTTGCCCTGCGGCTTGTAGAAGGTCACCGCCGGCAGCTTGCCGGCCACCGCGTCGGCGATGAAACGGTTGCTGATCGGGCTGTCGCCCAGGCCGCCGTCGCGCAGGTGCTTCTCGCGGGCGGGGGCGCCGGGCGCGAACTGCTTGAAGTAGTTGAACGGCTGGTGGTGGTACTGGAAGTTGGGGATGTCCGGACCGCCGCGGCCTTCCAGCGCCGCTTGCCAGCCGCCGGCGTACCAGGCCCAGCTGACGCCCTTGCGCGACAACAGGTCGCCGATGGTGTCATAGGTTTGCGGCGGCAGGGTGCCGGCGTCGGCCGGATCGGCGTAGCGCGGGTCGCCGCCTTCGGCCGGCTTGATGTAGCTGGGCTGGAACGGCGGGGCCATGGTGTTGACCGCGTAGCCGTCCGGCGTGATGGCGCCGTTGTTGACGAACTGCGGCGGGCCGTCCATCGCGGAGCTCGGCGCTTTCACCTTCAGCTTGTAGCCTTGCGGGCCGTCTTCCAGCACCGCGATTTTCTTGGCCGCCGCGGTGTCCTTGGCGTGGAAGTATTCCGGCGTGCGGCCGGAGATCAGGAACTGGTGGTTCAGGTAGGAGCCGCCGAAGGCCGCCATGAAGAAGTTGTCGCACAGCGTGTAGTGACGCGCGATCTGCCACTGGTTCAGGTTCTTCGCCGTTTCGCTGTAATAGCCCATCACCAGCGCGCCGGAGTCGGCCCAGGCGACGAACTGGTCGTTTTTGCCGCCGTTGATCTGCATCTGGTTTTGGTAGAACAGATGCCACAGGTCGCGCGTGATCACGCCTTCCGGCAGCGGCTGGCCCTCGGCGTCCTTCAGCGGGAAGGGGCCGTTGGGCAGGTTTTGGATCTTGTTTTCGTCTATCAGGTAATACTTGCCGCCCACGGTTTGGCCGCGCTGCACCAGGCCGCCCCAGATCTTGGGCAGATTGTTCAGCTTGGAGCCGTCGCGGTCCCGCTGGACACAGGCCTCGGCCGGGACTTGGGACAGCGGATATTTGACGCCGGGGAAGTTGCCATAGAGGTTGTTGAAGCTGCGGTTTTCCAGGTAGATCACCACCACGTTTTTCACGTGGTGGCGCAGCTTGGCGTCCAGCGGGCCGTGAGCGGCGGCTTCGGCGGCCTCGCTGGCGACGGCGGGCAGCACGGAGGCGGCGCCGATGGCGGCCAGGCCTTCAAACAGGCGGCGGCGCGACGGATCTTGTGGCTGGGTTTCGGGAGCAGGTTGCTGCGGGTCGTGTTCCGACATGGGGCGGTCCTCTATCCATTGCGAGTGGGATGGGAAAGTGCCGCCACTTTACTCCGCTTCGATGAAGATATGAAGGCGTAGAGGCCTATGGCATGGGATTCAGCCGCGGCGCTGGTGGGCGATCAAGCGCGCCAGCGCGCGCCTCACTTCCGGGTGGCTGATGCTGTCGGCGGCCTGCTCCATGCCGTCGAGCGCGTTTTCGCTGATGGCCAGCGTCTTCGGCTTCTTGGGGCGGACGATCTGCAAGGCCACCTTGACCCGCACCTTGGTGGCGATGTAGCCCTGCTGCGCCAGCTGCGGCAGCAGGCCGGGCGCGCTCATGCGCAGCCGCGCGGCCACGATGCCGTTGTCGGCGTGGATCACCAGCTCGTCGTCGCGGATGCGCACGGCGCGGCAGGCCTCGGCCATGGCCGGCGGAATCAGCTTCTTGAAGGCGCGGTCCAGCGCCATCAGCTCGCGCGCGGCGGCGGTGAGGCGGGCCAGGGTCTGATCCTGGCGGGCGATGTCGTTGAGCGGGCGTCCGGACATGGGAGGGAGAGTCAGCGGTGAATGAGGCATTGTAGCACCGCGCGGGCGGCGCCATGAAAACGGGCGCCGCTGCGGGCGCCCGTCGGTCGGGTGTGGCGTGGCTTATTGGCCGCCTTCCACGTCTTCCAGGCTGAAGGTCTCGGTGTGGTCGTTGTAGGAGAAAATCTCCGCGTAGCGGCCCCAGCTGATCACCGTGTCCAGCGTTTCCTCGGCGGCCTGGTCGGACAGGGAGTCTTCCAGCTCCTGGGCGAAGCGCAGCCGCGGCGCGCGCTGGCCGGGGCGCTCCTGCAGCACCTTGCGGATGTGGGCGGCCATCGGCACGTGGCGCAGCAGGTGTTCGGCGAACAGCACCTTGCGCTCCTGGGTGCCGTAGTCGGCGAACAGCTTGCCGGCATTGGTCAGCAGGATGTCGCCGTCCTTCAGTTCGACGAAGCCCAGGTGTTCCAGGATTTCCGCCACCGGGAACAGATCGTCCACCTCCAGCCGCAGCTTCTCGGCGATTTCCGGCATGTCGGCCTTGCCGAAGTACGGTTCCTGCGCCACTTCCTCGATCAGGCCGGCCATCAGGTTGGTGGACACCTCGGGCAGCTGGCTGCCGATTTCCAGCGGCAGCTTGTGCAGGGTGTGGGCGCTGCGGCGCGCGGTCATCAGCGCGTAGATGTCGTCCACCATCTTGCGGAAGGCCGGGTCCAGCCGGTTGCGGCGGTGCGGGAAGGGCACCTTGATCTCGGCCACCACGCGGCCGGGATTGGACGACAGCACCAGGATGCGGTCGCACATGAACACCGCTTCCTCGATATTGTGGGTGACGATCAGCACGGACTTGATCGGCAGCTGGCCCTGGCTCCACAGGTCCAGCATGTCGGTGCGCAAGGTCTCGGCGGTCAGCACGTCCAGCGCCGAGAACGGCTCGTCCATCAGCAACAGGGTGGGGTTGACCACCAGGCCGCGGGCGAAGCCCACGCGCTGGCGCATGCCGCCGGACAGTTCGCGCGGGTAGGCGTTTTCAAAGCCGTCCAGGCCGATGAGGTCGATGGCGGCCAGCGCGCGGCGGCGGCGCTCCTTGGCGTCCACGCCCAATGCTTCCAGGCCGGCCTCCACGTTTTGCAGCACGGTCAGCCACGGAAACAGGGCGAAAGTCTGGAACACCATGGACACGCCTTCGGCCGGTCCCTTCAGCGGCTTGCCCAGATAATTGACCTCGCCGCTGCTTTGCTGGATCAGGCCGGCGATGATGCGCAACAGCGTGGATTTGCCGGAGCCGGAGCGGCCCAAGAGGCCGACGATCTCGCCCTCGCGCAGCGTCAGGTTGACGTCGTCCAGCACCTGGATTTCGTCGCTGCCCTTGGAGAAGCCGCGGCAGACGTTTTTCAGCTTGAAGATTTCTTGACCCAAGGCGGTATGGTTAGTCGTCATGCTTGGGGCCCCCTTAGTTGAGACGGAGTTTGTTTTCGGCGATGGCGTACAGCGGCCGCCACAGCAGGCGGTTGAACAACACCACGAACATCGACATCACGGCAATGCCGAGCAGAATCTTGGGATAGTCGCCGGCGGCGGTGGTCTGCGCGATATAGGCGCCCAGGCCGTGGGCGGCCAGCTTGTCGTTGCCCCAGGACACGAACTCGGACACGATGCTGGCGTTCCAGGCGCCGCCCGATGCCGTGATCGCGCCGGTGACGTAGTAGGGGAAGATGCCCGGCAGCATGACCTGGCGCCACCACTGCCAGCCGCGGATGCGGAAATTGGCCGCGGCTTCCTTGAAGTCGTTGGGGAAGGCGGTGGCGCCGGCCACCACGTTGAACAGGATGTACCACTGCGTGCCCAGCACGATCAGCGGCGACAGCCAGATGTCCGGGTTCAGCTTGAAGTGGACGATGAAGACCACGAACACCGGGAACAGCAGATTGGCCGGGAAGGCGGCCAGGAACTGCGCCAGCGGCTGCACTTTTTCGGCCAGGGCCGGGCGCAGGCCGATCAGCACGCCCAGCGGCACCCAGATCACCGAGGCGACGGCGATCAAGAGGCTGACGCGCAAGAGCGTGATCAGGCCCAGACCCAGGACTTTCAATATCTCCCAGCCGCCGACCTCGGTCGCCATGAAATGCACCAGCTTGCTGGCCAGCAGGACGGCCAGCACGGCGATCAGCGACCACCACAGCACGTCGATGCCGCGCGACATGGGCGTATGGTCTTCGGAGTGGATGCCCTTGGGCAGGCTGATGTTCAGCTTCAGGCGCGCGGTCTTCTTCAGCAGCTTGCCGAAGGGCTTCAGCAATTGTTGAATGGCGCGGGTGCGCTGGATCAGGTTCAGCACCCACGACTCCGGCGCGGCCTGGCTCATGGTGTCTTCCAGCCGGAACTTGTCGGCCCAGGCCACCAGCGGGCGGAACAGGAACTGGTCGTAGATCAGGATCACGATGGACATGGTCAGGATCACCCAGCCGACGGCGGCCAGATCCTTGTGCTGGATCGCCATGGCCAGATAAGAGCCGACGCCGGGCAGCATCACGGTCTTGTCGCCGACGGTGATGGCTTCCGACGCCACCACGAAGAACCAGCCGCCGGACATGCTCATCATCATGTTCCAGATCATGCCGGGCATCGCGTACGGCACTTCCAGCTTCCAGAACTTCTGCCAGGCGGACAGCCTGAGGTTCACCGATACCTCCTGCAGATCGCGCGGCACGGTGCGCAGGCTCTGGTAGAAGCTGAAGGTCATGTTCCAGGCCTGGCTGGTGAAGATGGCGAAGATGGCAGCGCATTCCGCGCCCAGCACACGGCCTGGGAACAGGGCCAGGAAAAAGGTGACGGTGAACGAGATGTAGCCCAGCACCGGCACCGACTGCAGGATGTCCAGTATCGGCACCAGCAAGAGGCCGGCGCGGCGGCTCTTGGCCGCCAGCGTGCCGTAGATCAGCGTGAACACCAGGGCGGCGACCATGGCCGCCAGCATGCGCAGCGTGGTGCGCAAGGCGTATCCCGGCAGATTGCCCGGATCCAGCGTGATCGGTATGGTCTGCAGCGCGGTGATCGGCGCCCAGGTGGCGCGGATGCCGGTGGTGGCCAGCAGCAGGAAGCCGAGTATCAGCGGAAACGCGATCAAGTCCCAGCGATTGGGGATCAGCCGCCGGGCGGTGGCGGGCATGAAGTGGCGGACGGCGGTGGTCATCAGGCCTCTCCGGTTTTATGGATTTGTTCCGGCGGTCCGCGGCCTTGCGGCGGCGGGCCGTATGCTTGCGTGGGGCGCGCCGGTCGTGATGGACGGCTGAATGGCTCGACACTTCACCGTAGCACTGCACTTGCCTGTCCGAATGCCGAGCCTAGGCGGTCATGCCGCTGAGCGCGCCAGAATATTGCCGGGACGGTTCCGGTCAGGGCATGCATGCTACCAGAGATGGCATAAAACGATTGTGAAAAACGCCGGCGGATGCGTGGGTATTTTGTGACGAAATGTAGCGCAAAAAAAGCCGCCGGCATAAGCCGGCGGCGCGGGTGCGGCGGGGGTTACAGCACGTTGAGCGCGGGCGAGCCGGCAGGCACTTCCACGGTTTGCGTGCTGGCGGTGGCCGGCGACGGCGCCACGCCGTTCGCCAGCTTGGCCATTTTGTGGAAAGTGCAGCTGAGTTTGGCCGGCGTCAGCGTCACCACGGCGTAGCCTTGGGCGTCGGTGTCGACGTATTTGATCCAGTTGCCGTTGAACTGCGTGAGCGTGGTGTTGAAGGTGTTGACCGTCTGGCCGTTCACCGTCTGGTAGATCAGCGGCTTGGCCTTGGAGAAGGCCGGCACGGTGTCCACCACGTTCTTGAAGTAGCTGAAGAAGGAGTTGCTGGATACGCCGGCGGTGACCAGGTCCACCATCACCGGCGACGGGCTGGCGGCGTCGAAATCGTCCATGACCTGGCCGGCGAAGAAGGCGTGGATATCGCCGGTGAGGCCCACCACATTGCCGATATTGTTGCTCTTCAGGAAGCCCATCAGCGTCTTGCGCTCGCTGTTGTAGCCGTCCCATTGGTCCGCGTTCAGGATGTACTGGTTCAGCAGCAGGGACGGCGGCAGATTGCTGTCCAGCACCGGCTTCACCGCCGCCGCGAACACGCCCGCGCTGATGGCGCCGCCGCTGAAGCCGCTCAGCGCGGCCTGGGTCTGGGCATAGCTCAACTTCGGCGTGGCGCCGCTGGTGTCGGCCGCCAGCAGGTCCTGGTACAGCGCGCCCATCAGCTGTTGCTGCTGGGCGGCGGCAAGGTTGAGGCCGAAATTCTGCGCCAGCGCGGCGGCCAGACCCTGTTCCAGCAGGCCGGCCACGGCCATGGTGCCGTCCACGCCCATGCGCAGCAGCGACACTTCATTGCCCCACAGCTTCCAGGTGGTGGTGGCGCTTTGCATCTGTTGTTGCCACCAGTTGCGCTGGGTCTCGCCCAGAATGGAGGCGTTCAGCAGATTGCCGCCGGTGGAGGCCATCTTGGCCGCTTCGGCCTGGGCCAGAATGGTCTTGGGAACGAAGTAGCGGCTGCCGATTTCGCTGCCGACGGCGGTCTCCGGAATGATGTGGTCGGAACGGTACAGGCGCTCGTCGGTCATCACCAGGGTGGCCAGGTTGCCGAAGGCGAAGCTGCGGTAGATCTGGATGTTCTGGAACGAGGGGTTGCTCAGATTGATGCTGACATCGGCCGGCGTGTATTCGAACCAGGCTTGATTGGCGCTGCGGCGGCGCGGCGTTTGCGGCGTGCTGTCGTCGCTGGCGGTGTATTCCTGACGGTCTTGCCAGCAGTCGTCCGAGAACTCGTGGTCGTCCCAGATCGAGATCATCGGGAAGTTGGCGTGCATGGCCTGGATGCGCGGGTCGGCGCGGTAGCTCTTGTATAGGTAGCGGTAGTCGGCCAGCGTGGTGGCGTAGGTCGCGCCGTCGGCGCGCTTGGTGCCGTTGGGCAGGCTCAATGCGGCGTGGCGCGTTTCATTGCCGCCGCTCTGGAAGCCGGCGCCGACGGTTTCATAGATGTAATCACCCAGGTGCAGCACGAAATCGAGGTCCAGCTTGGCGATTTCATCGAAGGCGCCCCAGTGGTTGACGCTCCAGTCCTGACAGGTGATGAAGGCGAACTTCAGCTGCGACAGAGGGGTGCCGGCGGCCGGTGCGGTCTTGGTGCGGCCGGTGGTGCTGACGGTGCTGCCGGTCAGGAAACGGTAGTAGTAAGTCGTGGCGCTGCTGAGGCCGGTGACCTTGTGGCGCACGGTGTAGTCCCAGCCCGGGTCGGCGCTGAGCGCCAGGTTGACCAGCAGGTTGGAGAAATCGGGCTTGTCGGAAACCTGCACCGTGACGGCGAGGGCATTGACGCCGTCGCCGCCGTCGACGCGGGTCCACAGGATGACGCTGTCCGGGCGAGGATCGCCGGAGGCCACGCCCAGATTGAAAGCCTTGCCTGCCGCCAGCTGGCTTTGGCTGGGCGTCGCGCTGCTGTCGCCACCGCCGCCGCAGGCTGTCAGGCCGCTGCTGGCTACGGAGACCGTCAGAAAACTGCCCCATTTGAGGAATTGCCGCCTATCCATCGCTTCTCCAAGTGCTTATGTTGTCGGTATGTAAACTGCTGATTATTGCAATTGAATATTTAAATATCGTGAATGGTTCGGTCAATTAAATCGAGCGTTTGCTCTATCATGCGTAGTCTAAATCCAACAGTAGTCTGTTACCCTAGTCTTGATCTGGCGCACCCTCGCCCCCATAACCATGGCTGGGAATGTGCTACACTTTTCAGCATTTTTTTGCGGACACGTTTTCCGGCCCGCTGGTTTCTGGATTCGACTACATGATTTCTTCGCTACTCAAGAAGGTGTTCGGCAGCCGCAACGATCGTCTGCTGAAGCAATATCGCCAAACCGTGGCGCGCATCAACGCGCTGGAGCCGGCGATGCAGGCGCTGTCCGATGAGGCGCTGGCCGCCAAGACCCAGGAGTTCCGCGACCGCCTGTCCAAGGGCGCCACGCTCGACGATCTGCTGGAAGAAGCCTTCGCGGTCTGCCGCGAAGCCTCGCGCCGCGTGATGGGCATGCGCCACTTCGACGTGCAGCTGATAGGCGGCATGGTGCTGCATCAGGGCAAGATCCCGGAAATGAAGACCGGCGAGGGCAAGACCCTGGTCGCCACGCTGGCGGTGTATCTGAACGCGCTGACCGGCGACGGCGTCCACGTAGTGACCGTCAACGACTACCTCGTCAGCCGCGACGCCGGCATCATGGCGCCGCTGTACAACTTCCTGGGCCTGTCCGTCGGCGTGAACCTGTCGCAGATGGCGCATGACGACAAGCAGGCCGCCTACGCCTGCGACATCACCTACGGCACCAACAACGAGTTCGGATTCGACTACCTGCGCGACAACATGGTGTTCAGCGTGGGCGAAAAGGTGCAGCGCAAGCTGGCCTACGCCGTGGTGGACGAGGTGGACTCCATCCTGATCGACGAGGCGCGCACGCCGCTGATCATCTCCGGCCCGGCCGAAGACAATATCGAGATGTACCAGCGCATGAACGCGGTGCCGCCGATGCTGAAGCGCCAGGAAACCGAAGAAGGCGAGGGCGACTACTGGGTGGACGAAAAGGCCCATACCGTGCTCTTGTCCGAGGCCGGCCACGAGCACAGCGAAGAGATCCTGACCCAGATGGGCCTGCTGAAGGAAGGCGACAGCCTGTACTCGGCCACCAACATCACCTTGATGCACCACCTGATGGCCGCGCTGCGCGCCCACGCGTTGTTCCATCTGGACCAGCACTACGTGGTGCAGGACGGCGAAGTGGTGATCGTCGACGAATTCACCGGCCGCCTGATGGCCGGCCGCCGCTGGTCCGACGGCCTGCACCAGGCGGTGGAAGCCAAGGAAGGCGTGGAGATCAACCGCGAGAACCAGACCCTGGCCTCCATCACCTTCCAGAACTACTTCCGCCTGTACGGCAAGCTGTCCGGCATGACCGGCACCGCCGACACCGAAGCCTACGAATTCCAGAGCATTTACAACCTGGAAACCGTGGTGATCCCGACCAACAAGCCGATGATCCGCAAGGACTCGCAGGACAAGGTCTATCGCTCCGCCAAGGAAAAGTACGACGCCATCCTGGCCGACATCAAGGATTGCCACGAGCGCGGCCAGCCGGTGCTGGTGGGCACCACCAGCATCGAAAACTCCGAGCTGGTGGCCAATCTGCTGGCGCAGGCCAAGCTGCCGCATAATGTGCTGAACGCCAAGGAACACGCCCGCGAAGCCGACATCGTGGTGCAGGCCGGCCGTCCCGGCATGATCACGGTGGCCACCAATATGGCCGGCCGCGGCACCGACATCGTGCTGGGCGGCAACCCGGCCCCGGAAATCAAGGCGGTGGAAGCGGACGAAAGCCTGTCCGATGCCGAAAAACAGGCCAAGATCGAAGCGATCCGCGCCGAGTGGAAGCAGCGCCACGCCGCGGTGCTGGAAGCCGGCGGCCTGCATATCGTGGGCACCGAGCGCCACGAATCGCGCCGCATCGACAACCAGCTGCGCGGCCGCTCCGGCCGTCAGGGCGACCCGGGCTCCTCCCGCTTCTACCTGTGCCTGGAAGACCCGTTGCTGCGCATCTTCGCCTCCGACCGCGTCGCCGCCATCATGGACCGCCTGAAGATGCCGGAAGGCGAGGCCATCGAGCACCCGTGGGTGAGCCGCTCCATCGAAAACGCCCAGCGCAAGGTGGAAGGCCGCAACTTCGACATCCGCAAGCAATTGCTGGAATACGACGACGTCGCCAACGACCAGCGCAAGGTGATCTACCAGCAGCGCCATGAAATCCTGGTGGAAGACGATGTGTCCGACGTGGTGCAGAACATGCGCGAAGGCGTGATCTCCGACCTGATCGACCTGCACCTGCCGCCGGAATCCATGGAAGAGCAGTGGGACCTGGCCGGCCTGGAGAAAACGCTGGAAGCCGACTTCCTGCTGCAGGCGCCGGTGGCGGAATGGTTGAAGGCCGAACCGAATCTGGACATCGAACAGATCCGCCAGCGCATCGTCGATCTGGCCGCCGCCGCCTACCAGGCCAAGGTGGAACAGGCCGGCGAGGGCGTGATGCGCCAGTTCGAGCGCAGCCTGGTGCTGCAAATGCTGGACAACCACTGGCGCGAGCACCTCGCCGCCATGGACCACCTGCGCCAGGGCATCCATCTGCGCGGCTATGCCCAGAAAAACCCGAAGCAGGAGTACAAGCGCGAAGCCTTCGAACTGTTCGCCGACATGCTGGAACGCATCAAGCGCAGCGTGGTGCAGGTGTTGATGACGGTGCAGATCCGCGGCCAGGACGATCTGGATGCCGTGGAGCCGCACGAATTGCCGGCCTTCGAAATGCAGCATGCCGAGCCGGGCTCCGCGCTGGGCGAAGACGAGGACAATCCGCTGTCGCCGGAGGCGCTGGCCGCTCAAGGCCTGCGCATCAACCGCAACGACCCCTGCCCCTGCGGCAGCGGCATGAAGTACAAGCAGTGCCACGGCAAGCTGGCCTGACGCGCTGATTGTTGCCCCGGAAAAAGCCGACGCTCGCGTCGGCTTTTTTTGCGCCCGGCGATGGCCAGTCTTTGCAAGGCCATGCCAGGGTGATAGCATGGCGGCGGGTCAACAGTTCACCCAGGCGTCGCCGGCGATTTCGCCACGCTAAACCTGTCTTGGCAGCATCACCCACATAAAGCTTGGCTCGAACCCCGTGCCAGGCCGCAACGGCGACCGCGGCAGTCCTTCCCGACTTTGGCACGCAGACAGGATTCGAACCATGTCTCGCACCGTTTATCCGTTTTACAGCAGCGATATCTCTTCCCTTGCCCGTTCCTTGAAGCAGCAATGGGCGGATCAGGCCGAACCGCCCGGCCATCTGCAAATCCTCAATATGCTGGCGCGCGGCGCCGGTTTTCAAAATTTCCAGCATCTGCGCGCCGAGCACGATAGGCCGATCGTCGCCGAGCCTCAAGCCGTATCGGCGTCTACTCAACGGCTGCTGCGCCACTTCGACGCCGAAGGCCGGCTGATGCGCTGGCCGAAGAAATTCAGCGAGCAGCGCGCCTGCCTGTGGGCCTTATGGTCAGGTTTGCCGCGCGGCGAGGAATGGGATGAGCCGGCGGTCAACCTGGCCATCCGCGCGTTGGAAGCCTTCGGCGACCATGTCTTGATCCGGCGCGAGCTGGTGGAGGGAGGCTGGCTAGGCCGCACCGACGATTGCCGGCGCTATTGGCTGCTGGAGCCTGCGGTGCCGGCGGAAATGGCCGAGCTGATCGAGCAAGTGAGCTTGCGCCGCCCCCTCTCCCCAACCCCTCTCCCGCGAGGGGAGAGGGGCTGGCCGAACCGCTGACGTCTTATCGCCAAGGCATTGTCTGGGAACGCAGTAGACGCGGTGATTAAAAATAAGGCGATGTCGGCGAGTGGGATAGCCCATGACGGGTGTTGAGATCGCGGGCATGGCCAGGCGGGACACGTTGCGCAATGCGTCACGGGCGATTCGGGGCTTGAAACATAGGCGGCGCATCTCCCCTCTCCCCTCGTGGGAGAGGGGCCGGGGGAGAGGGGGGATTACAAATACGGCTTCACCGCCGCTTCCAGCTTTTTCTCGTCCAGCTTGCCGGTCAGCGTGGCCGCCACTTTGCCGCTGCGGTCCAGCACCAGGGTATAGGGCAGGCCGCCGGTTTTGTTGCCCAGGCTGCGCATCAGGTCCAGCGTGTCGTCGTTGCCCAAGAGGATGGGATAGCCGATTTTCAGTTGCTTGACGAAGGGTTCCACCTGCTCCTTGTTGTCCAGCGCCACGCCGACCACTTCCACGCCCTTGGGCGCCAGCTTCTTGCGCAGGCCGTTCAGCATGGGCATTTCCTCGCGGCAGGGGCCGCACCAGGTGGCCCAGAAGTTCAGCACCGTCACCTTGCCCTTGTAGGCGGACATTGCCACCGGCTTGGCGTCGAGTCCGGCGAAGCGGCTTTGCTCCAGCGTCGGCGCGGCTTGGACGGCCAGCGGCAGGGCGGCCAGCAGCAGGGAGGCGAACAGGCGTTTGGATTTCATCGGCTTTTCCTGTGATGTCATTGGAATTGTCTTGGATTTCCGCAACTTGCGTGCTTGCGGGGGTGATCGAATAATTAACTTTATGTTAAAATGTTCGATTGATTACTTTGCGGAGTGGGCATGTCTATCCTCGTCTGCGGGGCGCTCGCATACGATACCCTGTTCTCGTTTCAAGGCCGCTTCGACAGCCAGATCCTGCCGGATCAGCTGCATAAGATTTCGACCACCTTCCTCGCGCCGACAATGCGCCGCGAGTTTGGCGGCATGGCCGGCAATATCGCCTACAGCCTGTGCCTGCTGGGCGAGACGCCCATCGTGATGGGCGTGGTGGGCGAGGACTTCGAACCCTATCGCCAGCACCTGAAACGGGTGGGCGTGGATGATCGCTTCATCCGCCTGATCCGCAAGCAGTATACCCCGCAATGCTTCGGCATTGCCGACAAGGACGGCAATCAGCTGATGGCCTTCCATCCGGGGGCCATGGATTTCGCCACCGAAAATCATGTGTCGGACATCCCGGACCCGATCGAGCTGGCCATTCTGTCGCCTGGAGGCTACACCGCCTTCATCCAGCACTCGCGCGAACTGGCCGAGGCCGGCATACCGTTCATCTTCGATCCGGGCCAGGAGCTGCCGCTGTTGTCGCGCGACGAGATCCACGAGATCGTCGAGCTGGCCAGCTATGTGGCGATCAACGACTACGAGAGCGAGCTGATGCAGGAGCGCGCCGGCCTGAGCGTGGACGAGCTGCGCAAGAAGGTGAAGGCGCTGATCGTCACCCGCGGCTCCAAGGGCGCGGAGATCTATGTCGACGACACCGTGCACCTGATCCCGCGCGTGCAGATGCCGATCAAGCCGGTGGAGCCCATGGGCTGCGGCGACGCGTTCCGCGCCGGCCTGCTGTGGGGCATCAGCCGCGGCGTGGACTGGAAGGTCACCGGCCGGCTGGCCAATGTCATCGGCGCGATCAAGGTCACGTCGCCAGGCTGCCAGAACCATTACTTCGACTGGGACACGCTGAAGGACATCTACTTTCAGGCCTATGGCGAAGAGTGGCCGCTGTAGGCCGCGCGGTTCGCATGAGGAAGGCACCGCCCGCGCGGTGCCTTTTGTTTTAACGCGTCCCGTCCCTTGAATAAGCGCGCCGCAACCCCCACCATAAGTAGATTCCAACAAGCCCAAGGGAAGATCATGTCCCCCGTTCCGCACCTGGCCACCGCCCTCACCGGCCCGCTGTACGAGCTGGAGAGCCGCATCCTGGCCGCTCAGCCGCAGATCGAGCACTGGTTCCGCAGCCAATGGCATGCCCACGCCGCGCCGTTCTACGGCTCGGTGGACCTGCGCAACAGCGGTTTCAAGCTGGCGCCGGTCGACATGAATCTGTTTCCGGGCGGACACAACAATCTGAATCCGGAATTCCTGCCGCTGGCGGTGCAGGCGGCGCAGAGCGCGGTGGACAAGGTCTGTCCCGAGGCGCGCAGCATCCTGCTGATTCCGGAAAACCATACCCGCAACACCTTCTATCTGCAGAATGTCGCCACCCTGGTGCACATTTTCGAGCAGGCCGGCCTCAAGGTGCGCCTGGGTTCGCTGAATCCGGAAATCACCGAGCCGACCGAGCTGGCCACGGCCAATGGCGACAAGCTGACGCTGGAGCCTATCGAGCGCCGCGGCAACCGCCTGGCGCTGGCCGACGGCTTCAATCCCTGCGTGGTGTTGTTGAATAATGACCTGTCCGGCGGCATTCCGGATCTGTTGAAGAATCTGGAGCAGACCCTGCTGCCGCCGCTGCACGCCGGCTGGGCGGTGCGTCGCAAGACCCACCATTTCGAGGCTTACGACAAGGTCAGCAACGAGTTCGCCAAGCTGATCTCCATCGACCCGTGGACCATCAATCCCTATTTCTCCAGCTGCGGCGGCCTGGACTTCCACGCCCGCACCGGCGAGGAGCAGCTGGCGGAGACCGTGTCGCAGATGCTGGACAAGATCCGCGTCAAATACCGCGAATACGGCATCGACAATGACCCCTTCGTCATCGTCAAGGCTGACGCCGGCACCTACGGCATGGGCGTGATGAGCGTGAAGAGTCCGGACGAAGTGATAGGCCTCAACCGCAAGGCGCGCAACAAGATGTCGGTGGTCAAGGAAGGCCTGGAAGTGTCCGAAGTGATCGTCCAGGAAGGCGTGTACACTTTCGAGACCGTCAACGAGGCGGTGGCCGAGCCCGTGGTCTACATGATGGACCGCTACGTCACCGGCGGCTTCTACCGCGTGCACACCGGCCGCGGCATCGACGAAAACCTCAACGCGCCGGGCATGCACTTTGTGCCGCTGTCGTTTGAAACCGCCTGCCTGCCGGACCGCAAGGGCCTGCCCGATTGCGCGCCCAACCGCTTCTACGCTTACGGCGTGATCTCGCGGCTGGCGCTGCTGGCCGCCTCGCTGGAGCTGGAAGCCACCGATCCGGACGCCGAATAACCCCGCTGGAGCACCGACATGCGCATCCTGTTCATCGCCGATCCGCTGGAACACTTCAAAATCTACAAGGACACCACCTTCGCCATGATGGAGGAGGCGCATCGCCGCGGCCACGCCGTCAGCTTCGCCGAGGCGCATCAGCTGTCGGTGGAGGGCGGCCGCATCCTGGTGGACGCGGTGGACCTGACCGTGATCGACGAGCGCCCGCAGTGGTACAAGCTGGGACAGAAGCTGCGCCAGCCCTTGCAGTCCTTCAGCGCGGTCGTCATGCGCAAGGACCCGCCGTTCGACATGGAATACCTGTACGCGTCGCAGCTGTTCAGCCTGGCCGAACAACAGGGCGTCAAGGTGTTCACCAGCGGCCAGGCGCTGCGGGACTTCAACGAGAAGCTGGCTATTCTGCAGTTCCCGGACCTGACCGCGCCGACCTTGATCACGGGCGAGGCGCACCGCCTGCGCGCCTTCGTCAACCAGCACCAGGACGCCATCTTCAAGCCGCTGGACAGCATGGGCGGCGACAGCATCTTCCGGGTGCGGCCGGATGACGCCAACCTGTCTGTGATCATCGAAACCATCACCCAGCGCGGACAGCGCACCATCATGGCGCAACGCTACATCCCGGAAATCCGCGACGGCGACAAGCGCATCCTGGTGATAGACGGCGTGCCGGTCGACTATTGCCTGGCGCGCATCCCGGCGGCGGGGGAAACCCGCGGCAACCTGGCGGCCGGCGGCCGCGGCGAGGCGCGGCCGTTGACGGCGCGCGACCGCGAAATCGCCGAGACAGTCGGGCCGGAGCTGAAGAAGCGCGGCATCCTGCTGGCGGGCCTGGACGTGATAGGCAACTATCTCACCGAAGTCAACGTCACCAGCCCCACCTGCTTCCGCGAGATCATGGACCAGAGCGGCATCAACGTCGCCGGCTTGTACCTCGACGCGCTGGAGCGGCGCTGCCAGCACTGAGCGCTTGGCCGAGACGGCGCGAGCCGCTACCATGCCGGTCTGTTGCCGTCGGCGCGGCCGGCAAGATCGTGGAGCGAAGATGGGAAAATTGCAGGAAAGCCCGTTCAAGGGCAAGACGGGAATCACCCGGCTGATCAACGCCTTCGGCTATTCGCTGGACGGCTTGAAGGCGGCGCTGCGCCATGAGGACGCCTTCCGCCAGCTGAGCATCCTGGCGCTCATCCTGATTCCCATGGCCTTCGTCGTCCACGCCACGCCGCTGGCGCGCGCCTTGCTGGTGGCCAGCAGCCTGGCCACGCTGATCATCGAATTGCTCAATTCCGCGATCGAGGCGGCCGTGGACCACACTTCGCTGGAGCGCCATCCGCTGGCCAAGCGCGCCAAGGACATGGGCAGCGCGGCCCAGCTCTTGGGCCTGATCAATCTGGCCACGGTGTGGGGCATCGTTTTGTTCGGCTGAGGGAACCCGCTCGCGGCCATCCGGCTCTGACTATCAGGCTCCGCCATGCCGCGGGGCCTTTTTTCATGTCGGAACGGGAGAGCGCTATGTGGATGTCGCCGCAGCAGGCGGGCGTGGAGGAATGGGTGCAGAATCTGGCGCTGTGGCTGAAGCTGGGCGTGGAGGCCTGCGGCGCGCTGATCATAGGCGCCGGCGTGTTGCTGGCGGCCGGCCGCTGCCTGCGGCAGCGCCTGGCCGGCCAGAGGAGCGACTACAACCAGTTGCGGCTGACTTTCGCGCGCTTCCTGGCCTTGGCGCTGGAGCTGCAATTGGCGGCGGATATCCTGTCCACCGCGGTGGCGCCCAGCTGGGACCAGATCGGCAAGCTCGGCGCCATCGCCGTGCTGCGCACGGCGCTGAACTACTTCCTGGCGCGCGAGATCCGCGAGGCGGAGGGCAGCCGCGCGGCGGCTTGATTCACGGCTGGCGACGATACAGATAGCCGGGGTAGACGCGGATGCAGCCGGGCTCTTCCGGCACCTGGCCCTGTTCGCCCAACAGCTGCCAGCGCGAATCGCGCGCGATCAGCGTGCGGTAGACCGGGCTGCCGGCGCGGTAGAACATCAGGTCCTGGCCGCGGAAGGCGTCCAAGGGCAGCAAGGGCCGCTGCGAGGCCGGAATCAGCATCGCGGTGGTGTGCGCCGCCATCTCGGCGATCTGCTCGCGGTCGGCCGCGGACAGGCCGAGGAAGGCGATCAGGAAGGCGACGGGCAGAATCAGGTATTGATGTCCGGCCAGGCCGAGCAGGGTGAGGATGGTGGCTCCGGTGAACAGGAAGCGACTGCTGACTTTCATGATGCGGCGGTCTCAAAAATAAAACGCCGCCAGCCGGAACAAGGTCATCGTGTCCGGCGTGCCTGGGCGGCGCGCGCCGCCGAAGGGTCGGCGGCAGGTACAAGCGGATGATAGCGCATGGCCGGCGCCGGATCGCAATAGAATCAAGCGCTTGCGGATGCTGTTGGCTTGGGCGCTGCGCAGGCGCGGCTTGGCCGCGCGGACCAAAAACGCAACGGCGGGCGCAAAAAAACCGCCCCGGAGGGCGGTTTCTTCATGGCGCTCACGCTTCTTCGGCGGGAGCGGCTTCCTTGCCTTCCGGCGGAGCGATCTGCTCGGCGTAGCCGCATTCCTTCTGCGGGCAGACTTTCTCGGTGCCGCGGCGCTTGGTGGTCTTGATCGTCAGGATAGGCCAGTTGCACTTCGGGCACGCTTCGGCGATCGGCGGGTTCCAGGTCGCGTACTTGCACTTGGGATAGGTGTTGCAGCTGTAGAACAGCTTGCCGTAGCGGCTCTTGCGCTCGATCAGCTGGCCGGTCTTGCATTCCGGGCAGGTGACGCCGGTCTCGCGCGGCTTTTCCAAGGGCTCGATGTGCTTGCACTTGGGGTAGTTGGCGCAGCCGATGAACTTGCCGTAGCGGCCCTTCTTGATGTGCAGCTCGCCGCCGCAATCGGGGCAGGAGCGGCCTTCGATCACCGTCGGCGCTTCGGCCTCTTCCGCCGCCTGTTCGGCCGTTTCGCCCATATTGCGTGTGTAATCGCATTCCGGGTAGCCGGTGCAGGCGATGAAACGGCCGCGCTTGCCGAACTTGATCGACAGCGGCTTGCCGCACTTCGGGCAGGCTTCGTCCAGGCTTTCGGTGGTGACTTCGGCGCGGGAAATGCTTTCTTTTTCGTCGATCTGCTTCTTGAAGCCCTTCCAGAAGCTGTCCATCACCGGCACCCACTGGCGGCCGCCGTTGGCGATCTCGTCCAGCTGGTTTTCCAGCTTGGCGGTGAAGTTGTAGTCGACGTACTGGGCGAAGTGCTCGGTCAGGAATTTGTTGACGATGTCGCCGGTGTCCGTGGGCAGGAAGCGCTTCTTGTCCAGGATCACGTATTCGCGGTCCTTCAGCGTCGAGATGATGCTGGCGTAGGTGGACGGCCGGCCGATGCCGAACTCTTCCAGCGCCTTCACCAGGGACGCTTCGGAGAAGCGCGGGGGCGGCTGGGTGAAGTGCTGGTCGCCGTAGAGCTTGTCCACCGGCAGGTCTTCGCCCTCGGTCAGCAGCGGCAGCTTGGCGTTGTCTTCGTCCTCGGCGTCATCCACGTCCTCCTCGTACACGGCGAGGAAGCCGGCGAAGGTTTGCACCTGGCCGCTGGCGCGGAACACGCCCTCGCCCACCAGGATGTCCACGCTGGTGGTATCGAACTTGGCCGGCGCCATCTGGCAGGCCAGCGTCCGCTTCCAGATCATGTCGTACAGCTTGAACTGGTCGGTGGTCAGGAAGGGCTTGACCATTTCCGGCGTGCGCAGGATGGAGGTGGGGCGGATGGCTTCGTGCGCTTCCTGGGCGTTCTTGGCCTTGCTCTTGTAGACCGCGGGGTTCTTGGGCAAGAAGTCGGCATCCCATTTCAGGCCGATGTAGCCGCGGATTTCCTCCACCGCCTCATTGGCCAGCGCCACCGAGTCGGTACGCATATAGGTGATCAGGCCGACGGTGCCCTGGCCGATGTCCATGCCCTCGTACAGCTGCTGCGCGGTGCGCATGGCGCGGTCGGTGGTCATGCCCAGCTTGCGCACGGCTTCCTGCTGCAAGGTGGAGGTGGTGAACGGCGCGGCGGGGCTGCGCGATTTCTTTTTCTTCTCGATGCTGCCCACGGTGGCCGGCAGGCCTTGCAGGCGCGCCAGCACGGCAGCCTGCTCGGCCTCGTTGGGAATGTCGAACTGATCGAGCTTCTTGCCGGCCAGCTGCGTCAGCTTGGCGCTGAACTTGGTGCGGCTCTTGTGGCTGTCCAGGTGCACCGACCAGTATTCCTGCTGCACGAAGGCCTTGATCTCGTTCTCGCGTTCGCAGATCAGGCGCAGCGCCGGGCTTTGCACGCGGCCGGCGGACAGGCCGCGGCGGATTTTCTTCCACAGCAGCGGCGACAGGTTGAAACCCACCAGGTAGTCCAGGGCGCGGCGCGCCTGCTGGGCGTCCACCAGGTCCTGGGCGATGTCGCGCGGGTTCTGGATGGCGTCCAGCACCGCGTTCTTGGTGATTTCGTGGAACACCACGCGCTGGGCGGTCTTGTCCTTCAGCAGCTTCTTGCTGTTGAGGATTTGCACCAGGTGCCAGGAAATGGCCTCGCCTTCGCGGTCCGGGTCAGTCGCCAGGTAGACGTGGTCGGCTTCGCGCACCGCGCTGACAATGGCGTCGACGTGTTTGCTGTTGCGCGCGATCAGCTGGTACTTCATGGCGAAGTCTTTTTCCGGATCGACGGCGCCGTTCTTCGGCACCAGATCGCGCACGTGGCCGTAGGAGGCCAGGACCTCGAAGTCCGGGCCCAGGTATTTTTTCAGCGTTTTCGCCTTGGACGGCGATTCAACGATCAGGAGGCTGGTGGGCATATTATCTTTTCAGCGATATTCAAGGCCGGACGCGCCCGGCCGACACTTCTTGTTATATCCGTCAAACAAAACAAGAGCGCAAGGGCGCTCTTGAATACTAAATGGGGTCACGATCAATCGGCGGCATGTTAAGCCCGCCGCACTGGGGCTGACAAGCTATTGCATGGTTGGTTCGCCATGCACAGCCTCCAGCAATGCCTCGCCCAGCAGGATGGGCAGCTCAGCCTGCTGCGCCCACAGCACCATCAGCACCAGCAGCTTGGTGTTGTCCACGTCCAGGTCCTCGCTGTCCAGCTCCAGCAGCCGGTCTATCACCATTTCGCGCTGGGCCGGCGACAAGGCACCGTTATCCTCCAGGAACTGGATCAGGCCGCGCACGTCGGGCGGCAGGTGTTCCTGTTCGCTGTCGGCATAGAAGCGCAGGCCGCTGCCCTCGTCGGCGCCCAGATAGGGTTCGACGCTGGCTTCGCTGACGCTGTCCAGCCAGTCTAGCGCTTCGCCGATTTCGTCTTCCTCGAAACCGGCTGCGTTCAGCTGGCGCGTCAAAGCGCCGCGGTCGCCAAAGGCGTTCGGGTCGCTGTATTGCTCGAATAAATAGGTGAGTACGTCAAACATGGCTTGATTTCTGCGAGGGAACGCCGCGCGTTCAGTTTTGTGCCAGGCGCTGGAAACGGCCGCCGGCCACGCTGGCCACCTGGCCGTCCAGCTCCAGTTCGAGCAGCATCGCGTAAACCTCTGCCCCAGTCAACCCGACGGCGTCGGCCAGGGCGTCCGCCAGCACCGGTTCCCAGCCCATCGCCTCCAGCAATGGGCTGGCTGGCCCGGCTTGGCGCGGCGGGGGCGTCGCCGGGGCGCTGGCGCCCAGCCTGCCCACCTCGTCCAGCACTTCCTCCGGCGTTTCCACCAGGCGCGCGCCGTCTTTGATCAGCCGGTGGCAGCCGCGGGCCTGGGCGTTGTGAATGCTGCCCGGTATCGCCATCACTTCGCGGTTGCTCTCCATCGCCAGCCGCGCGCTGATCAGCGAGCCGGAGGCGGTGCCGGCCTCCACCACCAGGCAGCCGCGCGCCAGGCCGGCGATGATGCGGTTGCGGCGCGGAAAATTGCCGGAGAGCGGGCCGAAACCCAATGGAAATTCAGACAGGATCAGGCCCTCGGCCGCGATGCGGTGCGCGAGTTGACGGTTGGACGCCGGGTAGACGCGGTCGATGCCGGTGCCGATGACGGCGACGGTGGAGGCCGGGTGCGCCAGCGCGCCCTGATGGGCGGCGGCGTCGATGCCGCTGGCCAGGCCGCTGACGATGGTGTAGCCGTGGGCGGCCAGGGCGGCGGCGAAGTCCTCGGCATTGCGCTTGCCCTGCGGCGTGGCGGCGCGGCTGCCGACCACGGCCAGCATGGGGCGCGCCAACAGCTCGCGCCGGCCGCGCGCGAACAACAGCGGCGGCGGCGAGGCCGCTTCGGCCAGCTGCGGAGGGTAGTCGTCGTCGAGCAGGGTCAGCAGATGGCAGCCGTCGCCCTCGGCCCAGGCCAGGGCGGCATCCACGGCTTCGGCCGCCGCGCCGTTCTGCAGCGCTTCGGCGGCTTCGCGGCCCACCAGCTTTTCGGTCTGCGCGGCGCGGGCGGCCACGGCGGACCCGGCGGAGCCGAAGGCGTCGATCAGCTTCAAGAAACCCACCGGGCCGATGCCGGGCGTCAGCGCCAGCCGCAGCCAGTCGCGCGCGGCGTCGCTCATTCGCTCTGCGGCGCGGCGACGCTATCGCCGACGTAGACCGCTCCGTCGCTGTTCAGCACCAGGCCGTAAGCCACTTTGTCGAACACGCGGTAGACGAACAGTTCGCCGGCTTGTTCGGTGGGCAGGTGGGCCAGGCGTTTCTTGCCGTCGGCGTTGCCGACCTCGATCATGCCGCCCTTTTTGAAAATGCCGAATACCATGCCCGGCTCCACGCCGGCGGCGCTGCCCAGGTTGATGGATACGGTGGAGAACTGCGCGGCGCCGGCGACGCCCTGATAGGCGGATACGATCTTGCCGTGCAGGTCTTCCTCGGCCGGGCGCGGCACGTAGTTGACGAAGGACTGTTTGGGCGCGCGCACCAGGCGGTCGCCCACCAGCACCTCGCCGGCCACGCTGCGGATGCGCAGGGTCTGGATGTCAGGGCGCAGCTTGTCTACCACCAGATCGCCCCCATATACCGCCTCGACGCCCAGCACCTGCTGGGTGTCCGGATCCAGCAGCGTCTTGCCCAGCCGGTAAGCCTGCCAGCTGCCGGCTTCATCGACGCCGCTGGCGTAGACGCGGTCACCGGTGCTGAGGCTCAGGTGTTCGTCCGGGCCGGCGATCAGGCGCGGGCCGGAGGCGAAACGGACGGGATCGACGATCAGCGGCCGCGCCAGGAAAGGCTCGATGGCGTCCGCCGGAATGCTGGCGATGGCCTGGTCCAGCTTCTCGGGCCGCACTTGGGGTGACAGCTTGACCTCGCGCGGCTGGCTGGTGTCCAGCGACAGCCTGGGCTGGCCGTTGACGTAGTCCAGCACCAGCACGTCGCCGGGATAGATCCAGTGCGGATTGCGCACCTGCTCGCGGTTCATGCGCCACAGCTGCGGCCATTGCCAGGGGTTGTTCAGATAGCGGCCGGCGATGCTCCACAGCGTGTCGCCGCTGCTCACGGTATAGCGCGACGGGGCGTCCGATTTGACGGTCAATTCGTCGGCCCATGCGGGAAGGGACAGCGCCAAGGCCAGGGCTAGCGATATAATGCGCTTAAGCATGAATGGATTCCAATTCTTGATGCCGGCCGACAGACGCCGCGGCCGGGGGCTGAACGAAGCTGCGCCGAACCGCTCTATTATCCACGCGGGCGCGGCGATACGACAACTTGGAGTGAATGATAGCGATGGCGCTGTTGAACATTTTGCATTACCCGGACGACAGGCTGCACACCGTGGCCAAGCCGGTAGAAGTCTTTGACGCCGCTCTGCAGCAGCAGATCGACGACATGTTCGAGACCATGTACGAGGCCAAGGGCATCGGCCTGGCCGCCACCCAGGTGGACTACCACTACCGGCTGGTGGTGATGGACATCTCGGAGGAGCGCGATGAGCGCCGGGTGTTCATCAACCCGGAAATCGTCGAGAAGGACGGCGAAACCGTCTACGAAGAGGGCTGCCTGTCGGTGCCCGGCATCTACGACAAGGTGACCCGCGCCGAGCACGTCAAGGTGAAGGCGCAGGATCGCGACGGCAAGCCGTTCGAGCTGGAGGCCGATGGCCTGCTGGCGATCTGCATCCAGCATGAGATCGACCACCTGAACGGCGTGGTGTTTGTGGAGCGGCTGTCACAGCTGAAGCAGAACCGCATCCGCAGCAAGCTGAAGAAACGCGAAAAACAAAATATGTAAGACCGGCCTACAAGCCGGTGATCAACGGCGCTGCAGGGCAGCGCCGTTGTCATTAGCGGGAAACAAGCACGATGAAACTGATATTCGCCGGCACGCCGGAATTCGCCGCCGCCGCCTTGCGCGCGCTGATAGACGCGGGCCATGAGATACCGCTGGTGCTGACCCAGCCGGACCGCCCCGCCGGCCGCGGCATGAAGCTGAAGCCGAGCCCGGTCAAGGAAGTGGCGTTGGCCCATGGCCTGCGCGTGGAACAGCCGGAAAAACTGCGCGGCAACGCGGAGGCGCAGCAGATGCTGCGCGACATGGGCGCGGAGGTGATGGTGGTGGCCGCCTACGGCCTGATTCTGCCGCAGGATGTGCTGGAGATTCCGGCACGCGGCTGCCTCAACATCCACGCCTCCCTGTTGCCGCGCTGGCGCGGCGCGGCGCCCATTCAGCGCGCCATCCTGGCCGGCGACGCCGAAACCGGCATCACCATCATGCAGATGGACGTGGGCCTGGACACCGGCGACATGCTGAGCGTCCATCCTGTCGCCATTGCCGCCGACGAAACCGCCGCCACCTTGCACGACAAGCTGGCGGCCTGCGGCGCGCAAGCCATCGTGGAGACGCTGGGCCGGCTGGAAACCATCGCGCCGGTGAAGCAGCCGGAAGCCGGCGTCACTTACGCGCAGAAGCTGAGCAAGGCCGAGGCGGAGGTGGACTGGACGCTGCCCGCGGAGGATGTGGCGCGCGCCATCCGCGCCTACAACCCGGCGCCCGGCGCCTTCACCCAGCTTAATGGCGAGCCGCTGAAACTGTGGATGGCCAGCGCCGAAGCCGGCCAGGCCGAACCCGGCCTTGTGGTGTCGGCCGACGCCGACGGCGTGCTGGTGGGCGCCGGCGCGGGCCTGGTGCGGCTGAGCGTGCTGCAGGCCGCCGGCGGCAAGCGTCTGGCCGCGCGCGACTTCGTCGCCGGCCGCGCCAGCCTGGTGGGAACCCGGCTGGGGGAATAAGGCTCCAAGCCTCTGTTTGATCAATCGGCAGGCTTCGAGAGGGAGAGCATGAACGACAACTGGTTGAAGACCACGGTGCTGATGGCCGCGATCCTGGCGCTGTTCGCGCTGATCGGCGGCATGCTGGGTGGCAAGGGCGGCATGTTGCTGGCGCTGCTGTTCGGCGGCGGCCTGAACGTGTTTGCCTGGTGGAATTCAGACCGCATGGTGCTGTCCATGTACAACGCGCAGGAAGTGGACGCCCACAGCGCGCCGGAATTCTACGGCATGGTGGCGGAGCTGGCGCAGCGCGCCGGCCTGCCCATGCCGCGCGTCTACGTGATCCACGAGGAGCAGCCCAACGCCTTCGCCACCGGACGCGACCCGGAACACGCGGCGGTGGCCGCCACCACCGGCATCATGCGCATGCTGGACTACCGCGAACTGCGCGGCGTGATGGCGCATGAGCTGGCGCACGTCAAGCATCGCGACACGCTGATTTCCACGATCTCCGCAACCATGGCCGGCGCGATTTCCGCCCTGGCCAACTTCGCCATGTTCTTCGGCGGGCGCGACGAAAACGGCCAGCCGGTGGGCCTGCTGCCGCGCCTGGCCGTCGCTTTTCTGGCGCCGGTGGCGGCCAGCCTGATCCAGATGGCGATTTCGCGCGCGCGCGAGTTCGAGGCCGACCGCGGCGGCGCGGAGATTTCCGGCGATCCGCTGGCGCTGGCCTCCGCCTTGCAGAAGATCGAATACTACGCCCAGGGCATCGCCATGCCGACGGCCGAGGCGCATCCGGAAACCGCGCAGATGATGATCATCAATCCCCTGTCCGGCTCGGGCGGCGTCGGCGACCTGTTCCGCACCCACCCGCACACCGAGGAGCGCATCGCGCGGCTCAACGACATGGCGCGCGGCGTGTACTAAACGTTTAATATTGACTATCCGACTCAGGCCAGTCCAGCGTGGACTGGCCTTGCTTCATCGAAAGACTCCCCATGCATCACATCCAGCGGCTGGCCGCCGACATTCTGGGCCGCATTGAGGCCGGCACCACCCTGACCGACGCGCTGGCAGAAGCCCATCGCCAGCATCCGCAGCTGAACCCGGCGGAGCGCGGCGCGCTGCAAGACCTGAGCTATGGCGGCCTGCGCCATCTGGGCGTCCTGCGCCACTGCCTGCGCCAGCTGGTGCCGCGGCCGTTGCCGGAGCCGCTGCTGGAGCGTCTGTTGCTGGTGGCCTTGTACCAGCTGCAGCATACGCGCGCCGCGCCGTACGCGGTGGTGAACGAGGCCGTCACCTCGGCCACCGGCATTGCCGGCGGCAAGTTCAAGGGCCTGGTCAACGGCGCCCTGCGCAACTTCCTGCGCCGGCGCGAGGAAATCCTCGCCGCCGTGGACGAAGCGGCCGCCGCCAATCATCCGGACTGGTGGGTGGCGAAATTGCGCCAGGCCTATCCCGATCAGTGGCAGGCCGTGCTGGCCGCCAGCAACAGCCACCCGCCGCTGACTCTGCGCGTCAACCGCCGCGAGGGCTCGGTGGCGGATTATCTGGCGCGGCTGGAGGCGGCCGGCATGGCGGCGACCGCTCTGGGCGACGACGCCGTGCAGCTGGCCAAGCCGGTGGGCGTGCGCGACTTGCCGGGCTTCGCCGAAGGCGAGGTGTCGGTGCAGGACGAGGGCGCGCAGCGCGCCGCGCACTGGCTGGACCTGCAGCCGGGCCTGCGCGTGCTGGACGCCTGCGCCGCGCCCGGCGGCAAGACCGGCCATATGCTGGAGCGGGCCGACATCGAACTGATGGCGCTGGACATCGACGCGGCCAGGCTTGGCCGGGTGGGCGACAATCTGGAGCGACTGGGGCTGACCGCCGAGCTGCGCGAGGCCGACGCGGCCAAGCCGGACAGCTGGTGGGATGGCCGGCCGTTCGACCGCATTCTGGCCGACGTGCCGTGCTCCGCCTCCGGCGTGGCGCGCCGTCATCCCGACATCAAATGGCTGCGCCGCCCCGGCGATTTCGCGGCCCTGGGACGGCAGCAGGCGGCCATGGCCGACGCCTTGTGGCCCTTGCTCGCCAGCGGCGGCAAAATGCTATACGCTACCTGCTCGATTTTTCCGGAAGAGAACTGCCAGCAATTGGAGAGCTTCCTGCGGCGCCACCCGGACGCGGTGAGCCTGAGAGAGGAGCAACTGTTGCCCTGTGAGCGTCATGACGGCTTTTATTACGCGCTGCTTCAAAAACATTAGCCTGATCGGGCTGCTGCTGTGCTGTCTGGCCACCGCGGCCTGGGCCGACACCATAGCCGTGCGCCGGGCAGAGGCGGAGGTGATGTCTGATGGCACGCTGGCGGTCAGCACGCGTTTCCTGACGCGGCTGACGCCCAGCCTGAACGAGGCCCTGCAACAGGGCGTGGTGCTCGGTTTCCGGTTGGAGTTCCAGCTCACCCGGCCGCGCACCACGGCCTATTACCTGAGCCTGCGCGAGTGGTTTGACCCGCACGCGCAGATCGGCTTCAAACTATCCTACCAGCCGCTGACCGGCCGTTACCGCGTCAGCATCGGCAGCCTGTCCAACTATTACCCGACCCTGCGCGAGGCGCTGGCCACCATAGGCGCCATCCAGGGCTGGCGCGTGCTCAACCCCGGCACGCTGGACCCAAGGAAGGCGGGCGACGTGGCCGGCCAGGTGCGGCTGCTGCTCGATATCGGCGAACTGCCCAAGCCCTTTCAGATGAACGCGCTGGGTTCCGACGACTGGACCTTGGAGTCCGACTGGGTCAAGCTCGACATGAAGGACGCCGGCTGATGCGCTACGCCTCCATTGCGATGGCGACGATAGGAGCGATCCTGCTCTATCTGCTGGCGGTGGCCACGGGCAACGCGTCCAAGCTCAACGATTACTACTGGTGGGTGTTCGGCCTGAACAGCCTGCTGTTGTTGGCCCTGCTCAGCGTGGTGGCGCGGCAGCTGCTGCGCCTGCGCCAGCGCGTGCGCAACCGGGTGTTCGGCGCCAAGCTGACGCAGAAGCTGGCGCTGATGTTCGCCGGCGTCGCGCTGGTGCCGGGCCTCTTGGTATTCACCGTGTCGGCGCAATTCCTGACGCGCAGCATCGAGAGCTGGTTCGACGTCAAGGTGGAGGCGGCGCTGGACCGCGGCCTGGTGCTGGGGCGCAGCGCGCTGAACTACGTGCTGGATGATGTCGGCCGCAAGGGCAGGCTGGTGCTGGACGAGGTGCAGCCCCTGGACGACGCCAGATTGCCGGGCCGCCTGGATAGGCTGCGCGACCAGCTCGGGCTGAAGGAAATCGCCATTTATAACCGGAGCGGCGGCCAGATGCTGGCGCACGTCGGCGATGGCCGCGTCATGCCGCTCTCGCGCGAGGCGCTGCGCGGCGTGCGCCTGCAGCACCCGCAGCAAAGCATAGAAAACGACGGCAACAGCGGTCTGACGCTGCGCGTGCTGATGGCCTACCGCACGGCGGGCGAGGAAACGCGCGTGCTGCAGCTGAGCCAGGCCGCGCCGGCCGACATCAGCCGCGACGCCGAGCAGATCGAGAGCGCTCGCTCTGAATACCGCCAGCTGCTGCTGGCGCGCCATGGCCTGCGCACCTTCTACATGCTGACGCTGGCGCTGGCGGTGCTGCTGGCGCTGACTGCCGCGCTGGCCTTCGCCCTGTTCCTGTCCGAGCGCCTGTCCGCGCCCTTGTCCGAGCTGGCCGCCGGCACGCGCGCGGTGGCGCAGGGCGACTTCTCCAAGCGCCATCCGGTGTACCGGCGCGATGAATTGGGCATGTTGACTACCTTGTTCAATCGTATGACGCAGCAATTGGACGAGGCGCGGCAACAGGCGGAAAAGAGCCGCGGCGAGCTGGAAGGCGGCAAGCTTTATCTGGAAAGCATATTGGCCAACCTGTCGGCCGGCGTCATCGCCTTCGGCGGCGATTGGCAGATCCGCGCCGCCAACAGCAGCGCCTCGCGCATCCTGGGCGTGGAATTCGGCCGTTTGGCCGAACTCCGTTTCCCTGAGTGGGGGCGGGAAATCCCCGCGGTGACGCCGCTGGTGGAAACGGTCATGCAGCACGCCGACAGCGATGTGGAAACCGATTGGCAGACCCAGCTGAACTATGAGACTAGCCACGGCGAGCGCGCGCTGCTGGTGCGCGGCGCGCGCCTGCCGGAGCACTCCGACGATGGCTACGTGCTGGTGTTCAACGACATCACCGAGCTGGCCCGCGCCCAGCGCGACGCGGCCTGGGGCGAGGTGGCCAAGCGGCTGGCGCACGAAATCCGCAACCCGCTGACCCCCATCCAGCTATCGGCCGAACGCTTGGCGATGAAGCTGGCCGACAAGCTGGAAGGTCCTGACGCCGACATGCTGAAACGCTCCACCGACACCATCATCAAGCAGGTCGGCGCGCTGAAGAGCATGGTGGAGGCGTTCCGCGATTACGCCCGCGCGCCCAAGATCAAACTGGTCAAACTTGATCTCAATCAGGTGATTCGAGAAGTCATGACTCTTTACGAATCCAATCCTGCTGTTAAGATTGCGCTGGACGACATGCCGCTGATGATCATGGGCGATGCCGCCCTGCTGCGCCAGGTGCTGCACAACCTGCTGCAGAACGCGCAGGACGCAGTCCTTGACGTTGGCATCCCGATGATTCAAATTAGCAGCCGACAAGAAGAAGGAAACGCGCTCGTCTGCGTCGAGGACAATGGGGCGGGCTTCGGCCCGGACATCCTCCGGCGCGCGTTCGAGCCTTATGTGACCAGCAAAGCCAAGGGCACCGGTCTGGGACTGGCCGTGGTCAAGAAGATTATGGAAGAGCACCATGGTCAGGTCATCTTGGGGAACGCCGAACGGCAAGGCGCGCGCGTCCTTCTCTCCCTGCCATTGCTGGAGGCCTAATGCGTAGCAGCGATATTTTGATTGTGGACGACGAGATCGGTATCCGAGAACTGCTCTCCGAGATCCTGCAGGACGAAGGTTATACCGTGGCCCTGGCGGAAAATGCCGAGGTGGCGCGGCAGTTGCGCAACCAGACGCGTCCCGCGCTGGTGCTGCTGGACATCTGGATGCCCGATTGCGACGGCGTGACCCTGCTGAAGGAGTGGGCCAAGTCCGGCTTGCTCAATATGCCGGTGGTGATGATGTCCGGTCACGCCAGCATAGACACCGCGGTGGAGGCTACCCGCATCGGCGCTTTCGATTTCCTGGAAAAGCCCATCGCGCTGCAAAAGCTGCTGACGACGGTGCAGCGCGCGCTGAAGTATGGCGACATGCAGGCCAATACCTCGCTGAACCTGGACAAGCTGGGCCGCAGCGAGCCGATACAGGAGTTGAAGCGCCAGCTGGAACGCGTGGCCAAGGTCAAGTCGCCGGTGCTGTTGACCGGCGAATCCGGCTCCGGCTTCGAACTGGTGGCGCGCTTCTTTCACCAAGGCAACACGCCGTGGGTGACGCCGGCCAAGCTGGAGCAGCTGGCCGACGCGCCGCTGGAGCTGCTGCAAAAGGCCAATAACGGCGTGCTCTACCTGCCGGAGATCGGCCAATACAGCCGCCGCGTGCAGCAGGGCCTGCTGTTCCTGCTGTCCAAGCTGGACCGCTTCAATGTGCGCCTGATCTGTTCCTGCAGCCGTCCGCTGCAGGAGCTGTTGGTGGACCCGGAGTGCGACAACCGCCTGCTGACCGCGCTGTCCAGCGTGATCGTGCCGATCCCGCCGCTGCGCGAGCATTCCGAGGACATCACCTTCATCGCCGAGCAAATCCTGGTGGAGCTGGTGGAGTCCAAGCAGGTGCCGGCGCGCAAGTTGACTACCGCCGCGCTGAACGCCATGCGCCAGTACGACTGGCCGGGCAATCTGGAGCAGCTGCGCAGCATCATCAAGAGCCTGGCGCTGACGGCCGAATCCGACGAGATCGACGCCGCCGAGGTCAACAAGGTGCTGGCGCAGTTCCGCCATGAAAAGCCGGTGGAGGAGTCGGGCTTCGACTTCAACATTCCGCTGCGCGAGCTGCGCGAACAGCTGGAACGGCGCTACTTCGAGTACCACATCTCGCTGGAGAACGGCAATATGAGCCGGGTGGCGCAGAAGGTGGGCCTGGAGCGCACCCACTTGTACCGCAAGCTGAAGCAGCTGGGCATCAAGTTCGCGCGCAAGGTGGCGGAGGAGTAAAGCCACCATCTGGGACTGCGTTGCGGCTGTGAGCTGTCAGAGTGGCGCGCCTTGTCTCAGGCGTTTTGTTTGGCCGCAATCGCTTATCGACGCCAGCCCCAGGGCTGGCGTTTCGCATTTGGAGCACCACATGGCATTCGAGCGTGATCTCGACGACGCGGCGCTGCTGCGTTACAGCCGGCACATTCTGCTGCCGGAGATAGACATTGATGGCCAGCGCCGGCTGCTGGCGGCGCGCGCGCTGATCGTCGGCGCCGGCGGTCTGGGTTCGCCGGCAGCCCTGTACCTGGCCAGCGCCGGCGTCGGCCATCTGACCATCGTCGATGACGACATGGTGGAATTGTCCAATTTGCAGCGCCAGATCGCCCACGATACGGCCAGCCTGAAGCAGGGTAAGGCCGAATCCGCCGCGCGGCGTATGCTGGCCCTGAATCCGTCCATCGAAGTCCGTCCGCTGGCAGAGCGTTTGTCGGGGGCGCGTTTGGTCGAGGAAGTGGCGGCGCACGATCTGGTGCTGGACTGCTCGGACAACTTCGCCACCCGCCACGCGGTCAATCGCGCCTGCGTGGCGGCGCGCGTGCCGCTGGTATCCGGCGCGGCGGTGCGCTTCTCCGGCCAACTGGCGGTATTCGACAGCCGCGACGCCGCCTCGCCGTGCTATCACTGCCTGTTTCCGGATGAGGGCGAGGCGAATGACGGCCCGTGCGCGACGTTTGGCGTGCTGTCGCCGCTGGTGGGGGTGATCGGCAGCCTGCAGGCGGTGGAGGCGGTCAAGCTGCTGGCCGGCGTGCCGCCGGTCTTGGGGCGGCTGACCCTGTATGACGCGTTGAATGGCGGCTTCAAGCAGATACGCGTGCCGCGCGATCCGGCTTGCGCCGTGTGCGGAGCGTAGGGCGGAAGCCCGGCCTTGCCGGGCGTTCCGCCTGTGGAGCGTGGACGGCGGGTAGTGGCGGAACGCCCCTGATTCCCTCGCGCCGCTACGCTTGCCGCGCTCGGTCAGGGGCTTCCGCCCTACGGGGGGATTACAGCTGCTGCTCGATCAGCTTGCGCACTTCGGGGAAGTTCATCACGCCGACGTAGCGCTTGATGATGTTGCCCTGCTTGTCGATCAGGAAGGTGGTGGGCGCGAGCTGGATGTCGCCGAAGGCCTTGGCCACGTCGCCCTGGGTGTCCAGCGCGACGAAGAAGGGCAGCTGATACTTGGCGACGAAGCTCTGCACGTAGTTGGGCGGGTCGTAGCTCATCGCCACCGCCACTACGTTGAGGCCGCGGCCGGCGTAGTCCTGGTGCAGTTTCTTGATCTCCGGCATTTCCTCCACGCAGCCGGGGCAGCTGGTGGCCCAAAAGTTGACCAGCACCACCTTGCCCTTCAGCGCCGAAGTGCTGGTGCTGACGCCGCTTATCGACGTCAGCTTGACCTCAGGCGCCGGCTGGCGCGCGAACAGCAGCGAATAAGCGATGCCGGCCACCACCAGCAGGGCCACCAGAATCAGCAAACCTTTCTTCATCTCGTCTTCCTAATTGCGGCTCAGGCCGACTTGGCCTGTATCAGTTCCAGCGCGTCGCGCAGCGGGCCTTCCAGCACCACGGCCTTGTTGGCGCGCGGGTCGAACACCACGAAGGTGACGTCGGCCTGGGCCACCAGGGTGTCGGTGCCGTCCAGCAGCACGCGCTGGTGAATCACCGCGCTGCGGTTGCCGATGGACTTGACGGTGCTTTCGATGACCAGCATTTCGCCCATGGTGGCCGGACGCGCGTAGTCGATATTGATGTTGACCACGGCCAGGGCCAGGCCGCTTTGCAGGAAGTGCGGCAGGGCGCCGCTGTCTTCGAAGCAGTTCCAGCGCGCTTCCTCCAGGAACTCCAGATAACGCGCGTTGTTGACGTGGCCGAACAGGTCCAGATGATAGCCGCGGACCTTGATCCGTGTTTCATGCGCCATGTGTTTTCCCCTCTTTAGGTGTGTTGGCGTGGCTTTAGTCGGCGCCGCCGTCCAGGTCCAGCGGCGTGAACGCTTCGCGCGCCAGCGGCTCAGGGACCAGATCGGTCAGCACCGAATGGATTTCCACCTTGAACCATTGCTGGAACAGGTTGGGACTGATGTTCTGCGGCCACAGGTCCTCGTCCTCGCACCAGTCGGCCAGCTCGGCCTCGAACAGCTGGCGGTAGCTTTGCTGGACGAAACGGCGGGCGGCGTCGGCGTCCTCGGCCGGCGGGATCAGCAGCGCGTTGCAGTCGGCGGCCAGCGCCTCCAGCGTCAGTTGCGGGTCGATGCCGCCGGGCAGGCTTTTCAGCCAGGCGAGAAACGGGGCCTGCGGGCGCAAGAGCGCGAGGCTGCGGTTGACTTCAAACATGATGCATCCTTGTTCAATGGCTGGACAACAGGTTGTCGCGGGTGAAGACGAATTTCTGGCTGATGCGCAGCGTGGGGAAGCGCGTCAGCGCGGACGGAAATGGCGCGAACGGCGAGGCCAGTTCTACGATGCGTTGGGCGGCCTGGTCCAGCACCGGCGAGCCGGACGAGCGGGTGACGCGCTGGCCGCGCAGGCTGCCGTCGGCGGCGATGGTCACCTCCAGCGTCACCGCGCCGTGCAAGCCCTGGCGGCGGGCCTCTTCGGGATAATTCAGGTTGCCGATGCGCTCCACTTTCATGCGCCAGTCGGCCTGGTAGCGGGCCCAAGGGTAGCCGCGCGCGGCCTCGCCTAGATGATTGCCGGTCTGGCCGCTTTCCTTGTCGTTGTCGGCGGCCGCGTCGTCGCCGCCGCGCGACAACGCGCCGACCTGGGCCAGCAGGGAGCCGGTGCTGACCTTGGCGGCCGGCGGCGTCGCCGCCATCTGGCTGGGGGCGGGCGCGTCGCGCGCGATGCGGTTGAGCGGCGCCGCGGTTTGCTCCGCCGGCGCGGGCGCGGCGGTGGGCTTGGGCGGTTCGCTGCGGCTGAGCAACTGTCGCGGCTCAGGCGTGTTGCCGGCGCCCTGTCTATTGTCTTCCGCCACTCTTTCGGTGAGCGGCGCGGCCGGGGCGGGCGCGTGGCGAGGGCGCAGGGTGATCTGCAGCGGACTGGGAGGCTGGATGGGGGCGACTGGCGGCGCGAATCCGCCCAGGCTCAGCAGCGCCAAGTGGGCCAGCAGGGATAAGCCCGCCATCAGCCACAGCGGGCGGTTGTCGGGCACATGGGGGCGGAGAAAGGGCAGACGGTCGGCCATGTCGAGTTTCCGGACTTTGCCGGAGTGTAGCACGGCCGCGCGCGAAAACGCCGCGCGGGGCGCGGCGGGGCAGGTGGCCGGGAACGGACTTATTTCTCCAGCAGGCTGCGCAGCATCCAGGCCGTTTTCTCATGCACCTGCAGGCGCTGGGTCAGCAGATCGGCGCTCGGCTCGTCGCTGGCGTGCTCCACCACTTCGAAAATGCCGCGCGCGGTGCGGCAGATGGTTTCATGGCCTTCCACCAGCTGGCGGATCATGTCTTCGGCCTTGGGCGGCGCGCCGGCGGCTTCCGGGATGGAGGTCAGGCGCGCGTAATCGGCGTAGCTGCCCGGCGCGTAGTGGCCCAGGGCGCGGATGCGCTCGGCGATGGCGTCCACGGCCAGCGACAGCTCGGTGTACTGGGTCTCGAACATCAGGTGCAGGGTGTTGAACATCGGGCCGGTGACGTTCCAGTGGAAATTGTGCGTCTTCAGGTACAGGGTGTAGCTGTCGGCCAGCAGGCGGGACAAGCCCTCGGCGATGTGTTGGCGGTCTTGTTCGTTGATGCCGATATCCATGACGATGCTCCTGTGTGGCGGCCGTGCAGGCTGGCCGCGTTTTGGTCTACACTCCCCGTTTTGTCGGGAAATGGCGATGAAACCCTGGTTGTCCTGCCAAGCCGGCCGCGTGCGCCTGACGCTGCACGTGCAGCCTGGCGCCAAAAAGACGGAGCCGGCCGGCGAGCATGGCGACTGCCTGAAAATCCGGCTGGCCGCGCCGCCGGTGGACGGCAAGGCCAATGCCGCGCTGCTGGCCTGGCTGGCGGATCGCTTCGGGGTGGCCAAGCGCGACGTGTCTTTGCTGTCCGGCGACAAGAACCGGCACAAGGTGGTGGAAATCCAGTGCGATCTGGACGCCGCCGCCGTGCTGGCCTTGTTCGATCTTCACTGAAGCCGACGGCCGGGCGGCGTTTCCTCGTCCACGCGGTGGTATTCGCCCTCGATGATGTCGCTGCCGGCGGCCGGTTCGCTAGCCGGACCCGCGCCAGGCGTGCGCAACTGGATGTCCGGGCCCTTCAGCGGTAGCAGCAAGAGGATGGCGGCGAGGTCGCTGAGCAGGCCCGGCAGCAGGAACAGCAGGCCGGCCAGCGCGTAGCGCAGCGGCCACAGCAGCGAGTACAGCGAAACCTTGTCGCCCTGTCGCATCACGCTGCCCAGCGTCAACAAGGCGCCCAGCTTCTGGTTGCGCAGCATCCACAGTCCCAGCAGGGAAGACAGGATGACCAGCAGGAAAACGGCCAAGCCGCCGATGCGGTCGGCCAGCGCCACCAGCGCGGCGATCTCGGCGAAGGGGTAAATCAGCAACAATAGCGGGAGTGCGCGCATCGTGAATTCTTTTCCATCTGACGAATGTGTATTGGTGGTCTGCAATGTTCCGGACGCCGAAACGGCCGAACGCATCGCGGAGACCCTGGTGAGCGAGCGGCTGGCCGCTTGCGTCAATATTCTGGCGCCTTGCCGCTCGGTTTATCGCTGGCAGGGCGCGGTGGAGCGGGCCGACGAGGTGCCGCTGCTGATCAAGACCCGCCGCGATGCCTATGCGAAACTGGAAGCCAGGCTGCTGGCTTTGCACCCCTACGAGGTCCCGGAAATCGTCGCCTGGCCCTTGGCTCAGGGTTTGCCCGCCTACCTGACATGGGTATCGCAGAGCGTGCTTTCAAGTGGGACGGGCGCTTGAGCCGCGTTTTGTTTGCGACCGGTCAAGTCGGCCATCGTTCCCGCTTGGCATCGGTTGCGAAAAAATCTGCAATAACGTATTGACGGCGCTGAAGGGTTTCATTATAGTTCCGGTCTCTCGCATGGGTCGTTAGCTCAGCTGGTAGAGCAGCGGACTTTTAATCCGTTGGTCGCAGGTTCGAATCCCGCACGACCCACCAAAGCTTGATATAGTGTATTGCATGTCCCGGACGGGTCGTTAGCTCAGTTGGTAGAGCAGCGGACTCTTAATCCGTAGGTCGAAAGTTCGAGCCTTTCACGACCCACCATCCAAGACATGTGCCGTACGTTGTGCGGGTCGTTAGCTCAGCTGGTAGAGCAGCGGACTTTTAATCCGTTGGTCGCAGGTTCGAATCCCGCACGACCCACCATCAAGTTTATGATGCAGTGTTTCAGGATGGGTCGTTAGCTCAGTTGGTAGAGCAGCGGACTCTTAATCCGTAGGTCGAAAGTTCGAGCCTTTCACGACCCACCACCATCCTGCTTCTTGGCCGAGATTGTTTTCGCTGGGTCGTTAGCTCAGTTGGTAGAGCAGCGGACTCTTAATCCGTAGGTCGAAAGTTCGAGCCTTTCACGACCCACCAGCATTCCTCAAAAAGCCCGGCGTTTCGACGCCGGGCTTTTTGTTTTCCGCGTTCGCGATGTCGCCGGGCGCCGGCTTGCCGCATAATGGCGGGTCTAGCCCGAATGATTTGGAAAGGGGAGCATGATGCGTAAATTCATGAAATGCGGATGGCTGCTGGCGGGGCTGTGGTGCGGCGCCGCGCTGGCGCAGACGGCGGATGAGCAGCTGCTGTCGGCGCAAATGGCTTTCCAGCAGGCGCAAAACCAGCAGCAGCAGGCCGACAAGCGGGTCAAGGCCGCGCAGGACGCCAAGACGCTGGCAGAGCAGAAGCTGGCCGGCGCCCAGGCCGACCTGGAGCGGGCCAATCAGGAACTGGGCAATGCCACGGCGGCGGCCGGCGCCGCGCAGCAGGCCATGCAGCAAGCCACGCAGGTCCTGCAGCAGGCCTGGCAGCGCAAGGACGGCGGCCAGTAGCACAACCCTCCTGCCGCGGCCCGGCTTGCCTCAAGCATGAAACTAATTTTGTTGGCCGATCCAAGCTTACTGGCCTATCAACTGACGATAGCGCTGCAGGTCCTGCTGCATTTTCTGGCGGTAAGCCGCGATCTCGGCGCGTTTGGCCGCCAGCAGAGCTTGCTGTGCCTTCTGTTCCTGCTGCAGCACTTGTTGGTTGTGGATGGTGTTGGCCGGCGGCGGCTGGCGCAACTTGCGGCTTTGCTCCAGGTCGCGTTGCAGGTCTCGCTGCTGGAGGGCCAGTCCCTGCGCGCGCAGTTCCAGCGCATGATAGGCCGACTGCAGCACGGCGAGCTGTTTCTCGCGGTCGGCCTGCAGCTCGGCCAGCGTCGAGTAGCCCTGGGTCAGCGCCTGGTCGTGGCGGATGGCCTCCAGCCTTTTTTGCTGCGCCTGGCGCGCGGCCGCGGCGGAAGCCTCGCGGCTGAGCCGTTGCGCCTCCGTCTCCGCCGGTTTCTTCATCGCGCCCTGTTTGCTCAGCTCCGCCACGCCGCGGCTCTGGTTTTGCTGAGGCGGCGCGTCGCTGTAATGCGTCTTGCCGGAGTCATCCACCCATTTGTACACGCCGGCGTGGGCCAGCGAACACAATAGCAGCAGCGATCCGGCCAGCGCTTTCATCAGTAATCGACTCCGTATTGGGCGCGATAGGCGCGTACCGCGTCGAGGTGGGCGGCCATTTCCGGATGGTTTTCCAGATAGCCCAGCAGGTCCTTCAGCGTGGCGATGGCCACTACCGGCAGGCCGTGTTGCTTGGCCACTTCCTGGACGGCGGACAGTTCGCCCTGGCCGCGCTCCATGCGGTCCAGCGCGATGGCCACGCCGGCCGGCGTGGCGCCGGCGGCGCGTATCATTTCCACGGATTCGCGCACCGAGGTGCCGGCCGAGATCACGTCGTCTATGATCAGCACTTTGCCCTTGAGCGGCGCGCCCACCAGGGTGCCGCCTTCGCCGTGGTCCTTGGCTTCCTTGCGGTTGTAAGCGAAGGGCACGTTGCGGCCCCGCTCGGCCAATGCCATGCCGGCGGCGGCGGCCAGGATGATGCCCTTGTAGGCGGGGCCGAACAGCATGTCGAACTCGACGCCGCTCTGCTGGATGGATTGGGCGTAGAAGCGCGACAGCTTCAGCGTGGACTCGCCGTCATTAAACAGGCCGGTATTGAAGAAGTAAGGGGATTGGCGACCCGCCTTGGTGATGAACTCGCCAAACTTCAAAACCTGCTTGTCGAGCGCAAAACGAATAAACTCTTGACGGAAATCGCTCATCTTTACTCCTTGATGAAATCGTTAACTGTTTGAATGGCGGCTTAAATCGCCGCAAGCATACCACGGGAGACACCCTTGCTTCGAATCGTTTCCGCCAACCTGAACGGCATCCGCTCCGCGGACAAGAAAGGCTTTTTCGACTGGCTGGCCACCATCCGCGCCGACTTCGTCTGCGTGCAGGAGTTGAAGGCGCAGGCCGGCGATCTGTCCGAGCGCATGCGCGCGCCGGATGGCCTGACCGGTTATTTCCACTACGCGGAGAAGAAGGGCTATAGCGGCGTCGGCCTGTATACCCGCCATCAGCCGGATGCGGTGGTGGAAGGGCTGGGCGTGGACTGGATAGACGCCGAGGGGCGCTTTTTGCAGCTGGATTTCGGCAATCTGTCCGTGGTCTCGCTGTACCTGCCGTCCGGCTCCAGCAGCGACGAGCGCCAACAAGTGAAATTCGACTTCCTTGACGTGTTCATGCCGCATCTGGAAACGCTGCGCGCCGCCGGCCGCGACATCGTGATCTGCGGCGACTGGAACATCGCGCACAACGAGATCGACCTGAAAAACTGGAAGGGCAATCTGAAGAATTCCGGTTTCCTGCCGGAGGAGCGCGCCTGGATGACGGATCTGCTGGGCCGCGTGGGTTGGCGCGACGTGTGGCGCAATCTCTACCCGGACGCGCCGGGCTACACCTGGTGGAGCAACCGCGGCCAGGCTTACGCCAAGGACGTGGGTTGGCGCATTGATTACCACATCGTCACGCCGTCCTTGATGGAGCTGGCTGAATCCGCCAGCGTTTACAAGGACGAGAAGTTCTCCGACCACGCGCCGCTGATCGTCGATTACCGCCGGCCGCTGTGATGTGGGACGACGATGATGTGACGCTGCTGACGGTTCCCGGTTGGGGCGACTCCGGTCCGGCGCACTGGCAGAGCCGCTGGGAGCTGACTTATCCACTGGCGCGGCGGGTCGTCCAGCAGGACTGGCTGTATCCGCGCCGCGACGCCTGGGTGGCCGGACTGGCGGCGGCGGTAGCCGATATTCCGGGCCAACTGGTCATCGCCGCGCACAGCCTGGGTTGCTACGCGACGGCGGCTTGGCTGCGGCAGGCGTCTTTGGCGGATCAGCGCCGGATCAAGGGCGCGCTGCTGGTGGCGCCGCCGGCCTTGCCCATTCTGCCGGAAACCGCGCGGGCCAGCGGCGAGCTGCAGGCAGGCTCGGCCTTGCCGGATTTCGCCGGCTTCGAGGCGGCCGAGGCGTGGCGCCTGCCGCTGCCGGCCATCGTCGCCGCCAGCCATGACGACCCGTTCTGCGATTTCGCCGAGGCGGCGCGCATGGCCGAGGGCTGGGGAGCGCGGCTGTTCGACGCCGGCCGCTGCGGCCACATGGGCAGCCACGCCGGCCTGGGCAGTTGGCCGGCAGGCCAGAGCCTGCTGCAGCGGCTGATGCTGGGGTAGGGCGGAAGCCCGGCAAGGCCGGGCGTTCCGCCGATCGCCAGGAGGCCAGTCTTCGCCGCCTCTCCCTCGCGCAAGGATTTCCGCGAGAGGGCGCTTGGTCCTGCCCTCAGCGCTCCACCGGCCGCGCCGGGTCGCTGCACCATTCGCTCCAGGAGCCGGGATAGAGCCGGCTGCCGGCAAAACCGGCGATTTCCATGGACAGCAGGTTCTGGCAGGCGGTCACGCCGGAGCCGCATTGATGCACGATGGCGGCCGGGTCGAAGCCTTCGCCCAGCAGCGCTTGCCACTCTTCGCGCAGCTGCGCCGCCGGTTTGTAATGCTGGTCGGCGGTCAGATTGTCCATGAAGAAGCGATTGGCCGCACCGGGGATATGGCCGCCCACCGGGTCTATGGTTTCGCCTATGCCGCGGAAGCGCTGCGGGCTGCGCGCGTCGACCACGGTGAAACGCTTGTCGTCCAGATTGGCCAATATGTCCGTCACATCCAGCGGGCGCTGCAAACCCTGGTGCATGGTGAAGCGGCAGGGGCGGCGCTGCGGCGCTTCCTGATCTATCGCGCCACCGGCGGCCAGCCAGGCGGACAGGCCGCCGTCCAGCACCGCTACCTTGCCGTGGCCCAGCCAGCGCAGCAGCCACCAGGCGCGCGCCGCGTATTGGCCGCTGCCGTCGTCGTAGGCGATGACCTGGGTGCTTTCGCCGACGCCCAGCGCGCCCAGGTCCACCGCCAGCCTCTGGCCGTCCGGCAGCGGATGGCGGCCGTTGTGTCCGTTCTTGCTGCCGGACAGATGGTAGTCCAGATGCAGGTAGTGGGCGCCCGGGATGTGGCCTTGCTCATAGGCGGCGTGGCCATAGTCGGGATTGTCCAGCTGGTAGCGGCAGTCTAGTAAAACCCGTTGTTCAGGCGGCAGCGCCAGCAGTTCCTCGGCGCGGATTAGCGTTCGGTACATGGTATTCCTTTCGTATCTGGTGGGCATCAGTTCGATGGATGGGCGGTGGCCCGCAGCCGTTCGCGCAGCCGTTCGGCTAGGTTCGGGAAGGCGCGGGGCGCGGCTTCGCGGCGCGGCGCGGCCCAAATCGGGCTGGGGAAGTGGGCGTCGTCTTCAAAGCGAGGGATCACGTGCCAGTGCAGGTGCGGCACCATATTGCCCAGGCTGGCCAGATTGATCTTGGCCGGTTGCAGCAGCTCGCGCAGCGCCGTTTCGGTGCGGTAGACCCAGTCCATCAGGTGGGCGCGGTCTGCGGGCGAGAGGTCGGTCATTTCGGCGGCGTGGGCCTGCCAGATGACGCGGCAGAAGCCGGGATAGCCGGGCTCATCCACCAGAACAACGCGGAGCCGCGCGTCCTGGAACAGCAATTCGCCGGCCGGCGCGCGGCACAATTCGCAATCCATGGTTTGCTTTCGTTCTAACGGTTTGTTGATTCTACCCCCGCTATGCGCAATGGGGCAGTCATGGCGGTCTGTTATACTGATGGAGTCGGCCTTGCCGATGGGTGTTCCAGAATCATAACCAGCCGGGAATCATCGTGAGTTTCGTCAACAGCCTCTTCGTCATCGCCATCCTGATCGCCGCCAGCGCTTTCTTTTCTATTTCGGAAATCTCGCTGGCCGCCGCGCGCAAGATCAAGCTGCGGCAACTGGCGGAAGAGGGCAATCACAATGCCGAACGGGTGCTGGAGCTGCAGGACCAGCCCGGCTATTTCTTCACCGTGGTGCAAATTGGGCTCAACGCCGTGGCCATCCTGGCCGGTATCCTGGGCGAGGCGGCGTTCACGCCTTACTTCGCCACCCTGCTGCATCTGCTGACGCCGGCGGAGTGGGTGGAACATCTCAGCTTCATCCTGTCCTTCGTTTCCGTCACCGCGCTGTTCGTGCTGTTTGCCGACCTGATGCCCAAGCGGCTGGGCATGGTGGCGCCGGAGCGCATCGCGCTGATGGTGGTGCGGCCCATGCTGTTTTGCGTCGCCTTGTTCCGCCCCTTGGTGTGGCTGTTCAACGGCCTGGCCAATGTGTTCTTCCGCATGCTGGGGGTGCCGACCGCGCGGCCGGAAGACCTGACCCCGGCCGACCTGCTGGCGATGATGGACGCCGGCGCAGAGGCCGGCGTGCTGCAGCAACGCGAGCATCATCTGATTGAAAACGTGTTCGAGCTGGAAAGCCGCACCGTGCCGTCGTCGATGACGGCGCGCGAGAGCATCGTCTATTTCACGCTGCACGAGGATGAAGCCAGCATCAAGCAGAAGATCGCCGAACATCCGCATACCAAGTTCCTGGTGTGCGACGGCGTGATCGACTCGGTGATCGGCTATGTCGATTCCAAGGACATCCTGATGCGGCTGATCAACCAGCAGAGCCTGTCGATGAAGCGCGAGCTGACGATACGCAATGTGCTGATCATCCCGGATTCGCTGACGCTGTCCGAGCTGCTGGAGCGCTTCAAGGCCTCGCGCGAGGACTTCGCCGTGGTGATGAACGAATACGCGCTGGTGGTGGGCGTGATCACGCTGAACGACCTGATGAGCACGGTGATGGGCGATCTGGTCAGCCAGTTCCAGGAAGAGCAGATCGTGCGCCGCGACGACCGCTCCTGGCTGGTGGACGGCGCCACGCCGGTGGAGGACGTGTTGCGCGCGCTGGATATCGAGTCCTTCCCCGACGACGAGAACTACGAAACCATCGCCGGCTTCATGATGTATATGCTGCGCCGCATCCCCAAACGCACGGACAGCGTGGAGTTCGAGGGCTACAAGTTCGAGGTGGTGGACATAGACAACTACCGCATCGACCAGCTGCTGGTGACCCTGATTCCGCCCGCTCCGGCCGAGGCCGAGTCCGCCCGCTGACATTACGAATGGTTACACCCGCTTACACGCGGCTCACAGACGGGGTGGGGGGGCCTGCCTAAGATGGTTTCAAGGATGCGCCGCGCGGCGCGCCAGACAACGATCCCCCACCTTGATTCGGGAGACTGACCATGAAGAAACTGACCGCCCTCCTGCTGGCCGCCACCCTGGGCCTGGCTTCCGTCGCCACCTACGCCGCCGACGCTTCGGCCCCGGCCGCCATGCATCACCACAAGGCCAAGCATCACAAGAAGCACCATGCCAAGAAGGCCGGCTCCGAGCCCGCCGCGCAAAAGGCCCAGGCCGCCAAGAAGCCTCATCACAAGAAGCATCACCACCACAAGCACCACCCGATGAAAAAGGCGGGCTGAGCGGCGGGGCTGTCCCGATAACGGCAAAAGGAGGCGCAAGCCTCCTTTTTCTTTTCTGGAAACGAATGGCGGCGTGCAAACTGTACGAAATGACAGGTAAGTGATTCTCCCCTTGTATTCAACTACAGATATTCGATGCTGATACCAATGTAATACCACATGATGATTTCATGTCGGAGATTGCAGGCGTCACCGGGCGATATGCCGCCTCACCATCGATACAGAGGAGAAGACCATGATGCATTTTTCGTTGTCGCGCACGCTGCTGGCCGTCGGCGCCGCCTTCGCGCTGACCCAGGCGGTATACGCCGCGCCCACTTGCGCGGCCTGGAGCAGCGGCCAGGTTTACAACGCGGGCGACTACGCCACGTTTAATGGCAAAACCTGGCGCGCCAGCTGGTGGACTCAGGGCGAGCAGCCGGGCAGCAGCCAGTGGGGCGCCTGGCAGGAGCGGCCGGCCAGCGAATGCACGCCGGGCACGCCCAGCGATCCGAACCAGCCGGGCAACGGCGTGCCGCCGGAACCCAAACCGACGGTCGGCCGCAATGTCGGCTCCTACTTCACGCAATGGGGCATCTACCAGCGCAATTACAAGGTCAGCGATCTGGTCAAGTCCGGCGGCGACAAGCAGCTGACCTTCCTGAACTACGCTTTCGGCAACGTCTACGCTAACGGCCAGTGCGGCATGGTCACCAAGGCGGAAAACGGCAATGGCGACGGCGGCGACGCCTGGGCAGATTACCAGCGCTCCTTCGCCGCCAACGAGTCGGTGGACGGCAAGGCCGACAGCTGGAACGATCCGCTGCGCGGCAACTTCAACCAGCTGCGCAAGCTGAAACTGGCCAATCCGCAGCTGAAAGTGTTGATATCGCTGGGCGGCTGGACCTGGTCCAAGAACTTCGGCAAAGTCGCCGCCACCGATGCCGGGCGCAAGGCGCTGGTCAGCTCCTGCATCGACCTCTATATCAAGGGCAACCTGCCCAAGGGCGAGGATGCCGGCGGTCCGGGCGCGGCGCTGGGCGTGTTCGACGGCTTCGACATCGACTGGGAATACCCGGGCGGCGGCGGCCTGCCGACCAATACGGTCGACCCTAACGACAAGCAGAACTTCACCTTGCTGATGGCGGAGTTCCGCAACCAGCTCAACGCCTTGTCCACGGCCAACAAGCGCCGCTATTACCTGACCGCGGCCATAGGCTCCGGCGTCGACAAGATCCGCAACACCGAGCCGGACAAGTACAGCGCGTATCTGGACTGGATCAATGTGATGACCTACGACTTCCACGGCGGCTGGGAGGCCAAGGGGCCGACCAACTTCCAATCCAACCTCTATCGCGATCCGGCCGCGCCGGTGACCGGCGATCAGGTCTACTACAACGTCGACGACGCGGTGAAGACCCTGGTCAATGCCGGCGTGCCGCGCGCCAAGATCAACGTCGGCCTGCCGTTCTACGGCCGCGGCTGGGCCGGCGTGGCGGCGGGGCCTAAGGGCGATGGCCTGTATCAAGTAGCCACCGGTCCGGCCAAGGGCACCTACGAGCAGGGCATAGAAGACTACCGCGTGCTGGTGGGCCGCAACGCCAAGCAGTTCTCCAACCCGGTGGCCAAGCAGTTCTGGACCTATGACGGCAACGAGTTCTGGAGCTATGACGATCCGGCCACCCTGCGCGGCAAGCTGGATTATGTGCGCCAGCAGCAGCTGGGCGGCGTGTTCAGCTGGTCGTTGGACGGCGACGACGCGCAAGCCACCTTGCTGAAGACCAGCGCCGAGGTGCGGCAGGACGCGGCGACGGCGGCCAAGTTCCGCGCGGCGACGGCCGCCAAGGGCAAGGCGGCTAAGAAGCAGTAAGGCGGCAGGCAGGCAAAACGGCGGGGAAACCCGCCGTTTTCGCGTTTATGGCCAACAGATTACAGCTCTGCCGCCGGCAACACGCGCAGCGGCTTGGGGGTGGCGCTGGTGTGGCTCCAGGCGGTATTGAAGTGGTCTACTACTTGCTCCCCGCTCAGGGAGAACCAGCCGCAGCTGGTGTGGCCATCGGCGATCACGTTGACCTGGTAGCCGCGCGACACCGCGTTGCGCAAGGTGCTGTCCACGCAGAAGTCGGTGGCGGCGCCGCCTATCCATAATTTTTCCACGCCGCGTTCGGACAGCCGCTGGGCCAGATCGGTCTCGCAAAAGCTGTCGCCGTAGCGCTTGAATACGAGCAGGTCGCCATCCTGGCGCGCCAGCTTCGGATGCAGCTGCCAGGCTGCCGAGCCGTGCGGCAGGTCGGCCTCCTCGTGCTGGACGAAGATCACCGGCATGCCGCGCTGGCGCGCTTTGGCGATGGCGAGGTTGAGATGGTCCAGCACGCTGTCCAAGCGAGCGGCGCGCGGTTCGCCTTCGACGACGCCGACTTGGACGTCGATGATCAACAGGGCGGTATCGGACATATGGCTTCTCCAGTAGGGCGCGCGCGACTGGGCGCGGCGTTTCAGATCAGGGCTTCAGGGTTCAATACGTGTTGGGTGTCGCCATCGAAGAAGCGGACCGCGTTGCGGTAGGCGATTTCCAGGTACTGGCGGTAGCTGGCTTCTTCGGCATAGCCCAGATGGGGCGCGCACAGCACATTGGCGCGGCGCAGCAAGGGGTGGTCCGCGTCGTAGATCGGCTCCTGCTCGAACACGTCCAGCGCGGCGAAACCGGGACGGCCGGCGTCCAGCGCCGCCTCCAGCGCGCCGGGCGCGATCAGCTCGGCGCGGCTGATGTTGACCAGCAGCGCGTCGGGCTTCATCGCGGCCAGATCGGCCGCCGTCACATTGGCCTCGGTGGCGGGAACCAGACGCTGGTGCAGACTGAGGACGTCGGACTCGGCGAAGAAGGCCTCGCGGCTAGCCGCCGCGAGATAACCTAGCTCCCGGGCTTCTTCGCGCGCGCGCTCGCTGCCCCAGACCAGGATCTCCATGCCGAAGGCGCGGCCGTAGCCGGCCACCAGCTTGCCTATCTTGCCGAAGCCGAGTATGCCCAGCGTCGCGCCGCGCACCGCGCGTCCGACCGGGCCTTGCCATTGGCCGGCGCGCAGACTGTCGACATTCTCGACCAGCCGGCGCCGCGCCGCCATGATCAAGAGCCAGGTCAGCTCGGCTGGCGCGTAGGGCGAGCCGCTGCCCTCCACCACGGCCACGCCGGCGCGGCTGCAGGCGGCCACGTCGATATTGCGCGCGAGCTTGCCGGTCTGGCTGACCAGGCGCAGCCGCGGCATTCTGGCCAGCAGCGCCTCGTCCACCACGGTGCGCTCCCGTATCAGCAGCAGCGCTTCGGCCCGGGCCAGCGCGGCGTCGGCGCCGGGCGCGCGCGCCAGGTCGCCCAGGCTGCGGCAGACGTAGCCGGGGTCGCCGTGCAGTTCGGCCAGGCTGGGGCCGATGTTCTGGTAGTCGTCGGGGATCAGCAGCTGGATGGCGGGCATGGGATTTCCTGAGGGGCTTAGCCGCGCATGGGCATGGCCAGGTATTGAAAGTGCGGATCGTCGGGATTGGTGATCAGCATGCCGCGCTGGCCCTGTCCCAGGCCGAAGCGCAGCTGTTCCGCTTGTTGAGACTGCAACACATCCTGCAGATAGCCGAGGTTGAAGCTTGCCTGCAGCGGCGCGCCTTGCCAGTCCAGCGGCAGCGTTTCTTCCGCTTCTTCCAGCTCGGCGTTATGGCAGCGCAGGGCCAGCTGGCCGGGACGGATCGCCAGCTCCAGCTGGCGGAACTTGGCGTGGGCCAGCACGGCCACGCGCTGCACCGCTTCCAGTAAGGCCTGGCGGGGCAGGGTCAGTTCGCAGTCGTGATGGTCCGGCAGCAGGCGCAGATAATCCGGGGCGCGCGCGTCCACCAGTTTGGCGCGCAGCTGGGTGTCGCCCAGCTGGCAGTGCAGCTGCTTCTCGCCCAGGCTTAGCTGGAGCGGCGCGGTTTGTTCGCCCAGCAGCTTGTGCAAGGCCAGCGCGGCCTTGCGCGGCAGGAGCAGTTTTCTCTCCGCATGCGCGCCGGCCAAGGGGTAGCGCTGGATGGCCAGGCGCACGCCGTCGGAGGCGATCAGCTTCAGCTCCCCGGCGTCCAGTTGCAGCAGCAAGGCGTTCAGGTAGGGGCGGATGTCGCCGCCGGCCATCGCGTACAGCACCTGGTCCAGCTTGTGTTTGAGTTCGGCCGGATTCAGTTCGATTGCCGCGGATGCGGCACCGTCCGGCGTCAGCAGGGGAAAGTCCTCGGCCGGCAGGGTTTGCAGCTGGAAGCGGCTGCCGGCGGCCAAGAGCAACAATTGTCCGCCCTGGCGCTTCAGCTGCAGCCCGCAGCCAGCCGGCAGCGCGCGCAGGATGTCCAGCAGCTTGCGGGCGGGCACGCATAGGCGGAAAGCTTGCTCGGCCCGGATGGCGCGCCGGCTCTCTACCTGGATTTCCAGATCGCTGGCGGTGAGCGTCAGGTTTTCGCCGTCGGCCGCCAGCAAAGCGTGGGACAGTATGGGCAGAGTGTGGCGGCGCTCCACCACGCCGCAGACGGCGGCCAGCGGGGCGAGCAGGGTATCTCGGTCGGCGCGCAGCAGCATGTCCGGCTCCAGCATGAAGGAGCCGAAATTTTATCACAATGGACTATGCGTTTGTTCTTTGCTGGCGCGCCGCTCGTTCGTGTCTGGCTCGGTATTAACGGATGGGAATGTATAGCTCGGTCAGTGAATCGGGGTGGTCCGGCGCGAGGAAGCGCTCGTCCATGTATTCGAACTCTATGCCCTCGGCGGCTTCCAGCCCGGCCGCCGGCAGCCAGCTGCCGTGTATGGCCTGGAAGGTGGCGGGCAGGCCGCTGACCGGGCCGACGTGGCGGAAGCGGGCGTAACGCTGGGCCGGCACCTCCACGGCGGTCATGCCGTCCGGCACCGGCGCGTCCGGCGGGCTTTGCAGCGCGGCCAGGTAGCGCCAGCCGCCGTCCGGCAAGGGCTGGCACAGGCCGTAGCTGCTGCCGGGGCGGGCGTCGGCGATTTCATGCTCGCGTTGCAGGAAGCGTTGCCACAGGGCCGGGATGTCGCCTTCGTCCTGGGGGCTCCAGGCGAGGCCGACGACGCGGAAGGCGGGCAGGTTGACGATGTCGGGTGTTTGCATGATGGTCTGGCTCCATTCGGTTTGCGTGAGATGGCGCTCGATGCGCGCGATCCGCTGCCGCCGCTCCTCGATTTCTCCCTGCAGCCGTGCGGCGTGTTCGCGTAGCGCTTGGCGTAGGGTTTCCTCATCGGCGCCGCGCAGCCGGGCGATGTCGTCCAGCGACAGGCCCAGCTCGCGCAGCATGACGATGCGGCCCAGCTCCGCCACCTGCGCCGGCAGGTAGTAGCGGTAGCCGTTGTCGCGGCCGGTGAGGGCCGGGCTGAACAGGCCTATGCTGTCGTAATGGCGCAGCGTCTTGGTGCTGAGGCCGTGGCAGCGGGCCAGTTGTCCGATGGTGAGCATGAGTTTGAGGAATGAGCGACGGATGACGCCAGTGTGGACCTTGCCCCAAGGGCAAGGTCAAGGCCGGCCTCTCCCGCCAGGAAGAAGCCGGGCATGCGTTTACAACAAGACGCGCTCGACGCCGCCGTCGCGGGCGCGGGCCACGTATTCCGGCAGCCAGTTTTCGCCCAGGATGTGGCGGGCGATCTCCACCACGATGTAGTCGGCCTCGGTGCCGGTATCGTCGTTGTAGCGCGACAGGCCCTGCAGGCAGGACGGGCAGGAGGTGAGGATCTTCACCGGCTGGGCGGGCGGCTGGCCGCCGGTCAGCGCTTGCAGGTTCTTGTTGATCTCTTCTTCCTTGCGCGCGCGCACCTGGGTGGCGATGTCCGGCCGGCTGGCGGCGAAGGTGCCGGCCTCGCCGCAGCAGCGGTCGGTCAGCGGCACGCCGCCGCCCATCAGCTCGTTGACCACCTTCAGCGGCTGGTGGGTCTTCATCGGCGTGTGGCAGGGGTCGTGGTACAGATACTGTTGGCCTTCGATGCCGTCCAGCTTCACGCCCTTCTCCATCAGGTATTCATGGATGTCGATGACGCGGCAGCCGGGGAAGATGTCCTCGAAGCGGTAGTGCGCCAGCTGGTCGAAACAGGTGCCGCAGCTGACCACCACGGTCTTGATGTCCAGGTAGTTCAGCGTGTTGGCCACGCGGTGGAACAGCACCCGGTTCTCGGTGGTGATGGCGTCGCCCTTGTCCTGGTAGCCGGCGCTGGTCTGCGGGTAGCCGCAGCACAGATAGCCCGGCGGCAGCACGGTCTGCGCGCCGACATGCCACAGCATGGCCTGGGTGGCGAGGCCCACCTGGCTGAACAGCCGCTCCGAGCCGCAGCCGGGGAAGTAGAACACCGCCTCGGCGTCTTCGGCCGCCTTGGGGTTGCGGATCACCGGCACCACGTGCGGATCTTCCACGTCCAGCAGCGCGCGCGCGGTTTTTTTCGGCAGGCCGCCCGGCATCGGCCGGTTGATGAAATGGATCACCTGCTGCTTGATCGGCGCCGGGCCGACGGTGGACGGCGGCTGCTTCTTCTGGCCGCCGATCAACCCAAGCCGCTTGCCGAACTGGTTGCCCAGGCGCTGCGCCTTGTAGCCGACGCCGACCAAGCCGGCGCGTATCGTCTTGACCGTGGCCGGGTCCTTGGCGGTGAGGAAGGCCATGCCCAGCGCGGTGCCGGGGTTGAACTTCTTCTTGCCGGCCTTGCGCAGGAAGTTGCGCATGGCCACCGACACATCGCCGAAGTCTATCTTGACCGGACAGGGCTTGACGCAGCGGTGGCACACCGTGCAGTGGTCGGCCACGTCGGACAGCTCCTCGAAGTGCTTGAGGCTGACGCCGCGGCGGGTTTGCTCCTCGTATAGGAAGGCTTCGGTCAACAGGCCGACGCCGAGTATCTTGTTGCGCGGGGAGTAGAGCAGGTTGGCGCGCGGCACGTGGGTGGAGCACACCGGCTTGCACTTGCCGCAGCGCAGGCAGTCCTTGATCGAGTTGTTGATTTCGCCGATGTCGGACTGCTCCAGGATCAGCGACTCCGCGCCCAGCAGCGAGAACGACGGGGTGTAGGCCAGCGCCAGGTCCGCGCCCGGCAAGAGCTTGCCGCGGTTGAAGTGGCCATTGGGGTCCACTTGAGCCTTGTAGGCGCGGAAGGGGGCGATTTCGTCGTCGCGGAGGAATTCCAGCTTGGTGATGCCGATGCCGTGCTCGCCGGAGATGACGCCGCCCAAGGAACGGGCCAGCGCCATGATGCGCACCACCGCCTGGTGGGCGGTTTGCAGCATGCGGTAGTTGTCGGAGTTGACCGGCAGGTTGGTGTGGACGTTGCCGTCGCCGGCGTGCATGTGCAGCGCCACGAACACCCGGCCGCGCAGCACGTGCTGCTGCAGCTCGCGGATGGCGGCGCGGATGCCGGCGGCGGCGCTGCCGGAGAAGATCTGTTCCAGCTCGGCCAGCACTTCGCGTTTCCAGCTGACGCGCAGGACGAAGTCGCGCAACGCGTGGAATACGGTGGCCGGTTGCGCGGCGCGGTCTTCCAGCGGCGCGTCCGGCCAGCGGCCCGCGTATTCGTGGAAGGGCGCGTCCATATTGTCCAGCAGCCACTGCCAACGGTCGCGGTTGACGGCCAGCATGGACAGCGCGGCGGCGCGGCGGTCGCCGATCAGCTCTTCCGACGGCAGGTTGGTGTCCATCTTGTCCACCGGCAGCCGGCCGTGGAAGTACTCGGTCAGCGTGTCCAGCAGTTCTATCTTGTTGGCGATGGACAGCTCGATATTGATGCGCTCGATGCCGTCGCTGTAGTCGCCGAGGCGCGGCAGCGGGATCACCACGTCCTCGTTGATCTTGAAGGCGTTGGTGTGCTTGGCGATGGCGGCGGTGCGGCTGCGGTCCAGCCAGAAGGTCTTGCGCGCCTCCGGCGTCACCGCGATGAAGCCTTCGCCGTGGCGGGCGTTGGCGATGCGCACCACCTGGCTGGCGGCTTCCGCCACCGCGTTTTCGTCGTCGGACACGATGTCGGCGATCAGCACCATCTTGGGCCGGCCCTTGCTCTTGGCCTTGGTGGCGTAGCCGACGGCGCGCACATAGCGCCAGTCCAGGTGCTCCAGGCCGGCCAGCTGTACGCCGGCCGCAAGGCAAGCGCCGCCCGGCTTGAACAGGTCGGTGATCTCCACGATGGCCGGCGTGGCCTCGGCCACGGTGCCGAAGAACTCCAGGCAGACGGTGCGGGTATGACCGGGCATCTTGTGCAGCACGAAGCGGGCGCTGGTGATGATGCCGTCGCAGCCTTCCTTCTGCACGCCGGGCAGGCCGGCCAGGAATTTGTCGGTGACGTCCTTGCCCAGGCCCACTTTGCGGAAGGCGCTGCCGGGGATGATCAGCTCGCGGCTGCTTTCCACCGTCTGGCCGTCGTCGGCCAGCCGCGACACGCGGAAACGCGCTTCTTCCACGTCGTGGATCTTGCCGTAGTTGTGTCCGATGCGTTCCACCAGCTGCCAATGGCCGTTCGGGTCCACCATTTTCCAGCTGGCCAGATTGTCCAGCGTGGTGCCCCACAGCACGGCCTTCTTGCCGCCGGCGTTCATGGCGATATTGCCGCCGATACAGGAGGCTTCGGCCGAGGTGGGGTCCACCGCGAATACCAGTCCGGCGGCGGCAGCGGCCTCGGACACGCGGGCGGTGACTACGCCGGCGCCGCAGGAAATGGTGGCGCGCGGGCCCGAGAGCCCCGGCAGCTCGATGTGCTCGACGCCCAGGTGGCGATCCAGTTTTTCGGTGTTGATCACCGCGCTCATGCGGTCCAGCGGCACCGCGCCGCCGGTGTAGCCGGTGCCGCCGCCGCGCGGGATGATGGTGAGTCCCAGCTCGATGCAGGCGCGCACCAGCGGCGCCATCTCAGCCTCGTTGTCCGGGCTCAGCACCACGAAGGGGTATTCCACGCGCCAGTCGGTGGCGTCGGTGACGTGGGCCACGCGCGACAGGCCGTCGAACAGAATGTTGTCGCGGCGGGTCAGCCGGCTCAGCTTTTTCAGCACGCGGGCGCGCAGCTCGCGCGTGTCGTCGAACTGGCGGGCGAAGGCGTCCACCGCCTCGCGCGCGGCGGCTATCATCAGCTGCACCTTGTCGTTGCCGTCGCGGCGCTTTTCGATCTCGGCCAGGCGGTGGCGCATCGCCTCCACCAGCGCGGACAGGCGCTTGGGATTGTCCAGCAGATCGTCCACCAGATAGGGATTGCGGTCCACCACCCAGATATCGCCCAGCACCTCGAACAGCATCCGCGCGGAGCGGCCGGTCTTGCGCTGGCCGCGCAAGTCGTCCAGCAGTCTCCACATCGGTTCGCCTAACAGGCGAATCACGATTTCGCGGTCGGAATACGAGGTGTAGTTGTACGGGATCTCCCGCAGGCGCTGTTCGCTGGTGATGGCTGTCATTGTCCGCAAGCTGGCTTTTATTAGAGGAATGTCTGCCAGTGTAGCGTAATTGTTGCGATGCGAAAAACCCGACTTGAACAGGGATTTTCCCTCTTTAGATCAAGAGATTGTGGGCGGCATGCGCGCGCATCATGGCGCTTTTTTTGTATATTTTATTCAATGCCCCCGTATGGCGCGCGCCGCCTTTTCGTCATTTTGCTTTTGCTTAGGATATGACTATGAGTTTTTCTATTTACGGCTGGCGGGCGTTTTTGGGTAAGCTAGCGTTTTTGAACCTTTCCCGGCCGGGAAAGCGCACGATTGAGAAGGATAATGACTATGTGGAAGAAGATTCTGTTGATGTTGTTGCTGGTGTCGTCGCTGAGCGGCTGCGGCTACAACGCCATGCAAGCGCAGGACGAGGCGGCTAACGCCGCCTGGTCCGAGGTGCTGAACCAATACCAGCGCCGCGCCGACCTGATTCCCAATCTGGTGAAGACGGTGCAGGGCTACGCCAAGCATGAGAAGGAGGTGCTGACCCAGGTGACGGAGGCGCGCGCCCGCGTCGGCAGCATCCAGATGGATGCCGATTCGGCCACCGACGAGAACAAGCTCAAGCAATTCTCCGCCGCGCAGAATCAACTGGGTTCGGCGCTGTCCCGCCTGTTGGTGGTGTCGGAAAACTACCCGCAACTGAAGGCCGATCAGTCCTTCCGCGATTTGCAGGCGCAGCTGGAGGGCACGGAAAACCGCATCGCCCTGGCGCGCAAGCGTTATATCGACGCGGTGCAATACTACAACAGCACTGTGCGCAGCTTCCCCAATAACCTGACCGCCAAGATGTTCAACCTGAAGACGCGCCCGAATTTCACCGTGGAAAACGAGAAGGCGATCTCCGCGCCGCCGCAGGTGAGCTTCGACGAGCAGGGCAAGTAAGATGCGCCGCGCATGGGTCTGGCTGGTTTTCGCGCTGTGCTTGCTGGCGGGCGTGGCGCGGGCCGAGGTGGCGGTGCCGCCGCCCAGCTCGCCGGTGATAGACCAGGCGGCTTTCCTGAGCGCGGACGAGCGCGGCCAGCTGGAGAAGCAGCTGCTGGACTTCCATCAGCGCAAGGGCAGCCAGCTGGCGGTGCTGATCGTGCCGTCGGTGGCCCCGGAAACGCCGTTCGACTACGGCACGCGGGTGATGGACAGCTGGAAGCTGGGACGCAAGGGTGTAGACGATGGCGTGCTGCTGCTGATCGTGACCGATGCGCACAAGACCCAGCTGCTGGTGGGCCGCGGCCTGGAGGGCGCGATTCCGGACATCTACGCCAAGCGCATCCTGCAGGACACCTTGCGCCCCTTGTTCAAACAGGGCCTGCGCCTGCAGGGCCTGCAGGCCGCCGCGACGCAGATAGAGGGCTTGATCGACGGCGAAAAACTGCCGGAACCGAAGCGACAGGCCACGCAAGACGGTGGCTGGGAAGACAGCTGGCCGTTGCTGGCCTTCTTCCTGCTGATGGGGTCCGGCCTGGCCGGCAAGCTGTTTGGCCGCTTGATCGGCAGCTTCATCATCGGCAGCCTCAGCATCGCGCTGTCCTTGCTGCTGGGCGCGGGCGCGCTGATGGCCGTGCTGATAGGCGCGGTGGCGGCCGGGCTGTGCCTGGCCTTGGGCGAGCATGGCCTGTCCCTGGCCAGCTGGGGCAGTTGGGGGGGCGGCGGCGGCGGTTCTTCCGACAGCGGCAGCGGTTGGTCCGGCGGCGGGGGCGACTTTGGCGGCGGCGGCGCGTCGGGAGACTGGTGATGAATCAATGGCAAAGAGTTTGGCGCCACTTGTGCAGCACGGGCTGGCAGGCGCGCCGTCAATTCCCGGCGGCCGAATTGGCGAGGCTGGAGCGGCAGATCGCCGAGTCCGAGCGCGCGCATCGCGGCCAGTTGCGTTTCGTGGTGGAGTCCGCGCTGGACTGGCGCGCCGCCTGGCGCGGACTGAGCGCGCGGCAGCGGGCGCTGCAGTGGTTCGGCGAGCTGCGGGTGTGGGACACCGAGGAGAACACCGGCGTGCTGGTGTATCTCTTGCTGGCGGAGCGGCGCATCGAGATCGTGGCTGACCGCGGCATCAATCGCCTGGCGCCGGAGCGGGAGTGGGGCGATATCTGCGCGCAGATGCAGCAGGCTTTTGCCGCGGGCGAGCATGTGGCCGGCCTGGAGCTGGGTTTGCGGCGCATCCACGCCCTGCTGGCGCGGCATGCGCCGCGCGGCGACGCGCCCTTCGTCAATGAATTGCCTGATCAGGTGATCGTGCGCTGAGCGGCGCGGTGGATTTCAGCCGGCGGAGCGCAGCGCCAGTTGTTCCGCCAATTGCACGGCTTCGACCAGGCTGCCCGAGTCGGCGCGGCCGCTGCCGGCCAGGTCCAGTGCCGTGCCGTGGTCCACCGAGGTGCGGATGATGGGCAGGCCCAGCGTGATGTTGACGCCGGCGCCGAAGCTGGCGTGCTTGAGCACCGGCAGGCCCTGGTCGTGGTACATGGCCAGCACGGCGTCGGCCTGGGCCAGCTTGTCCAGATTGAACAGCGTGTCGGCGGGCAAGGGGCCGATCAGATTCATGCCTTCGGCGCGCAGCGTGGCCAGCGCCGGTTCGATGACGTCGATTTCTTCGCGGCCCATGTGGCCGCCTTCGCCGGCATGCGGGTTTAAGCCTGCCACCAGGATGCGCGGCGCGGCGATGCCGAATTTGCGCGTCAGGTCGGCATGCAGGATGCGGATCACCTCATGCAGCAGCGGCGCGGTGATGGCGTCGGCGACGGCGCGCAATGGCAGGTGGGTGGTGGCCAGCGCCACGCGCATGCCGCCGCCGGCCAGCATCATCACCACCTTCTTCGTTCCGGTGCGTTCGGCCAGGTATTCGGTGTGGCCGGAAAACGGCACGCCGGCCTCGTTGATCACGCCCTTGTGCACCGGCGCGGTGACCATGGCGGCGAATTCGCCGGACACGCAGCCGTCTATCGCCGCGTCCAGCGTGGCCAGCACATAGCGGCCGTTGGCCGGATCCAGCCGTCCGGCTTCGGCCGGCGCGGCCAGCGGCACGTGCAGCACTTCCAGCGCGCCGGCGGGGGCGGGCTGGCCGGGGCGGTAGTCCGCCAGATCGACCTTCAAACCCAGTCGCGCGGCGCGTTCCGCCAGCAGGCCGCGGTCCGCGATGACGACGCAGCGGCTATCCGGCAACAAGGCCGGCAGCCGCAGCGCCAGGTCGGGGCCGATGCCGGCCGGCTCGCCGGCGGTGACCGCCAGGACGGGGACGGGCATCACTTGTCGTCCAGATGCTCTTCGACGAAAGCGGAGTCGCGCAGCTGGCGCACCCAGTCGGCGTAGGCCTGCTCCATTTTGCGCGCGCGGATCTGTTGCTTCACCGCCATTTTCTCATGGTCGCTGGATACGTCCTGATTGCGCTTGCCTTCGACTTCGATCAAGTGCCAGCCAAACGGCGAGCGCACCGGCTGCGACAGCTGGCCCACCGGCAGCGCCACCATGGCCTTCTCGAACTCCGGCACCAGGTCGCCCGGGCTGACCCAGCCCAGGTCGCCGCCCTTGGCGTTGCTGCCGTCCTCGGAGTACAGCTTGGCCATGTCGGCGAACTTGGCGCCGCGCAGGATGCGGTCGCGCACCTGCTCGATGCGGGCCTTGGCGTCGGCCTCGGACACCGCCTCATTGGTGCGGATCAGGATGTGGCGCACATGGTATTGCTCCACCAGCATGGGCGCGCCGCCGCTGCGCTTGTCCACCAGCTGGAAGATGAAGAAGCCTTGCTGGGTGCGGATCACGTCGGTGTGGGCGCCAGTTTTCAGTTTTTCCAGCAATTGCACGAATTCCACCGGCAGCGAGGTGGCCGGGCGCCAGCCCATGTCGCCGCCCTTGAGGGCATTGGGCGCGTCGGAGTAAGTGGCGGACACCTTGGCGAAAGGCTGGCCGGCGTCGAGGTCGGCCAGCGCCTTGTGCACCTTCTGCGACAGCGCGTCGATCTGCTTGGCGTCGGCGCGTTCCGGCACGCTGACCAGCACGCTGGCCAGGTGGTATTCGGTGCGGTTGGCGCTCTGCGCGCTCTTCAGCACCTGCTCCACCTCGCTGTCGCTGACGCTGACGCGCGAGGCCACTTCGCTGTCGCGCAGGCGGGAGATGGTCAGCTCGCGGCGAATGTCGCCGCGCAGGCGGTCCATGCTGATGCCGTCGCGGGCCAGCTGCGCTTTCAGGCCGGCTTCGCTGAGCTTGTTCTGCTTGGCCAGATTGGCCACCGCCTGGTCGATGGCGGCGTCTTCGATGCGCAGGCCGCCGCTGGCGGCGTACTGCAGCTGCACTTCTTCGGTGATCATCTGTTCCAGCAGCTGGTGCGCCAGCACGTCGCGGGCCGGCGGCGTCACTTTTTGCGCCTCCAGCTGTTTGATCGCCTCGTTGACGCGCGCCTGCAGCTCCTGCCAGGTGATCACATTCTTGTTGACCACGGCGACGATGCGGTCGACTTCGCGGACCGACTGCGGGGCGGCGGGGACGGCGGGGGCCGCCAGCGCGGCTTGCGCGGCGCCGGCGATCAACAGGGCAAGCAGGGTCTTTTTCATGGTCAGGCTTTATTGCGGGTTAGTCTTGGTGTAGCCGGGAATGGCCAAGCGCAGCGTGTCCTGCACGCTGCCGCTGCCCAACGCGCCCAGCCCCCTCAGTTCCAGCTGCAGGAACCAGGCGTTCTTGGTCGTCTGCGGGTCGGTCACGTAGCGTTGTCCGAATACGCGCGCCGACCAGCAGCCATCGTTGTACTCGAAGCCGGCCAGTCGCTCAATAGGCTTGCGTTCGATCAGCGAGTAATTGTAGCGGCCGATGGCGTACCAGCGCTGGGCGATAGGCCATTGTCCGGCCACGTCCACCTGGCGCAACGGACCGGTCTCGGAGGAGGTGTCCAGCAGCTGCTCGTTGCGGCCGTAGCGGTAACGCACGCTGGCCACCTTGCCCGGCGCCGGGCTGTAGCGCATCTGGACGTTGTAGCGTTCGGTGACGCCCAGCTCCTGGTTGTACTGGTAGCTGCTGTCGAAGCGCCATGTCCGGCTCAGGTCCCCCGCGGCGCTGAGCAGCAGGTCGGAGCTGGGCTGGTTGGCGCTCTGGGTGATGTCGTCCTTGAAGTAGAAGCGCTTGCCCACGGCCAGGCGCAGCCGCTCCAGGCCGTTGGTCTGGTCGATGAAGCGGCTGGTCAGGGCGGTGGTGAGCTGGTCGGCGCCGTTGATGCGGTCGTAGCCGGAAAAGCGGTTCTCGGTGAACAGCTGGGCGAAGTTCAAGTCGTTGACCGAGGTGTCGAACAGCGGAATCTTGCTCTGGTCCTTGTTCGGGATGCTGACGTAGAACAGCCGCGGCTCCAGCGTCATCAGATGGTCTTTGCCCAGAAAGTTGGTGTCGCGGTCGAAGTAGAGGCCGGCGTCGGTGCTGAAAATGGGCAGGGAGCGGGTTTGCGTGCTTCGCGCCGTGCCTTGAAAGGCGTTCAGATTGTATTCCGTGAAATTGACGCCCAGCTTGGGCCGGATGAAGCCCCAGCTGCGGTCGAAATTCCAGCTTACGCTGGGATAGGCGACGACGCGGTCGCCGGTCTGCAAGCTGGGATGGTCGAAGCGCGTCAGATCGGTGATCAGATTGGCGCTGAAGCCGGCCGGCAGGTTTTGATTGGCCACGAAGGACAGCTGCGGCATCCGCGCATACGGGATGTCGCCCGGCTGCGGATTGAGCGTCAGGTTCTGGTAGTGCTGCACGCGCAGCGTGGCGGTGCCGGAGCCGCCGCGCCATCCCAGCCCGTAGTTCAGCGCCGCTTCCTGGTTCAGGTTGACGTTGGAGGCGATGGCCACCTGGTCGCCGAAGTCGGTGAAGTAGGTGCGGTCGGAAACGGCGCTGTAGTTGAGGTAAAAGCTCAGGCCATGGCCCAGGTTCTGCGAGTGGGTCACGTACCAGGCATTGCGCGCCGAGTCGGTCACCTTGTCGTGCGGCAGCTGCTCGGTGTAGATGCTGCCGCTGTAGTCGGGCTGCAGGTAGCGGAACTCGCCGGACAGCATGTTGCCGTGCTTGGTGTTGAAGTGCGGCGTGATGGTGGCGTCGTAGTTGGGCGCGATGTTCCAGTAATACGGCAGCGAGAATTCGGTGCCGGCGCTGCCGGTCTTGAAGGTGGGTGTCAGGAAGCCGGACTTGCGGTTGCCGTTCAGCGGGAAATCCAGCCACGGCGTGTACAGCAGCGGCACGCCGTAGAACTGCATCCAAGCATGGCGCGCCACGCCGACGCCGCGGTTGTAATCGAGGTCCGTGCTGCCGGCATGCAGATACCAGGCATCGTCGCCGGGGTCGCAGGTGGTCATGCGGCTGCCGTAGACGCGGTATTGGTTCTGGCCCTGGAAATCTATCTGCCGCGCGTCGCCGCGCATGGTGATGGCGGGCGCGCCGGCCGCCGGCTTGCCCTCGCCATGCGGCGACATGGAGAACACGGGCTGCATGCCGGTGCCGGTGTAATTATCCATGTCGTAGTCCAGCGTGGTGCCGGTGATGACATCCTTGCCGCGCGTCAGGCGGAAGTGGTCGCCCGCCTTGGCGCGATTCTTCTCCTGGTAGTAATCGAGCCAGTTCGATTCCATTTTCTGGTCGTCGCGCGTCACCACCACTTGACCCTTGGCGTGCAGGACCACCTCGTTCTCGCCGTCGATGTGGTCGGCGGTGACGACGGCCTGGCCCGTCTGCGGCTTGGGCGTGGGCAGGGCGATGGGGGCGGAGGCGTCGGCGCGCGCCGCCTGGGCGTTAAGGGCGAAGGCGGCGGCGAGGGCCAGCGCCAGCGTAGTCGGTTTTGGTTTGGGCATGCACAAAGCCATATCGTGGGGGCTAGTGGGCGGTATAAAATCGCTCAATTCTATCAGCACCACGACAAAGCGACATGCAAAGACTGGAACAGCTCAAGAAATGGCTGGCGGAGCAATATCCTGGCGACGCCATCCAGGTTGAATTCGCCGCCGCCGACGCAGACTTCCGCCGCTACTTCCGCGCGATCTGGCCGGACGGCGCCACGCGCATCGTGATGGACGCGCCGCCGGAGCATATCGGCACCGACGCCTACGTCAACGTGCGCGACATCTTCTCCATGGTCAACGTGCCCCGGCTGGAGAAGCGCGACCGCGAGCAGGGCTTCATCGTGATGGAAGACCTGGGCAAGGTGACTTACCTGGCCGCGCTGCAGCACGACGAGCGCCCGCTGGTGCACCGCCACCTGCTGGAAGAGGCGCTGGATACCCTGGTGGCGATTCAGCAGGCCAGCCGGCCGGATGTGTTGCCGGAATACGACGAAGCGCTGCTGACGCGCGAATTGAACCTGTTTCCGGAATGGTTCTGCGCCAAGGAGCTGGGCAAGCCGCTCAACTTCAAGCAGCGCCAATTGTGGGACGCCGGCGTCAAGGCTTTGTTGCCCGAGCTGCTGGCCCAGCCCAAGGTTTTCGTCCATCGCGACTTCATCGTGCGCAACCTGATGCTGACCGCCGGCGCGCCCGGCGTGCTGGACTTCCAGGACGCGGTGTACGGTCCGATCAGCTACGACGCGGTGTCCTTGCTGCGGGACGCCTTCATCGAGTGGGAAGAGGAGTTTGTGCTGGACATGGCCATCCGCTACTGGGAGAAGGCGCGCGCCGCCGGCCTGCCGGTGCCGGAAGGCTTCGACGATTTCTACCGCGCCTTCGAATGGATGGGCGTGCAGCGCCATCTGAAGGTGGCCGGCATCTTCGCCCGCCTGTTCCACCGCGACGGCAAGGACAAGTACCGCGCCGAAATCCCGCGCTTCATCAAATACCTGAAGCGCACCACGCGCCGCTACAGCGAGCTGGCGCCGTTCTACCAGCTGCTGGTGGACTTGGTGGGCCGCGATGAAACCGACGAGGAGCTGCAGTCCAGCTACCCGGTGCTGGGCGTGAAGGGCAGCTGATGCGGGCGATGATACTGGCCGCGGGCCGCGGCGAACGCATGCGGCCCTTGACCGACCACACGCCCAAGCCGCTGCTGACGGCCGGCGGCAAGCCGCTGATCCAGTGGCATATCGAGCGGCTGGCCCGCGCCGGGGTGACGGAGCTGGTGATCAACCACGCCTGGTTGGGCGCGCAGATTGAAGACGTGCTGGGCGACGGCTCGCGCTTCGGGGTGTCCATCGTCTACTCGCCGGAGGGCGAGGCGCTGGAGACGGCCGGCGGCATCGCCACGGCCCTGCCGCTGCTGGGAGACGCCCCTTTCATCGTGCTCAACGGCGACGTGTTGAGCGATTTTCCGGTTCAGCGTCTGGTCGAGGCGGCTGGCCGTCTGGATGGCGAATCGACGCTGGCCCACCTGGCGCTGACGCCCAAGGCCGGCTATAAGACCGGTCGCGATCTGACCTTGCGCGCCGACGGCAAAGTCGCCGCCTGCGCGGACGGCGACACGCCGTACACCTTTTGCGGCCTGGCCGCCTACCATCCGGTCTTCTTCCGCGAGGTGAAGGCCGGTTCGGCCAGCCCCTTGCTGCCGTGGCTGTTGGCGGCGATGGAGCGGGGCCAAGTCCGCGGCGAGGTGCAACAGGGCCTGTGGCTGGACGTGGGCACGCCGGAGCGGCTGGCCGAGGCCGACCGCATCGCCGCCGGCTGGACGGCATGAGCCGGCGCATACTCGGCATCGACCCCGGCAGCCTGATCACCGGCTTCGGCGTCATCGACGTGGTGGGCAACCAGCGCCATTACGTCGCCTCAGGCGCCATCCGCACCAAGAGCGGCTCGCCGCTGGCCGAACGGGTCAAGGTGCTGGTGGACGGCATTCACCAAGTCATCGCAACCTATCAGCCCACCGAGGCGGCGCTGGAGCGCGTATTCGTCAACGTCAATCCGGCCGCCACGCTGATGCTGGGCCAGGCGCGCGGCGCCTGCATGACGGCGCTGGTGTTGAAGGATTTGCCGGTGGCGGAATACACGGCCTTGCAGGTCAAGCAGTCCGTCGTCGGCCAGGGCAAGGCGCCGAAGGAGCAGGTGCAGTACATGGTGGTGCGCATGCTCAACCTGTCCGGCACGCCGCAGGCCGACGCCGCCGACGCGCTGGCGGTGGCGCTGACCCATGCCAATCATAGCGGCGGGGCCATAGGCAAGCTGGCGCTGCGCGGCCTCAAAGTGCGGGGCGGACGGCTGGTGTAGGGCGGAAGCCCGGCGCAGCCGGGCGCTCCGCCTCTCGGCACATCCGTCTGCAAGCTCCTCTCCCCTCGCGGGAGAGGGCTTGGGGAGAGGGGGCGCTGCGGCCTTCGCGTCGGCAAGCTTGGCGGGTCGCCCCGTTGAGGCATCCGCTCTACGGCTGAATCACAACGAATACACAAGAAAGAATCATCATGATCGGACGCCTCAGCGGCAAATTGATCGAAAAGCTGCCGCCGCAGGTGGTGGTGGACGTGGGCGGCGTGGGCTATGAGGTGGATGTGCCCATGACCACGTTTTACCAGCTGCCGGCCTTGGGCCAGCCCTGCACTCTGTTCACCCATCTGGTGGTGCGCGAGGACGCCCATCTCTTGTTTGGCTTTGCCAGCAAGGACGAGCGGCAGACCTTCCGCCAATTGATCAAGGTGTCCGGTATCGGCGCCAAGATCGCGCTGGCGATTCTGTCCGGCATGACGGCGGACGAGCTGGCCATCGCCGTGGCCAGCGAGGACATCAAGCGCCTGTCCTCGGTGCCGGGCATAGGCAAGAAGACGGCGGAGCGGCTGGTGCTGGAGCTGCGCGGCAAGCTGGCCACCGGCGGCAATCTGACGGTGCCGGGCGGCCTGCCCTTCGCCGCCACGCCGGACGAGAAGAGCGACATCGTCAACGCGCTGTTGGCCCTGGGTTACAACGACAAGGAGGCGGCGGCGGCCACCAAGAGCCTGCCGGCCGATGTCACGGTCAGCGAGGGCGTGCGGCTGGCCCTGAAGAATTTGATGAAGGGCTGAGACGCGCGCATCTTGACTTGAAAGGGCGGCCCAGGCCGCCCTTGGTTGCGCACGCTCAGGCGCTTTGCGCCAGCGCGGGCGGGCGGCTTCCCGTCAGCTGCGGCCCTAGCAATTCCAGCAAGGCCGACAGCTTGTCTTCCAGCGCCTCGCGCGTCGAATCCACCAGCACCTGGGTCTGCCGCTCGATTTCCAGGTTCAGCCTGTCTCCCGGCTGTTTGACGCCCAGCGTGGTGGCGCGGCGCGTTTCCGGAACCAGCCACACTTCGAACCAGCCCTCGCGCTTGTCTATGCCGGCGATGGTCAGGCTGACGCCGTCCAGCGCCGCGTAGCCCTTGGCGAACAGATAGCGCAAGGCGCCTGCCGGCACGGTCAGCCGCAGGCACAGATTGTCGCCGTGGCGCCGAACCTGCTCCACCGTCGCCTGATAGTCGACGTGGCCGGACAGCGCGTGGCCGCCGTTCTCCGCGCCATCGGCCAGCGCGCGCTCGGCGTTGAGCGCGTCGCCCACCTGGCAAGCGGCCAGCGTGCTGGTGATCAATGTCGGCAGAATCAGGTCGAAATCCGCGTTGTCGCCGTGCGGCGGCGCGGCCACGGTCAGGCAGGCGCCGTTGACGGCGACGCTGGCGCCCTGGCGCAATCCATCGCAAAAACCGGCGGGGAAAGTCAGGGTGAGCCGCCGGCTGCCTTCGCCCTCCTGGATGGCGATGACGCGGGCGATGGCTTGGGTAATGCCGCTGAACATATCGTCTCCCCTCAAGCCTGTTCGCGTTGCAGCCATTCGGCCAGCTCGGCCACGGACAGTTGCGGCAGGCCGTGGCGCTCGGCGTAGTCCTGCACTTGCTGGCCGCGCATCATGCTGCCGTCCGGGTTCATCAGCTCGCACAGCACGCCGGCCGGGCTGAAGCCGGCCAGCCGCGCCAGCGCCACCGAGGCCTCGGTGTGGCCGCGCCGCTCCGCCAGGCCGCCGGCGCGGGCGACGATGGGGTAGACGTGGCCGGGGCGCACCAGGTCGCTCGGCTTGGCGTTCGGCGCGATGGCGGCGCGCATGGTCGTCACGCGGTCGGCGGCGGACACGCCGGTGGTGACGCCCTCGGCCGCCTCGATGGCGACGGTGAAGGCCGTGCCGTAGTGGCTGCCGTTTTCGGCGGCCATCGGCGGCAGATCCAGCTGGGCGGCGCGCTCCGGCGTGATGCACAGGCAGACGATGCCGCTGCCGTCGCGGATCATGCGCGCCATCTCGGGCACGGTGAGCGCGTCGGCGGCCAGAATCAGGTCGGCCTCGTTTTCGCGGTCCGGGTCGTCGGCGACGATGACGGGCAGGCCTTGGCGAAAGGCGTCGAGCGCGGCGTGGACGCGCAGGGAAAGGATATCGGTATGGGCGTTCATGGAAACGGTCCTCAAATGATGGATTGAGAAACACGTCCCGTGGGCGTGAAGCGGATGGCGCAAGGCCAGCCGGCGCGATAAACGCGCGGATACGACACAGCCATCCCGCCGCGGGCGCGGACGAATGGCTGCCGTCGTCTTCTTTCATCCGGACTATGACCGTCGGCTCTGGCGTTTCACCAGATCTGCTGACCCTTTGCCGTGCGGCAAAGGCGCTCGCGGGCTCGGCGCTTGCGCGCCATACCGCCGGTGGGGAATTTCACCCCGCCCCGAAGACGTTGGCCGCTACAGCGCGGCCAGCGGCGAGTATAGCGCGGTGTTAGAATGTCGGCAGCAAGATTCATCCCAAGAGTTCCCCCGATGATAGAAACTGACAAGCTGTTTGGCGCCGCGCCGGAGCGCCGCATGGTCGCCCCGCAACGCGCGTCCGACCAGGAGGAAGCGCTGGAGCGCGCGCTGCGGCCCAAGCTGCTGGACGAGTACGTGGGCCAGAAGAAGGCGCGCGAGCAGCTGGAAATCTTCATCGAGGCGGCGAAGAAGCGCGGCGAGGCGCTGGACCACGTGCTCTTGTTCGGCCCGCCTGGCCTGGGCAAGACCACGCTGGCGCATATCGTGGCGCGCGAGATGGGCGTCAACCTGCGCCAGACATCCGGCCCGGTGCTGGAGCGCGCCGGGGACCTGGCGGCGCTGTTGACTAACCTTGAGCCGCACGACGTGCTGTTCATCGACGAGATCCACCGGCTGTCCCCGGTGGTGGAGGAAATCCTCTACCCGGCGCTGGAGGACTACCAGATCGACATCATGATAGGCGAGGGGCCGGCGGCGCGGTCGGTCAAGATAGACCTGCCGCCGTTCACGCTGGTGGGCGCGACGACGCGCGCCGGCATGCTGACCAATCCGCTGCGCGACCGCTTCGGCATCGTCGCGCGGCTGGAGTTCTACACCGCCGAGGAACTGACGCGCATCGTCAGCCGCTCCGCCGGCCTGCTCAATGTGCAGCTGTCCGACAACGGCGCCTTCGAGGTGGCCAAGCGCTCGCGCGGCACGCCGCGCATCGCCAACCGGCTGCTGCGCCGGGTGCGCGACTACGCCGAGGTGAAGTCCGACGGCGTGGTGACGGCCGAGGTGGCGGACGCGGCGCTGGCCATGCTGGACGTGGACCCGGCCGGCCTGGACGTGATGGACCGCAAGCTCTTGCAGGCCATTTTGGAGAAGTTTTCCGGCGGGCCGGTGGGGCTGGACAACGTCGCCGCGGCGATAGGCGAGTCCACGGACACCATTGAAGACGTGATCGAGCCCTATTTGATCCAGCAGGGCTATCTGCAGCGCACGCCGCGCGGCCGCATGGCCACGGCGCAGGCCTATCTGCATTTCGGGCTGCCGCTGAAGGACGCCTGAGTTTGCCCGCGCGCAAACGCGGATGCCGGTGGCCGGCATGCGATTGGCGTACAATGAAAACTATTCTGCATCGTTAAGCGAGAAATCATGTTCTACGTGTTGTTCGCCACCATTCTGATCGTGGTCGTGGTGGCCGCCGTCGCCGCCGCGCGTTTCTTCGACCCCGCCGTGGCCAAGATTCTGGGCCGCACCCTGGGCCAGGACCTGGCCGAAGCCTGGCGCAAGTATGTGTTCTTCGCCATCGTGGTCAGCGGCATTTCCGGCGGCGTGCGGCCGTGGTCGCTGGAACGCTATTTGCCGCCGGCGCCGGGCAAGGGCAGCACCCAGCTGGACCTGAGCGGCCAGCGCTGGATGCTGGAATTGTTCAATGCCGGCATCGAAACCCTGCGTTCCATTGCCTGGGTGGTGCTGCTGTTCTTCCTGTGCGCCATGTTGGCCTATGTCATCATGCGCGCCGTCGAATTCCGCCGCCAGGAGGCGGAGAGCCGCCGTCCGCACGTGGACCGTTGATTAGCCGCCGACGGCGACAAAAAAAGCCCGTCCACGACAAGGTGGCGGGCTTTTTTGTCGGCTGGACTCAGCGGCCTATCTTGACCTGGGTCCACAGCCGGTTCAGCTCGCGGCGGGACTTGGCGTCCAGGTCTTTCAACGCGACGTACTTGCCCTTGGCCGGGTCCAGCATGATCACCGGATTGGCCTTGATCTGCGGCTTGAAGAAGGCTTCCGCCGCTTTGACCGGGTTGGTGGCGCCGATCTGGTTGGAGATTTCCGCCGCGTTCTTGCCGTCCAGCATGAAGTTGATGAACTTGTGCGCCAGGTCCGGACGCGGCGCGTCCTTGAGGATGGTCATATTGTCTATGGCCAGCACATTGCCCTCCTTCTGCGGCTGGTAGGCCAGCTCGAACGGCCGCTTGGCCGCCTTGGCGTCCTGCTGGGCCTGGAACAGGTCGTTGGAATAGCCCAGCGCCACCCAGATATTGCCGACGGTCAGCTCCTTGATGTAGCTCTGGTTGTTGAACGCCGCCCAGTAGGGCTTGGCCTGGCGGATCACCTCCGCCGCGGCCTTCCAGTCGGCAGGCTTGGTGGAGTTGGCGTCCTTGCCCAGATACATCAGCGCCGCGGCCATCAGCTCGCGCTGGCTGTCCAGCACCGTCACCTTGCCCTTGATCTTGGCCAATAGCGCCGGATCGAAGACCAAGGCCCAGCTATTGGCCTTGTCGGCCAGGCCGGCTTTCTTCAGCTGGGTGGCGTTGTAGCCCAGCAGCGTCAGCGAGACCACCGTGGGCGCGGCGTAACGGTTGCCGGGATCGAAGGGCTGGTTCAGCACCAGATAGCCGCCGTTCAGGTTTTTCCAATTGGGCAGCTTGGCTTTATCCAGGGGCTGCAGCTTGCCTTGCTTCAGCAGCGCGTTCACGGCGAAGGCGGTGGGAAACACCATGTCGTAGCCCTTGGCCCCGGCAGCCAGCTTGGCCAGCATTTCCTCATTGTCGCCGTAATAGTCCTGCACCAGCTTGCATTGGCAGGATTGTTCGAAGCGCTTGGCGGTGTCGGGCGACAGCGCGTTGTTCCAGTTGTAGATGTGCAGCACATCCGCGGCGAAGGCCGAACCCCAGGCTAGTGTCATCAGCGCCGTAAGAGCCAGCTTGTTCATATCTTGTCATCCTTGTGTCAGCTAAAAATGAAACCCCGGCCAGACACTGGCCGGGGCGGGGGGAACGCGTATCGGACTGGGCGACGCTTTACAGCGCCACCATATTGTCGCGGTGGATCAGCTCGGGTTCGACGATGTAGCCGAGCGCGCCTTCGATTTCGCGCGTGCTCTTGCGCATGATCTGGCGCGCCTCGTCCGAACTGTAATTGACCAGGCCGCGCGCCACCTCGCGGCCAGCGGCGTCGACGCAGGCCACGGCCTCGCCGCGCAGGAACTCGCCCTCCACCGCGCTGACGCCCACCGGCAGCAGGCTGGTGCCGCGCTCGCGTATGGCTTGGGCCGCGCCGTCGTCCAGCAGCAGGCGGCCGGCCAATTGCAGATGGTCGGCCAGCCACTGCTTGCGCGCGGCCATGCGGCTGGTGGCGGCCACCAGCTGGGTGCCGATGGCCTCGCCGTCGGCCAGGCGCGACAATACCTGCTGCTCGCGGCCGCAGGCGATCACGGTGGCGGCGCCGCTGCGCGCGGCGCGCTTGGCCGCTAGGATCTTGGTGATCATGCCGCCGGTGCCGACGCTGGAGCCCGCGCCGCCGGCCATTTCTTCCAATTTAGGGTCGCCGGCCTCGGCTTCATGGATGAATTCGGCATCCGGATGCTTGCGCGGGTCGGCGCTGAAGAGGCCCTGCTGATCGGTCAGGATCACCAGCGCGTCGGCTTCGATCAGATTGGTCACCAGCGCGCCCAGTGTGTCGTTGTCGCCGAAGCGGATTTCGCTGGTGACCACGGTGTCGTTCTCGTTGATGATGGGCACCACGTTGAGATTGAGCAGGCTGGTCAGCGTGGTGCGGGCGTTCAGGTAGCGGGTGCGGTCGGCCAGGTCTTCGTGGGTCAGCAGAATTTGGGCCGTCTGCAGGCCGAAGGCGCGGAAGGCGCTCTCGTAGGCCTGGCACAGGCCCATCTGGCCGACGGCGGCGGCGGCCTGCAGCTCATGCACGCCCTTGGGCCGCACGGTCCAGCCCAGGCGCTGGCAGCCTTCGGCGATGGCGCCGCTGGAAACCAGCACCACCTGCTTGCCGCGGCGCTTCAGTTCGGCGATTTCGGCGGCCCAGCGCGCCAGGGCGGACAGGTCCAGGCCCTTGCCGTCGTTGGTCACCAGACTGGAGCCGACCTTGACCACGATACGGTCGGAAGCGTGAATCACCGAATGCATCAACAGACCTCGCTATGAAAGCAAATGATTATAGAGAGGTCAGTGTAACCGAAAAAGCGCGTGGCTTGCGCCAGGTCAAAACTGCTCGCTGGGGCGGAACTCCATGAGCTGGAAATAAGGCGATTGCAGCTGCAGCCGGGAGGCGCGGACCAGCCGCTCGCCGCTGGCGTCGCGCAGCCGGAACTCGCGCAGCTGGCTGAATGGGCGGCCCACCATTTCCAGCAGCTCGGGGCGGCCGTTATGCGCGGGCAGCAGCAGGCAGCGCTGGAAGGCGTCGCCGTTGTGGGTGATGCTGGGCATGGCCAGGGCCGGCAGGGGCGGCGGGCCGATGATCTCGACGCCGCATTCTATTTCCTTGCCGCTGGGCTGCATCAGCACCCAGCGCACCGTGCACAGCCAGGCGGCCGCGGGTTGATCCGGCGGATTGACCAGCAGCAGTTCGCCGGCGCGCAAGGGTTGGTCGCGAGGGATGCCGCGCAGCAGGTAGCCGCTTTCGCTTTGATTGATGATGGATAGCAGGCAGGGCAGCGGGGGCGGGCGCAGCCTGGAGCTTTCTTCTTCGGTGTCGCTGCCGCGCAGCGACCAGCTGCCGCCGTTGACGCGGTGCCAGATCTGCGCGGTGCCGGCGATGATCTCGACCACGGCCTGGGCGGTTTCGCGCGCGTGCTTACGCCGGCGCGGCCGCTGCCAGGCCTCGCTGAGCAGGCTCAGCAGCTGGATCTCCTCCCCCACCAGGCCGCCGCCGGGCGAGGCGCTGCTTTTCTGCAGCTGGTCCAGGCTGCGCCGCATGCTGGCCAGGGCGCCGCTCAGTTCCAGCAAATAGCAATGGTTTTGCTGCGCGCCTGCCGCCGCCAGCAGATAACGCGGCGGCGCGTCCTCCTGCGGGTCCAGCACATAGCCGTGGCGGCTGTCGCTCAGCTCGCTCACCGGGCGCAAGGCCACTTGCCGGGCCAGGTCGTACACCAGTTGCCGGGTCAGCCGCATTTCGGATGGGGATAGCCGGTTGGTGGCGGTCAGTCCCAACAGCAGGATCTGGCGGTAGATGTCGGACAATGAATCGTCGTTGGCCAGCGAGCGGTCCTGCCAGCCCTTCTCCTGCGCCAGCGCATACAGCTGGTGGCAGTCCAGCCAGAAGCCGTCCGGCAGCGGGCAGTAATACTGTTGGCAGATGTTGAGGCATTGCCGCGCCGCCATCATGGTGTACAGCAGCAGCTCTATCTTGGGCTGCTCGCGTTCCAGCAGGCCTTGGCGCGCCAGTTTTTCGTTCAGCGTCTGTTTGAAATCGACAAACAGATTGGCAAACAGCTTGACGCCCACTACCGCCAGCTGGCGGCTCTTGGGCGAGGTCAGGATATCGCTGTGCTGGGTTTCGCTTTCCAGCAACGGATAGTAGCGGTCCAGCGCCTTCAAATACAGTTTGAGCAGCTTGTAGCGCTGCATCGGTTCGATGGGCGCGCGGCCCAGTTGGTATAGCGCCTGGGCCAGCAGGCGGCCGCACTCAAGCAGGTCGGTATAGGGCAGGCGCTCCAGCCAGGCTTCCACGCTGGCCGGCTGGGTGTCGACGAGTTGCAGGTCCATATCCTTCTTTGGCAGTGCGAGCGGCGGCATGCGGAGGCTCCGATGGCGGGACGCTGTATGCTATTGGTATTGTCTGGTCGCGACAAGCGCGTCAAGGCAGCGCGGTCGGATCGCCCGTCAGACTTTGGCCGCTGGCCAGCACCTCGTCCAGGGCATCAAGGCTAGCCTCGACCAGCCCGGCCATCTCATCGCGGCTCAGGATGTAGGGCGGCATGAAGTAGACCGTCTTGCCTATCGGCCGCAACAGGCATCCGCGTTTCAGCATGGCCGAAAAATACGCCAATGCAAAGTCCGCACGCGGCGTATCCACGTCAAAGGCCCAGATCATGCCGCGCTGGCGGAAGTGGCGCACGGCAGGGTGCTGGCGCAGCGGCGCCATCAGCCGCGTGAAGTCCTCGGCCTTGGCGCGGTTGGCCTCCAGCACGTTTTCCTGCTCGAAAATGTCCAGCACCGCCAGCGCGGCGGCGCAGGCCAGCGCGTTGCCGGTATAACTGTGCGAGTGCAAAAATCCGCGCGCCACGTCGTCGTGATAGAAGGCTTGATAGATATCGTCGCGCGTCAGCACGCAGGACAAGGGCAAGAAACCGCCGGTGATGCCCTTGGACAGACACAGGAAGTCCGGGACGATGCCGGCCTGTTGATAGGCGAAGAAGCTGCCGGTGCGGCCGAAACCGACGGCAATCTCGTCGGCGATCAGGTGGACTTGGTAGTGATCGCACAAGCGGCGCAATTCGCTTAAATAGATGGGATCGTGCATCGCCATCCCCGCCGCGCCCTGCACCAGCGGCTCCACGATGACGGCGGCGATTTCCGCGCCATGCTTGGCCAGCAGGTTTTCCAAGGATTGGGCGGCGCGCCGCGCGACGTCGGCCGCGGTCTCGCCGGCCGCGGCCTGCCGGGCATCCGGCGACGGCGCGCGCAGGCCGGGCTTGAGCAGGTCGGCGTAAGTGGAAGAGAACAGCGGCACGTCGGTCACCGCCAGCGCGCCCACGGTTTCGCCGTGGTAGCTGTTTTCCAGACTGACGAAGCGGGTCTTGCCCGGCTGGCCGCTGTTCTTCCAATAATGGAAGCTCATTTTCAGCGCGATTTCCGTGGCGCTGGCGCCGTCGGACCCATAAAACGCGTGGCCCAGGCCAGACAGTTTCGCCAGCCGCTCCGACAACTCCACCACCGGGCGGTGGGTGAAGCCGGCCAGCATCACATGCTCCAGCCGGTCCAGTTGATCCCGTATCGCCTGCTTGATGCGCGGATGGCCGTGGCCGAACAGATTGACCCACCAGGAGCTGACGCCGTCCAGATAGCGCTTGCCGTCGAAATCGGTCAGCCAGACGCCGTCGGCGCTGGCGATGGGGACGATGGGCAGGCTCTCGTGCCGCTTCATCTGGGTGCACGGGTGCCAAACGGCGGCGCGGCTGCGTTCCAGCCAGGCATGGTTGCTCATGGGGGCCTCCTGTGGGGTGATGGCCGATGCTAACACAGGGTAGCGTGATGGCCGATGTGACGAAAAACGTCAGTTTATGCCGCGCTGTGGTCTAGGATTTGTCACAGGGCGGGGCTAAAGCCGCGGCGGGACAGGCTGGCATGTTTCCTGCTCCATTGTCGGACACGACAAAGAGGCGCGCCGGACGCGCCCGTCACGGAAGAAGAGGCGGGGACGTTGCGCCGGCCGCAAGCCACGCGGCGCCTTGCTTGGCTCAAGCTTGACTAGACCATGGAGTTCAACATGAAGAAACAAATGCAACAGGGTTTCACCCTGATCGAACTGATGATCGTGGTGGCGATTATCGGCATTCTGGCGGCGGTAGCCATCCCCGCTTATCAGAACTACACCGTGCGCGCACGCGTGACGGAAGGTTTGTCGCTGGCTGACACCGCTAAACTGGCAGTGGCTGAGAATGCGGCGAGCGGGGTGAAATATTCCAATGGTTGGAATGCTCCGACGGCGACTAAGAATGTTTCTACCGTTGGCATTACGGATTCAACTGGTGTTATTACCATTACGTATCAGGCCAACGTTGCCGCGTCTAATGCCAATACTCTGGTTCTGATTCCGTATACTGTTGCAAGTGGCGGAACTGACGTAGCATTGCCTGACAGCACTGCTTCTTTCACTCCGCCGTCCAGTAACATTGTTTGGCAGTGTGCGTCTGCTGGTACCGCTACACTTAAAGTGGGTTCTGTTAAAGGCACCTTGGATTCCAGCCTGGTTCCTGCAGAATGTCGCTAATAGAATGATTTAATATAGTTAGAAAACGGTCAGCTTGCTGGCCGTTTTTACTGTTTCGGGTGCGTGAATGAGAGCTTCTTGGTCTCTTGGATTTGTGGTGGCGTCGGTTGTGTTGCCATTTTTCAGTCCATGGCATTTCCAACCTGTGGGTGATTGGGTTGTAATTGCGGTTTGCCTTTTTTTTCTCGGTATTGGCTTCGTCGCGATGCATTTTGACGGGGATGGTGAAAAGACATCTAGCATCTCCCCAGCGTTTATTGTTTTACTGCTCTTCAGTTTCTTGCAATTTTCCCGCCTGCAATATAACTTGCCGTTTTCAGCCTCTAATCTGTTTTTGTGTGCAGTTATTAGCTTGGGGCTGGCGCAGTTTGATATCGTCTCCCGCGAGTATTTACTGGCTGTTGCGGCCTTATTGGTGCTGATGACAGCTTTGCTGCAAGGAGTATTAGGTTTCGTTCAGCTGCTTGGATTTGCCCCCTCGGCGCACGGCTGGGTGCTGTTCAATCCCGGTTCAAATGATGTGATGGGTAATTTCGGCCAGCGCAACCAGCTGGCGCAGTTTTTGGGTTGGGGAGCGGTCTCCGCAGCTTACCTCTACGCTACGGGCCGCATGGGGAGAGTGGCGACGGGCAGCGCCGTGCTGGTGTTGGCGTTGCTGATGAGCTGGACAGGGGCGCGGCTGCCGCTGGCCTATGGTTTGGGCTTGGCTTTGCTGGCCTGGTTCTGGCATCGCCGCGAGCCGCAAGACGAGACGGTGGCGCGCATGACCCACGCCTTGGCTTGGTCGGTGTTGGCCCTGGCCTTGATGCAGATATTCAATCAGCAGATTGATAGTCTATTGCAAGCCTTGGGCTTGCCCATTCATGTGCGGAGCGGTTCGGACCGCCTGCTGGAGGCTGGTTTCGGCGCGCGCCGCTATATCGAGTGGAGCAAGGCCTGGCTGGTGTTTACCCAGCATCCCTGGTTTGGCGTGGGCCTGGGAGGCTATGCTTGGCACTCCGCCTGGTTGGAGGCTTATGGCGGCTGGCCCAAAGTGCCGGAAAGCACTTTGTTCACGCAGTGCCATAATCTGGTTTTCCAGCTGCTGGCGGAAACCGGCATTGTTGGCACGCTGCTGGCGATCGGCGGCCTGCTGTTTTGCCTGTTGCCTTATTTCCGGCGCGGCGAGCAGACGGCCGGCAATCTGCTGTTGATCAGCATTGCCATGATGTTGTTGGGGCACTCGATGTTTGAATACCCGCTGTGGTATCTGCCTTTTTTGCTGATGCTGGTGATCATTTGCACGCTGAGTCCGGCCAAGGGCTGGACCGTGCAATTGAGCGGGCGCTTCCGGCAAGTTCTGGGCATGAGCGTCGGTGTGCTGGCTCTGGCCTATGTGGTGACCGGCATCATGCCTTACCGGCAGTTGATCCATAATTTCGCGCCGCTGCCAGAAAACACCTTCCAAGCCAGCCTGGAGAATTCCAAGCGCTCCTTGAAACTGGCCCAGCTGGCGCGTAACCCCTTGTGGAGCTGGGAGGCGGATTTGTCCATGGTCAATTATCTGCAGCCGGACGGCATCATGCGCGACTTGCAGCTGGAGCTGGCTGAGCGGGTGGCGCGCTATCAGCCGTTTCCGAATGTGCTGATCAAGCTGTCCATTTTGCGGGCATTGAATGGTCAAGCCGCACCGGCGAAGCAGGCGCTGACCATGGCAATTGCCAATTATCCCAATTACACGCCGGTGTTTCAGCATGAGCTGGCGCGCTACCGCCAGCCAGAGCTGAAGCCTTTGCAGGACATGGCTTCCAAGGCGGTGGCGGCCGGCGCGGCGCAGGGCGGGAATACCGATGCCGGCCGCCTGGCCGCGGTGATGGCAGTGGCGGCGCCGGTCACGCGCAAGCCCATGTTCGGCGGCTTGTAACAGCCCGAAACATATGGCGTGTTCAACGGAGCCGGCGCATGCGGTATGCTGCCGGCTCTGCTGTTTCCGTCCTTCTGGTCCGCCATGACTTTACCGAAACTATCCGAGCGCCTGTCGCTGCTGGCCCTGGGCTTGATCGCCATCGTGCCGTTCGCCTCGCGCGTGCATTTTGTGCCGCTGCCGCAGTGGTTTGGCGAAATCAATGTAATCTGGCTGCTGCTGGCGGCCGCGGTCTTGCTGCTGCCTTCCGGCCGCTTGTTCGATGCCATGCCGCGCGCGTCTTGGTGGTGTCTGCTGCTGGCCGCGATCTGGGCCATTCAGCCCCAATTTGTCCATTTGCTGTTCCCTGGCATGAGCTATGTCACGGCGCTGGCGTGGTTGTCGCTGGCCTTGCTGGCTTCGGTGACGGCGTCGCTGCGCGGCGCGTTTGGCGAGCGTGACTTTACAGTCTGGCTGGCGCGCGCCGTGATCGTCGGCGGCCTGGTGCAGTCCTTGATCGGCACCGCGCAGGTGACCGGCCTGGCGCCGGTGCTGGGGCTGTTCTATGACAGCTCCCATCCCACCAGCAATATCTTCGGCCATATCGGCCAACGCAATCAGTACGCGCATTACCTGATGTGGTCGGTGGCGTCCGGCGTTTATCTGTACGCGGTGGGCCGGCTGGGCCGCAACTGGCTGATCGCGCTGGTGCTGTGGATGTCGCTGATGCTGGCCTGGGCCGGCTCGCGCTCCATCCTGCTGTATCTGGTGGCGCTGTCCGCGCTGTCCGCGCTGTGGTACTGGCGCCGGCGCGACGAGACGATGGGCCGGCTGATGAAGGCGATGTGGCTGGCCAGCGCGGTAATCGTGGCCGCGCAGTTCGCCCTGCCGTTGTTCAACCATCTGATTTCGCTGATCACGCACGCCGATGTGGAAAACGCTTCCGGCGTGGCGCGGCTGGCGGCCAATGGCGACGACATGGGCGCGCGCCGCTTCGCCGAGATGCACAAGGCCTGGCTGACGTTCCAGGCGCATCCGCTGTGGGGCGTGGGCTGGGCGCAGTACGCGGCGGAAAGCGTGCGCTTGCAGCCCTTGCCGCAGTTTGCTTCCGCCGGCTACAACAGCGGGCTGTTCACCAACGCGCACAATCTGATCATGCAGCTGCTGGCGGAGATGGGCGGGCCGGCCACGGCGCTGGTGGTGGGCGGTTTCGTCTGGGCGGTGTGGCCGTTCTTTGGCCGCCAGGCGGAGCCGGAAGGCGTGCTGGCCCTGGGCTGCCTGGCGGTCACGCTGACCCACAGCATGCTGGAGTATCCGCTGTGGTACTTCTACTTCCTGGCCATGCTGGTGATCTTTACCGCCATGGCGCCGCGCGCGGACAGAGTCGCGTCGCCGCTGTTGCGCTTGCCCATGCTGGCGGCGCTGATCTGGGTGGGCTGGCTGTCCATCAGCAGCACGCCCATGTTCTGGGAGCTGGTCAATCTGTACACGCCCACCGGCAATGCGCAGAAGGACGCCAAACGCGCGGCGCGTCTGGAGGAAATCATTGAAACCAAGCCCTTGTTCGCCTACCACGCCTTGTACTCGCTGGATGATTATCTGCCGATCAACCGCGATAATCTGCAGCGCAAGCTGGCCTTGGAGGACAGGCTGACCGCCTTCCGTCCGTATCCCGACGTGATGCTGAAGCGCGCGCAGTTGGAAATGCTGGCCGGGCAGCAGGCCAAGGCGGAGCAGACGCTGCGCACCACGCTGGCGTCCTTCCCCACCTACGCCGGCCAGTTCCTCGAAATCTTGGGCGACGCCAATCCGGCATGGGAGCCGATGCGCAAGATCAGCCGCGAGGCCTACGACAAGCTGCCGGCCAAGTTCCGCACCTTGCCGGAATAAGCCGCAGCGCGTAAAAAAGCCAGCTCCAAGAGCTGGCTTTTTCTTTGCGGGCCAAGGCGCCTATTGATCCAGTACCACGCCTTCGCTGAGCGCGGCCTTCATCTTGCTCAAGGCCTTGGCTTCGATCTGGCGGATGCGTTCGGCGGAGACGCCGAACTCCGCCGCCAGCTCATGCAGCGTGGCGCCGCTGTCGTCGGCCAGCCAGCGCGCCTCCACGATGCGGCGGCTGCGGTCGTCCAGCGTGGACAGCGCGTATTCCAGGCCTTCGGACTGCAGATGGTCGAAGGCGCGGCGCTCCAGCGCGCGCGTCGGCTCGCTGTGGCTGTCCGCCAGCCAGTCTATCGGCGCGTAGCTGTCATCGTCGTCGCTGTCGGCCAGCAGGGAAACATCCTGGCCGGTCATGCGGATTTCCATTTCGCGCACTTCTTCGGGTTTGACGCCCAGGTCGGCGGCGATGGATTTGGCTTCCTGCTCGGACAGCGCGGAGAAACCGCTCTTCATGCTGCGCAGATTGAAAAACAGCTTGCGCTGCGGCTTGGTGGTGGCGATGCGCACCAAACGCCAGTTGCGCAGGATGAATTCGTGGATCTCGGCCTTGATCCAGTGGATGGCGAACGAGAACAGGCGCACGCCGCGGCCCGGCTCGAAACGCTTGACCGCCTTCATCAGGCCGATATTGCCTTCCTGGATCAGGTCGGCCTGCGGCAGGCCGTAGCCGGCATAGCCGCGCGCGACGGACACCACCACGCGCAGGTGCGACAGCACCATTTGCCGAGCCGCCTCCAGATCGTTTTCCTGTTGGAAACGGGTGGCGAGTTCGGTTTCCTGCTCCGGCGTCAGCATCGGCACGCTGTTCACGGCCTGGATGTATTGTTCCAGGCTGCCGCTGGTGGACGGGACGGGAAGGGCAAATGTTGTGTTCATTGCGATGGCTACCTCCTTGGGTAGTGCTATGTTAGCACTCGTGTATTGAGAGTGCTAGCAAGGAAAGGTTCCCGAGTCAATGATTTTTAACAATCGGCTCGATAGCCATTCTGTTCATTTGGGTTCGACCTTGCGCAGATGATGGTCCGCCGCCAGCCGCGCGCCCAGCATGGCCAGCACGGCCGAAGTGGCGATCAGCGCCGCCAGCTCCGGGGCATTCAGGCCGCGCAGCTCCACTCTTTCGCCGTACAGCATGGCGAACTCCCGAATGGACGGATTGGCCAGCGCCGCCAACCAGCTGCTGAGGCCCCATGCCAGCAGCGCGGCCAGCACGCCTTGCCACAGCGCGTGGTACAGGAAGGGGCGGCGGATGAAGCTGTCGGTGGCGCCGATCAGCTTGGAGACCTCGATTTCATCTTGGCGCGCCAGAATCTGCATGCGGATGGCGTTGTGCGTCACCAGCACCAGGGCGAGGCCCAGCGCGGCGGCCAGGAACCAGGTCAGCTTCTGGCCCATCTCCACCATGCCGAACAGGCGCTTGGCCCAGTGCGCGTCGAACTGGGCCATTTCCACCATGGGCAGGCCGGACAGCTCCTTCTGCAGCATGTCCAGTTCGCGTGGCTCCATGGTCTTGGGGGTCACCACGAAGGCGTCTGGCAACGGGTTGCCGGCCAAGCCGTCGGACAGGCCAGCCAGGCCATTGCGTTGCTCCAGGTCTTGCAGGGCCTTGGCTTTGCTGACGAAAGTGAAGCTCTGGACCTTGGGATGGTGGGCCAGCGTGGTCTGCACCGCGGCCAGATCGGCTTCTTCCGCGGACAACTCCATGAACAAGGTGATTTGCGGTGTGGCGGTGAGGCGGCCCACCCAGTCCTGCACGCTGCTGACGGCGAGGTAGAGCGACAAAGGCAGCGCCAGCGCCAGCGCCAGCATCAGCAGCGTCAGCATGCTGCCGAAGGGTTGGCGCAGAATCTTGACCAGCGCTTGCTTGGCGCTCTGCCAGTTCAAATAGAGAAAGTGTTTCATGCGGCGAACTGTCCTTCCCTGAGGCGGATGATGCGGCGGCCGTAGTCTTCCATCAGCGTTTCGTCGTGGGCGGAGATCAGTACGGTGACGCCCACCTGATGGAAGGATTTGAACAGCTCCATGATGTCCAGCGCGTAGGCGCGATCCAGGTTGGCGGACGGTTCGTCGGCCAGCAGGATGCTGGGACGGTGCACCACGGCGCGGGCGATGCACAGTCGCTGCTGCTCGCCGCCGGACAGGCGGATGGGCATGCTCTTTTCCTTGCTGAGCAGGCCCACCTTGTCCAGCGCCGCGCGCACGCGCTTGGCGGCGTCGCGGCGGTCGAAGCCTATGATGTCCAGCGGCAGCATCACATTGTCGAACACGCTGCGGTCGAACAGGATCTTGTGGTCCTGGAACACCATGCCCAGGTGCTGGCGCACATAGGGCACCTGGCTGGCGCGCAGCTTGGACAGGTTCTGGCCGTTGACGATGACGCCGCCGCTGGTGGCGCGCTCGATGCCGGCGATCAGTTTCAGCAAGGTAGACTTGCCGGCGCCGGAGTGGCCGGCGAGGAACACCATTTCGCCGGTTTCTATGGTGAAGGACAGGTTCTTCAGGGCTTCGTTGCCGCCCGGGTAGCGCTTGGTTACCTGGTCGAACTGTATCATGTGGTTTCCCGCGGATTGGCTGAGAAAGGCGGCCGGCAGGCGGCCGCTGGAGCGTCTTATTCGAACAGCGCGTCGATGTAGTCGCGGCTGTTGAACGGCCGCAAGTCGTCTATGCTCTCGCCCACGCCGATGAAGCGCAGCGGAACGGGACGTTGCTTGGCGATGGCTGCGATCACGCCGCCCTTGGCCGTGCCGTCCAGCTTGGTCAGGATCAAGCCGGTCAGGCCCAGCGCGTCGTCGAAGGCCTTGACCTGATTGACGGTGTTCTGGCCGATGTTGGCGTCCAGCACCAGCACCACTTCATGCGGCGCGTCCGGCAGCGCTTTCTGTATCACGCGCTTGACCTTTTTGATTTCCTCCATCAGGTGCAGCTGCGTCGGCAGGCGGCCGGCGGTGTCGGCCAGTACGATGTCGATGCCGCGGGCGACGGCGGCCTGGATCGCGTCATAGCATACGGCGGCGGAGTCGCCGCCTTGCTGCGCGATCACGGTGACGTTGTTGCGCTCGCCCCAGGCGATCAACTGTTCGCGCGCGGCGGCGCGGAAGGTGTCGCCGGCGGCCAGCAACACGCTCTTGCCCTGGCTCTGGTAGTACTTGGCCAACTTGCCGATGGAGGTGGTTTTGCCGGCGCCGTTGACGCCGGTCATCATGATCACGAAAGGCTTCTTGCCCTCCACATTGAGCGGCACTTCCAGCGGGCCGATCAGATCCTGCAGCGAATCCTTCAGCGCGCCTTTCAGCTCGGACGCGTCCTTCAGCCCCTTCAGCGACACGCGCTCGCGCACATCGCCCAGCAAATGGACGGTGGCATCCATGCCCATGTCGGCGGTCAGCAGCACCGTTTCCAGTTCTTCATACAGGTCTTCGTCTATCTTGCCGCCGCCGAACACGCCGGCCAGCGATTTGCCCAGCTTGTCTCGGGTTTTGGCCAGGCCGGCCTTCAGACGCTCGGTCCAGCTCATTTTCTTCAGCGGCGCCGGTTCGGTCGCAGGCGGGGCGGAGGCGGCAGACATGGGCTCGGCTGGCGCCGGTGCCGGCGGCGTGGCGAGGGTGGGGGCGGCCGGGGAGGCTTCGGTTTGCGTCGGCTCTGCGATATCCGTTGCCGGCGTGCTTGGCGTCTGCGCCGGCGCTTCGCTGGCGGGCGTTTCGATTGGCTTGGGCTTTTTCTTGAAGAAGCTAAACATGCGTAAATGGACCAGGAAAAGCGATAAATGGCTAAATTGTATCCTCAAACGGCGCATCGCACAGGATTGCGCGCATCAGAAAGCGCAGTGTGGCATACATATATAAGGAATCTTTTCGTTTTGCATCCGCCATGCGACAGAATTTCCGCATGTCCGAGCGGGAATGAGGCGTTAAGGTGCTGATCGGGTTACACTCCTGCCCTTGTTTCAGGAAGTCGAGAGTCATGAGTCAATCACGTAACAAGGTCAGAATCATCGGTGGCGAATTCCGGCGCCGCATGCTGCCTTTTCCGGATGCGGCCGGTTTGCGTCCCACCCCCGATCGCGTCCGCGAAACCCTGTTCAACTGGTTGGGCCAGGATCTGTACGGCAAATCATGCCTGGATTTGTTCGCTGGTAGCGGCGCGCTCGGTTTCGAGGCGGCGTCGCGCAATGCGCGGCGCGTGGTGATGGTGGAGAAGTCGCGCTTGGTATGCGAGTCCTTGCAGGCTAATCGACAATTGCTGAAGGCCGAGGCGCTAGAGGTGGTGGGCGGCGATGCCTTGCTCTATCTGAAGAATGCGCGCGAGCGCTTCGATGTGGTCTTTGTCGATCCGCCTTACGATAGCGAGCTGCTGCAGCAGGTGCTGCCCAGGCTGGCCGAGCTGTTGAGCGACGACGGCGTGGCCTACGTGGAGGCGAGGCAATGGCCCGATGCGCTGCCGGCCGGGCTGACGCTGTTGCGTCGGGACAAGGCGGGCATGGTGCACTACGGGCTGCTGGGCCGAGCGACGCAGGGCGCCTGATCGCGATTCGCCCATCTATGGATATAACCAGCGCGCGCTTGCGACTGCGCGCGGCGGGTGACAGAATTCACCATGTGAAATACTTGAGGAAAGTACTATGTCTTTGATGATTACCGACGAATGCATCAATTGCGACGTCTGTGAGCCGGAGTGCCCCAATAACGCGATCTCCCAGGGCGAGGAGATTTATCAGATCGACCCGAATCTGTGCACGCAGTGCGTCGGCCACTACGATGAGCCGCAGTGCCAGCAGGTCTGTCCGGTGGATTGCATCCCGCTCGATCCGTCCCATCCGGAGAGCAAGGATGAGCTGTACCAGAAGTATCTGAAAATTTCCGGCCAGGCCTGATTGCGTTAAGTGCCTGATAGGAAAGGAAATGCCCCGCCGCTGGTGGGGCATTTTTATTGCGACTGCGAAAAACTGCAATTTTTTTTACGAAAGGTGTTGACGACCTGCGGAGGCATCTATAATATTCGGGTCTCTTTCAGGAGGGATTCCCGAGCGGTCAAAGGGATCAGACTGTAAATCTGACGGCTCTGCCTTCGAAGGTTCGAATCCTTCTCCCTCCACCAGAATTAGATGAAGCGCTTGGCAGTGAAGTCTAGCTGTCTTGTTGTAGAGCCAGGCGGGTGTAGCTCAATGGTAGAGCAGAAGCCTTCCAAGCTTACGACGAGGGTTCGATTCCCTTCACCCGCTCCAAGCGTTTGATTAGCCTGTTTTAGGGCCCATGTAGCTCAGGGGTAGAGCACTCCCTTGGTAAGGGAGAGGTCGGCAGTTCAATTCTGCCCATGGGCACCATCGTTCAACTGTAGCTTGTTTCGTATTCAGGAAATTTGCCATGGCTAAGGAAAAGTTCGAGCGGACCAAACCGCACGTAAACGTCGGCACCATCGGTCACGTTGACCATGGTAAGACCACCCTGACCGCTGCTATCACCACCATTCTGTCCAAGAAGTTCGGTGGCGAAGCTAAGGACTACTCCCAGATCGACAGCGCGCCGGAAGAAAAGGCTCGCGGTATCACCATCAATACCGCGCACGTTGAGTACGAAACCGAGTCCCGTCACTACGCTCACGTAGACTGCCCGGGCCACGCCGACTACGTTAAGAACATGATCACTGGTGCCGCCCAAATGGACGGCGCGATCCTGGTTTGCTCGGCCGCTGACGGTCCGATGCCGCAAACCCGCGAACACATCCTGCTGTCCCGCCAGGTTGGCGTGCCGTACATCATCGTCTACCTGAACAAGGCTGACCTGGTTGACGACGCCGAGCTGCTGGAACTGGTGGAAATGGAAGTGCGCGATCTGCTGTCTTCCTACGACTTCCCGGGCGACGACACCCCGATCGTGATCGGCTCCGCTCGTCTGGCGCTGGAAGGCGACCAGTCCGAAATGGGCGAACCGTCCATCTTCCGTCTGGCCGACGCTCTGGACTCCTACATCCCGACGCCGGAACGCGCCATCGACAAGCCGTTCCTGCTGCCGATCGAAGACGTGTTCTCGATCTCCGGCCGTGGCACCGTGGTGACTGGCCGCGTTGAGCGCGGCATCGTGAAGGTCGGCGAAGAAATCGAAATCGTGGGCCTGAAGGCTACCGCCAAGACCACCTGCACCGGCGTGGAAATGTTCCGCAAGCTGCTGGATCAAGGTCAGGCTGGCGACAACGTGGGCGTGCTGCTGCGCGGCACCAAGCGTGAAGAAGTCGAGCGTGGCCAAGTGCTGGCCAAGCCGGGCTCCATCACCCCGCACACTGGCTTCGAAGCTTCCGTGTATGTTCTGTCCAAGGACGAAGGTGGCCGTCACACCCCGTTCTTCGCGAACTACCGTCCGCAGTTCTACTTCCGCACCACCGACGTGACCGGCGCGATCACGCTGAAGGAAGGCGTGGAAATGGTTATGCCGGGCGACAACGTGGAATTCAGCGTTGAACTGATCGCTCCGATCGCCATGGAAGAAGGTCTGCGCTTCGCTATCCGCGAAGGCGGTCGTACCGTCGGCGCCGGCGTGGTTGCCAAGATTACTAAGTAAGGTTTAAAGGCCAGTAGCTCAATTGGTAGAGTATCGGTCTCCAAAACCGAGGGTTGGGGGTTCGAGACCCTCCTGGCCTGCCAATTAAGACCAGCCGGCGCTATGCGCCGGTTGGTCTTTTGTCGCATATGCGAGAGAAGATTCAACATGGAAATGCAAGATAAGATCAAGCTGGCTCTGGCTAGTCTTGTGGTTGTCGCCGGCATCGTGGCCTTTTACATGATTCCGGAAGGTCAGGGCTTGCTGCGCGCGCTGGCTTTTGTCGTGTCCATTTTGCTGGCTGCCGGCGTGGTTTGGACGTCGGCTCCGGGCAAGGGCTTGGTGGCGTATGCCAACGAGTCCATGGTCGAGGCTCGCAAGGTGGTCTGGCCGACGCGCAAGGAGGCGACTCAGGTGACCTTGATGGTTTTCCTCTTCGTCGCCGTGTTGGCTCTTTTTATGTGGATGGTCGATTCCGGGCTGTCCTGGCTGATTTATGATGTGATTCTCGGTCGAGGTTGATAATGGCTAAGCGCTGGTATGTGGTACACGCCTATTCGGGTTTTGAAAAGAGCGTGCAAAAGGCGCTGCGTGAACGTATCGAGCGTTCCGACATCGCCGATCAATTTGGTCAGATTCTGGTGCCGGTGGAAGAGGTTGTGGACGTCAAGAACGGCCGTAAATCCATCACCGAGCGCAAGTTCTTCCCTGGCTACGTGCTGGTGGAAATGGAAATGACCGACGACACCTGGCACTTGGTGAAGAGTACGCCCAAGGTGACGGGTTTTGTCGGAGGTACCGCCAATCGCCCGGCGCCGATTTCCAAGAAGGAAGTCGAGGCCATCATGCAGCAAATGCAAGAGGGCGTGGAGAAGCCGAAGCCCAAGGTGCTGTTCGAGGTGGGTGAGAAGGTTCGCGTTGTTGATGGCCCGTTCAATGATTTCAACGGCACGGTCGATGAGGTCAACTACGAGCGCAACAAGCTGCGCGTGTCGGTACAGATCTTCGGTCGCGATACGCCGGTGGAGCTGGAATTCAGCCAGGTAGAAAAGCTGTAAGATTTTGCTTGGCAAGATTTTTGAAAGCGTGTAACATGTTGCGCTTTCGTCAGGGGAGCGAAGCTCGCTTCGCGTTATACCCATTTTAGGAGTTTTAATCGTGGCAAAGAAAATTGTCGGCTACATCAAGCTGCAAGTCGCCGCTGGCAAGGCCAACCCGTCGCCTCCGATCGGTCCGGCTCTGGGTCAGCGCGGTCTGAATATCATGGAATTCTGCAAGGCGTTCAATGCTCAAACCCAGGGCATGGAACCCGGCATGCCGATTCCGGTTGTGATCACCGCCTACGCGGACAAATCCTTCACCTTCACCATGAAGACGCCGCCGGCGACCTTCCTGCTGAAGAAGGCTGCTGGCATCAAGTCCGGCTCCGCCAAGGCTCACGCCGACAAGGTTGGCAAGGTAACTCGCGCTCAGCTGGAAGAAATTGCCAAGACCAAGCAAGCGGATCTGACCGCTGCTGATCTGGACGCCGCTGTTCGCACCATCGCCGGCTCCGCCCGTTCGATGGGTCTGGAAGTGGAGGGCGTGTAAATGGCTAAGATCTCCAAGCGCATGCAATCCCTGAAGGCTACGGTTGACCGCAACAAGCTGTACGCTGTCGAAGAAGCTATCGCTCTGGTTAAGGCTGCCGCCACCGCCAAGTTCGACGAGTCGATCGACATCGCCGTGAACCTGGGCGTGGATCCGCGTAAATCCGACCAAGTCGTCCGTGGCGCCGTTGTGCTGCCGCGTGGTACTGGCAAGAGCGTGCGCGTTGCCGTGTTTGCTCAAGGCGCCAACGCCGAAGCCGCCAAGGCTGCCGGCGCTGACGTGGTGGGTTTCGACGACCTGGCTGAACAAGTCAAGGCCGGCAACCTGAACTTCGACGTCGTGATCGCTTCCCCGGACGCTATGCGCGTTGTGGGTCAGCTGGGCCAAATCCTGGGTCCGCGCGGTCTGATGCCGAACCCGAAGGTTGGCACCGTGACCCCGAACGTCGCCGAAGCCGTGAAGAACGCCAAGGCCGGTCAGGTTCAATACCGTACCGACAAGGCTGGTATCATTCACGCCACCATCGGCCGCGCTTCGTTCGAAGTTGAAGCTCTGCGCGAAAACTTCTCCGCTCTGGTGGATGCCCTGGTGAAAGCCAAGCCGGCAGCTTCCAAGGGCGTGTATCTGAAGAAAATCGCCGTATCCAGCACCATGGGTGTCGGCGCTCGCGTAGATACCGCTACCGTCAGCGCTTAATCGCTGCCGGAGCATGACGGGCGGCGAAAGCCGCCTCGTCAAAGGCTTTGGGCTGGCGGGCTTGCCCGCCGGATTGTCAAAGACCGTAGGTGCCGCAAGGCTTAATCGCGAAATCGTCGCAAGATGACTCAGCATCCTACGCAGATGGTGTACCCGAAACAGGCTTCTTAAGTTCAAAGCTCATGTAGCTCAGGGGTAGAGCACTCCCTTGGTAAGGGAGAGGTCGACGGTTCAATTCCGTCCATGAGCACCAGTTCTTTTTGATGTCTCCTGATACAGGTCGCCGCTGCAAAGCGAGGCGAAAATCCTTTCGTCTCATTTCAGTCTAGGAGGTAGACCTTGAGTCTCAATATCGAAGATAAAAAGGCGGTCGTAGCTGAAGTTGCTGCTCAACTGGCACAAGCTCAGACCCTCGTTATCGCTGAATATCGGGGCATCGAGGTTAGCAGCATGACCAAGCTCCGCGCTCAGGCGCGCGAGAACGGCGTTTACCTGCGCGTTCTGAAGAACACGCTGGTGCGTCGCGCCGTGGAAGGCACTCCGTTTGCCGAGCTGGCTGACCAAATGGTCGGTCCGCTGGTATACGGCATCTCCGCCGACCCGGTTGCTGCTGCCAAGGTGCTGCATCAATTTGCCAAGGCTGACGACAAGATCATCGTCAAGGCCGGTTCCTACGATGGCAAGGTAATGAACGCCGCTCAGGTTGCTGAGCTGGCTTCCATCCCGAGCCGCGAAGAACTGCTGTCCAAGCTTCTCTACGTTATGCAGGCTCCGGTCGCTGGCTTCGCCCGCGCGCTGGCTGCATTGGCCGAGAAGCAAGCCGAAGCCGCTTAACTTATTTGATTCTTATAGAATTCAGGAGATTTTCACATGGCAATCACCAAAGAAGACATCCTCGAGGCCGTTGCTGGTCTGACCGTGATGGAACTGAACGACCTGGTTAAGGCGTTCGAAGAGAAGTTCGGCGTTTCCGCCGCTGCCGTTGCCGTTGCCGGCCCGGCCGCTGGTGGCGCTGCCGCTGCTGAAGAAAAGACCGAGTTCGACGTCGTCCTGACCGGCGCCGGCGACAACAAGGTTGGCGTGATCAAGGTTGTTCGCGCTATCACCGGTCTGGGTCTGAAGGAAGCCAAGGACCTGGTAGACGGCGCTCCGAAGAACGTGAAGGAAGGCGTGTCCAAGGCTGAAGCCGATGACATCGCTAAGCAACTGATCGAAGCCGGTGCCAAGGCTGAAGTCAAATAATCTTCTTTGAAAAAGAAGGTGAGGCTGGCGGAGAAATCCGCCAGCCTTATTGCGCTTGTAGTTGGCGGAAGCGAAGAAAGTAAAAGCCAGCAATATACTAGGCGTGGCTGCTGACTTTTGGTTTCTTGCGCCACCCACCTCGATGGAGACTCTATGAGTTATTCGTTTACTGAGAAGAAGCGTATTCGTAAGAGCTTTGCGAAACGTGCCAGTGTTCTCGATGTCCCCTTCCTGTTGGCGACCCAGATTGATTCCTACACCGAATTTCTCCAGCTGGGTACGCCGCTGGATGAGCGCAAGGATGTGGGTCTTCAGGCTGCGTTCAAGTCGATTTTTCCGATCGTCAGCCATAATGGTTACGCGCGTCTCGACTTTGCCCACTATATTCTGGGCGAGCCGCCGTTCGACGTGCAGGAATGCCAGCTGCGCGGCATCACGTTTGCCGCGCCGCTGCGCGCGCGTATCCGCCTGACGATTTTCGACAAGGAATCGTCCAAGCCGGTGGTGAAGGAAGTGCGCGAGAACGAAGTCTATATGGGCGAAATTCCGCTCATGACGGCCAACGGCTCCTTCATTATCAACGGTACCGAACGCGTCATCGTCTCCCAGCTGCACCGTTCTCCGGGCGTGTTCTTCGAGCACGACCGCGGCAAGACGCACTCGTCCGGCAAGCTGCTGTTCTCCGCCCGCGTGATTCCTTACCGTGGCTCCTGGCTGGACTTCGAATTCGATCCGAAGGACCTGCTGTACTTCCGTATCGACCGTCGCCGCAAGATGCCGGTGACCATCCTGCTGAAGGCGCTGGGCTACACCAACGAAGAAATCCTGTCCGAATTCTACAGCTTCGACACCTTCTACCTGACCAAGTCGGGCGTGTTCATGCGCGTGGTGCCGGATCGCCTGAAGGGCGAAGTGGCCAAGTTCGACATCGTTGCCGCCGACGGCAAGCTGATCGTGGCCAAGGACAAGCGCATCACCGCCAAGCACATCCGCGACATCCAAGCGGCTGAGCTGGACCGCATCGAAGTGCCGGCCGACGCGCTGCTGGGCAAGGTACTGGCTGTCAATGTGGTGAACCAGAACACCGGCGAAGTGATCGCGCGCGCCAACGAGGAAGTGACCGAGGAAAGCCTGGCCAAGTTCGCGCTGGCCGAGGTGGAGCAGGTCGAGGTGCTGTTCACCAACGATCTGGACCAGGGCGCCTACATCTCGCAGACCCTGCGTTCCGACGACATCCAGGATCAGACCCAGGCTCGCGTGGCGATCTATCGCATGATGCGCCCGGGCGAACCGCCGACCGAAGACGCGGTGGAAGCGCTGTTCCAGCGCCTGTTCTTCAGCGAGGAAACCTACGATCTGTCGCGCGTGGGCCGCATGAAGTTCAGCTCCCGCACCTATCAGTACAAGTTCGACGACAAGACGCCGGAGTGGTTCAAGACCCTGATCGGCGAGAAGTTCGCGTCGCGCCGCGACGTGATGGAAGGCACGCTGGCCACGGAAGACATCGTGTCCGTCATCGCCATCCTGACCGAGCTGCGCAATGGCCGCGGCGAAGTGGACGACATCGATCACCTGGGCAACCGCCGCGTGCGCTCGGTGGGCGAACTGGCGGAAAACCAGTTCCGCGCCGGCCTGGTGCGCGTGGAGCGCGCGGTCAAGGAACGCCTGAATCAGGCCGAGTCCGACAACCTGATGCCGCACGATCTGATCAACGCCAAGCCGGTGTCCGCCGCGATCAAGGAATTCTTCGGTTCCTCGCAGCTGTCCCAGTTCATGGACCAGACCAACCCGCTGTCGGAAATCACCCACAAGCGCCGCGTATCGGCTCTTGGCCCGGGCGGTCTGACCCGCGAACGCGCCGGCTTCGAAGTGCGCGACGTGCACCCGACCCACTATGGCCGCGTGTGCCCGATCGAAACGCCTGAAGGTCCGAACATCGGTCTGATCAACTCGCTGTCCGTGTTCGCGCGCACCAACGAGTTCGGCTTCCTGGAAACCCCGTACCGCAAGGTCGTGGACGGCAAGGTGACCAACGAGATCGACTACCTGTCGGCGATCGAGGAAGGCCGCTACGTCATTGCTCAGGCCAACGCCGAGCTGAATGACGAAGGCGCGCTGATCGACGAGCTGGTGACCTGCCGCGAGAAGGGCGAAACCATTCTGGCGACGCCGGACCGCGTGCAGTACATGGACGTGGCCACCGGCCAGGTGGTGTCCGTGGCCGCATCCTTGATTCCGTTCCTGGAGCACGATGACGCCAACCGCGCATTGATGGGCGCCAACATGCAGCGTCAGGCCGTGCCTTGCCTGCGTCCGGAAAAAGCCTTCGTCGGCACCGGCATCGAACGCTCGGTGGCAGTCGACTCCGGCACCACCGTGGTCGCTCGTCGCGGCGGCGTGGTGGACTACGTCGACGCCGGCCGCGTGGTGGTCCGCGTCAACGACGAAGAAGCGACCGCTGGCGAAGTGGGCGTGGACATCTACAACCTGACCAAGTTCACCCGTTCCAACCAGAACACCAACATCAACCAGCGTCCGATCGTGAAGGTGGGCGACCACATCGCGCGCGGCGACGTGGTGGCCGACGGCGCCTCCACCGACCTGGGCGAATTGGCGCTGGGTCAGAACATGACCATCGCCTTCATGCCGTGGAACGGTTACAACTACGAAGACTCGATCCTGATCTCGGAGAAGCTGGTCGCCGAAGACCGCTACACCTCGATCCATATCGAAGAACTGTCCGTGGTGGCCCGCGACACCAAGCTGGGACCGGAAGAAATCACCCGCGACATCCCGAACCTGTCCGAACGCATGGCGGGCCGTCTGGATGAGTCCGGCATCGTCTACATCGGCGCGGAAGTCGAAGCCGGCGACGTGCTGGTGGGCAAGGTGACGCCTAAGGGCGAAACCCAGCTGACGCCGGAAGAGAAGCTGCTGCGCGCGATCTTCGGCGAGAAGGCTTCCGACGTGAAGGACACAAGCTTGCGCGTGCCGACCGGCACCGTGGGCACGGTGATCGACGTGCAGGTGTTCACCCGCGAAGGCATCGAGCGCGACAAGCGCGCCCAGTCCATCATCGACGCGGAACTGAAGCGCTATCGTCTGGACCTGAACGACCAGCTGCGTATTTTCGACAACGACGCCTTCAGCCGTATCGAGCGCCTGATCGTGGGCAAGGCCGCCAACGGCGGTCCGAAGCGCCTGGCCAAGGGCACCGTGATCGACCAGGAATACCTGGCCAGCCTGCCGACCAAGCATGATTGGTTCGACATCCGCATGAGCGATGAAGACATCGCCAAGCAGCTGGAGCTGATCAAGGAAAGCCTGGCGCAGAAGCGCGAAGAGTTCGACCTCAAGTTCGAAGACAAGAAGCGCAAGCTGACTCAGGGCGACGAGCTGCCGCCGGGCGTGCAGAAGATGGTCAAGGTCTACTTGGCCGTGAAGCGTCGCCTGCAGGCCGGCGACAAGATGGCCGGCCGCCACGGCAACAAGGGTGTGGTATCGCGCATCCTGCCAGTGGAAGACATGCCCTACATGGGCGACGGCCGTCCGGTCGACATCGTGCTGAACCCGCTGGGCGTGCCGTCGCGTATGAACATCGGTCAGATTCTGGAAGTGCACCTGGGCTGGGCGGCCAAGGGCATCGGCGAGCGCATTGACCGCATGGTCAAGCAGCAGCAGTCGGTGGCCGATATCCGCGCCTACCTGGAGCGCATCTATAACGAAACCGGCAAGCCGGAAGAAATCGCCGGCCTGAGCGACGACGAAGTGCTGCAGCTGGCGCAGAACCTGAGCAAGGGCATGACCTTCGCCACGCCGGTATTCGACGGCGCCAAGGAAGCCGAGATCAAGCACATGCTGGATCTGGCCTACCCGGATGGCGACGAGTTGACCGACAAGATGGGCTTCAACGAGTCCAAGACCCAGATGACCCTGCATGACGGCCGCTCCGGCGAAGCCTTCGACCGCAAGGTCACCGTGGGCGTGATGCACTACCTGAAGCTGCATCACCTGGTCGATGACAAGATGCACGCCCGTTCCACCGGCCCGTACTCGCTGGTGACCCAGCAGCCGCTGGGCGGTAAGGCCCAGTTCGGCGGCCAGCGTTTCGGTGAGATGGAAGTGTGGGCGCTGGAGGCTTATGGCGCCGCCTACACCCTGCAGGAAATGCTGACGGTGAAGTCGGACGATGTGACCGGTCGTACCAAGGTCTACGAAAACATCGTCAAGGGCGAGCACAAGATCGACGCCGGCATGCCGGAATCCTTCAATGTATTGGTGAAGGAAATCCGCTCGCTGGGCCTCGACATGGACCTGGAACGTTATTGATTGGGTGAGGGCGCGGCGCACTGCCGCCGCGCCTGTCCCCTGAACTGGAGACGCAATGAAAGCTTTGCTCGATCTCTTTAAGCAAGTTACGCAAGAAGAAGAGTTTGATGCGATCAAGATCGGCATCGCCTCGCCTGACAAGATCCGTTCCTGGTCTTATGGCGAAGTCAAGAAGCCGGAAACCATCAACTACCGTACCTTCAAGCCGGAACGCGACGGCCTGTTCTGCGCCCGCATCTTCGGACCGGTGAAGGATTACGAGTGCTTGTGCGGTAAGTACAAGCGCCTGAAGCATCGCGGCGTGATCTGCGAGAAGTGCGGCGTGGAAGTGACGCTGTCCAAGGTGCGCCGCGAGCGCATGGGCCACATCGAGCTGGCTAGCCCGACCGCGCACATCTGGTTCCTGAAGTCGCTGCCGTCGCGTCTGGGCATGGTGCTGGACATGACGCTGCGCGACATCGAGCGCGTGCTGTACTTCGAAGCGTTTGTCGTGACCGACCCGGGCATGACCCCGCTGCAATACCGCCAGCTGCTGACCGAAGAGGACTTCCTGGACAAGGAAGACCAATACGGCGAAGAGTTCGTCGCCATGATGGGCGCCGAGGCGGTCAAGGAACTGCTGAAAAAGCTGGACCTGGACAGCGAGATTGAGACCCTGCGTCGCGAACTGGAAGCCACCAACTCCGACACCAAGATCAAGAAGATCGCCAAGCGCCTGAAGGTGCTGGAAGCCTTCCAACGTTCCGGCATGAAGCCGGAATGGATGATCCTGGAAGTGCTGCCGGTGCTGCCGCCGGAACTGCGTCCGCTGGTGCCGCTGGATGGCGGCCGTTTCGCCACCTCGGACCTGAACGACCTGTACCGCCGCGTCATCAACCGGAACAACCGTTTGAAGCGCCTGCTGGAGCTGCGCGCGCCGGACATCATCGTGCGCAACGAAAAGCGCATGCTGCAGGAATCGGTTGACTCCCTGCTGGACAACGGTCGTCGCGGCAAGGCGATGACCGGCGCCAACAAGCGTCCGCTGAAGTCGCTGGCCGACATGATCAAGGGTAAGGGCGGTCGCTTCCGTCAAAACCTGCTGGGTAAGCGCGTGGACTACTCCGGTCGTTCCGTGATCACCGTGGGCCCGACCCTGCGTCTGCATCAGTGCGGCCTGCCGAAGAAGATGGCGCTGGAATTGTTCAAGCCTTTCATCTTCCACAAGCTGGAAGTGATGGGCCTGGCCTCCACCATCAAGGCGGCCAAGAAGCTGGTCGAGCAGGAAGTGCCGGAAGTGTGGGACATCCTGGAAGACGTGATCCGCGAGCATCCGGTGCTGCTGAACCGCGCCCCGACCCTGCACCGTCTGGGCATCCAGGCGTTTGAGCCGGTGCTGATCGAAGGCAAGGCCATCCAGCTGCACCCGCTGGTCTGCGCGGCGTTCAACGCCGACTTCGACGGTGACCAGATGGCCGTTCACGTGCCGCTGTCGCTGGAAGCGCAGATGGAAGCCCGCACCCTGATGCTGGCCACCAACAACGTGCTGTCCCCGGCCAACGGCGAGCCTATCATCGTGCCGTCGCAGGATATCGTGTTGGGTCTGTACTACATGACCCGCGACAAGGTAAACGGCAAGGGCGAAGGCATGGTGTTCGCGGACACCAAGGAAGTGCATCGCGCTTACGAAACCCGTCAGGTTGAACTGGCCACCCGCATCACCGTCCGCCTGAAGGAATGGGAAAAGGACGAGCAGGGCGAGTTCCAGCCGGTGATCAAGCGCTACAACACCACCGTTGGCCGCGCCATCCTGTCGGACATCCTGCCTAAGGGCCTGCCGTTCGAGCACATCAACAAGGCGCTGAAGAAGAAGGAAATCTCGAAACTGATCAACGTTTCCTTCCGTCGTTGCGGCATCCGCGACACGGTGATCTTCGCCGACCAGCTGATGTACACCGGTTTCGCCTACTCCACCCGCGGCGGCATCTCGATTTGCGTGGACGACATGCAAATCCCGGCCAAGAAGGTCGAGCTGCTGGGCGAGGCGAACAAGGAAGTCAAGGAAATCGAGGAACAGTACCGTCAAGGTCTGGTGACCCAGGGCGAACGCTACAACAAGGTAGTGGACATCTGGGGCCGCACCGGCGACAAGATCGCCAAGGCCATGATGGACGAGCTGTCCAAGCAGAAGGTGCTGGACCGCGAAGGCAAGGAAGTGGACCAAGAGTCCTTCAACTCCATTTACATGATGGCCGACTCGGGCGCGCGGGGTTCCGCCGCCCAGATCAAGCAGCTGGCCGGCATGCGGGGTCTGATGGCGAAGCCGGACGGCTCGATTATCGAAACGCCGATTACCGCCAACTTCCGCGAAGGCCTGACCGTACTGCAGTACTTCATCTCCACTCACGGCGCGCGTAAGGGTCTGGCGGATACCGCCTTGAAGACCGCGAACTCCGGTTACCTGACGCGTCGTCTGGTTGACGTGACCCAGGACTTGGTGGTGGTGGAAGACGATTGCGGCACGACCAACGGCTTCACCATGAAGGCCGTGCTGCAGGGCGGCGACGTGATCGAAGCGCTGCGCGACCGCATCCTCGGCCGCGTGACCGCGGTAGACGTGGTGGATCCGTCCACCGGCGAAACCGTGATCGAAGCCGCCACGCTGCTGGACGAGCAGATGGTCGACCTGATCGACAGCCTCGGCATCGACGAAGTCAAGGTCCGCACCGCCATCACTTGCGACACGCGCTACGGCCTGTGCGCCAAGTGCTACGGTCGCGACCTGGCGCGCGGCAAGCAAGTGAACGCCGGCGAAGCCGTGGGCGTGATCGCCGCGCAGTCGATCGGCGAACCGGGCACCCAGCTGACCATGCGTACCTTCCACATCGGTGGCGCGGCGTCTCGAAACGCTGCCGCTAGCCAGGTGGAAGGCAAGTCCAACGGCACCGTGCGCTTCTCCAGCCAGATGCGCTACGTGGCGAACACCAAGGGCGAGCTGATCGTCATCACCCGCTCCGGCGAAGTGGTGATCCACGACGACATGGGCCGCGAGCGCGAGCGCCACAAGGTGCCGTACGGCGCGACCCTGATGGTGACCGACGGCCTGCAGATCAAGGCAGGCACGGTTCTGGCCACATGGGACCCGCACACCCGTCCGATCATCACCGAGTACGCTGGCCGCGTGAAGTTCGAAAACGTGGAAGAAGGCAACACCGTAGCCAAGCAGACCGACGAAGTGACCGGCCTGTCCACGCTGGTGGTGATCGATCCGAAGCGCCGCGCCGGTTCGCAGTCCAAGATGCTGCGCCCCTTGGTGAAGCTGCTGGACGACAACGGCAACGAAGTGAAGCTGGCGGGTTCCGATGCCTCGGTGTCGATCACCTTCCAGGTGGGCGCCATCATCACCGTGCGCGACGGTCAGGACGTGGGCAAGGGCGAAGTGCTGGCCCGCATCCCGCAAGAATCGTCCAAGACCCGCGACATTACCGGTGGTCTGCCGCGCGTGGCCGAGCTGTTCGAAGCGCGTTCGCCGAAGGATGCCGGCATGCTGGCCGAGGTGACCGGTACCGTATCGTTCGGTAAGGACACCAAGGGCAAGCAACGCCTGATCATCACTGATCTGGAAGGCAGCGGTTACGAAAACCTGATCCCGAAGGACAAGCACGTGCTGGTCCACGACGGCCAGGTGGTGAACCGCGGCGAATCCATCGTCGACGGCCCGGTCGATCCGCACGACATCCTGCGTCTGCAGGGTATCGAAGCGCTGGCTCGCTACATCGTTCAGGAAGTGCAGGAAGTGTACCGACTGCAGGGCGTGAAGATTAACGACAAGCACATCGAGGTGATCATTCGCCAGATGCTGCGTCGCGTCGTGATCTCCGACAGCGGCGACACCGAGTTCATCCAGGGCGAGCAGGTGGAACGCGCCGACGTGCTGGAAATGAACGACAAGATGATGGCGGAGGGCAAGGAGCCGGCGCAGTACGAAAACGTGCTGCTGGGCATCACCAAGGCCTCGCTGTCCACCGACTCGTTCATCTCCGCGGCTTCCTTCCAGGAAACCACGCGCGTGCTGACCGAAGCGGCCATCATGGGCAAGAAGGACGACCTGCGCGGTCTGAAGGAAAACGTGATCGTCGGCCGTCTGATCCCGGCTGGCACCGGTCTCGCCTACCACCGCACCCGCCGTCGCCAGAACCTGGGTCTGGACGCAGGCGAGTCCATGCTGTTCGATCCGGCTCCAGCCGCGCTGGAAAGCGACGACTAAGCTAGGCCTCGCGGCCCAGTGTTGAAAAAACGCTGCTCCATCAACGGTTAACGTTGGTGGTGCGGCGTTTTTTATTTGACGCTGACGCGTTGACTAAAATATAATCCTCCGTCCTTTCTGGAGGCGTGTTGCTTCCGGGAAGCTTCAACTAGGAACTGATAGTAATGCCAACCATTAACCAACTCGTTCGCAAGGGCCGCGTCGCCATCACGGCGAAGAGCAAGGTGCCTGCGCTGGAAGCCTGCCCGCAGAAGCGTGGCGTGTGCACCCGTGTTTACACCACCACTCCGAAGAAGCCGAACTCGGCTCTGCGTAAAGTGTGCAAGGTGCGTCTGACCAACGGTTTCGAAGTGATTTCGTACATCGGCGGTGAAGGCCACAACCTGCAGGAACACTCCGTGGTGCTGATCCGCGGCGGTCGTGTCAAGGACTTGCCGGGTGTGCGTTACCACACCGTGCGCGGTTCCCTGGATACCGCGGGCGTGAAGGATCGTAAGCAAGCTCGCTCCAAGTACGGCGCCAAGCGTCCCAAGTAATCGGGATGTATTGAAGGCGGCCTGATCAACACTCAGGGTCGTCTAGTAAGTGACTGCTCCGTTGGGTAGTCATGAGCCAGTTCAGCTCAACTGAATATTTAAGGAAGTAACATGCCACGTCGCAGAGAAGTCCCCAAGCGTGAAATTCTGCCGGATCCGAAGTTCGGTTCGCAGGATCTCTCCAAATTCATGAATGTCGTCATGATCGACGGCAAGAAGTCTGTTGCCGAGCGCATCATCTACGGTGCTCTGGAACAGATCGAAAAGAAATCCGGCAAGAACGCTCTGGAAGTGTTCAACGCCGCGCTGTCCAACGCCAAGCCGGTGGTGGAAGTGAAGAGCCGCCGCGTAGGTGGTGCAAACTATCAAGTTCCTGTTGAAGTCCGTCCGTCCCGTCGTATGGCTCTGGCCATGCGTTGGCTGCGCGATGCCGCTCGCAAGCGCGGCGAAAAGTCCATGGACCTGCGCCTGGCTGGTGAATTGCTCGACGCGGCCGAAGGCCGTGGCGGCGCGATGAAGAAGCGTGACGAAGTGCACCGCATGGCAGAAGCCAACAAGGCCTTCTCGCACTTCCGTTTCTAAGCTAGTTCACTTATTAAGGTGTAAACCGTGGCACGGAAAACCCCTATTGAGCGCTACCGCAATATCGGTATCTCCGCTCACATCGATGCTGGTAAGACGACGACTACTGAACGTATTCTGTTTTACACCGGCGTAAACCACAAGATTGGTGAAGTGCACGACGGCGCCGCCACCATGGACTGGATGGAGCAAGAGCAGGAGCGTGGCATCACCATTACCTCTGCTGCTACCACCACGTTCTGGAAGGGCATGGGGATGCAGTTCCCCGAGCACCGCTTCAACATCATCGACACCCCGGGACACGTGGACTTCACCATCGAGGTGGAGCGTTCCATGCGCGTTCTGGACGGCGCCGTGATGGTGTACTGCGCCGTGGGTGGCGTGCAGCCGCAGTCTGAAACCGTATGGCGTCAGGCTAACAAATACCACGTGCCGCGCATCGCGTTCGTGAACAAGATGGACCGTCAAGGCGCCAACTTCTTCCGCGCGGTCGAGCAAGTGAAGACCCGCCTGCGCGGCAATCCGGTGCCCATCGTGGTGCCGATCGGTGCCGAAGACGGTTTCACCGGCGTGGTTGACCTGCTGAAGATGAAGGCCATTATTTGGGACGAAGCCTCGCAAGGCATGAAGTTCGAATACGCCGACATCCCGGCCGATCTGGTTTCCGTTGCCGAAGAGTGGCGTGAAAAGATGGTCGAAGCCGCTGCCGAAGTCAGCGACGAGATGATGGACAAGTACTTGGGCGGCGAAACGCTGACCGAGGAAGAAATCATCGCTGGTCTGCGCGAACGTACCCTGAAGTGCGAAATCCAGCCGATGCTGTGCGGTTCCGCCTTCAAGAACAAGGGTGTGCAGCGCATGCTGGACGCCGTGATCGAGCTGCTGCCGTCGCCGACCGAAGTACCGGCGATCAAGGGCGAGACCGATGGCGTGGAAGCCGAGCGTCACGCTTCCGACGAAGAGCCGTTCTCGGCTCTGGCCTTCAAACTGATGAACGACCCGTACGTGGGCCAGCTGACCTTCTTCCGCGTCTACTCCGGCGTGGTGAAGTCCGGCGACACCGTGCTGAACTCGGTCAAGGGCAAGAAGGAGCGTATCGGCCGTATCGTGCAGATGCACGCCAACGACCGTAAGGAAATCGACGAAGTGCGCGCCGGCGACATCGCCGCGGCCATCGGCCTGAAGGAAGTCACCACCGGTGAAACCCTGTGCGCCGTCGACGCCGAAATCATCCTGGAGCGCATGGAGTTCCCGGATCCGGTGATCCACGTTGCCGTTGAGCCGAAGACCAAGGCCGACCAGGAAAAGATGGGCGTCGCCCTGAACCGCTTGGCCAAGGAAGACCCGTCGTTCCGCGTGCGTACCGACGAAGAATCCGGCCAAACCATCATTTCCGGTATGGGCGAACTGCACCTGGAAATTCTGGTTGACCGCATGAAGCGCGAATTCGGCGTGGAAGCCAATGTCGGCGCCCCGCAAGTTGCCTACCGCGAAACCATCACCAAGACCGTTACCGACGTGCAAGGTAAGCATGCCAAGCAGTCCGGTGGTAAGGGTCAGTACGGTGATTGTACGATTACTCTGGAACCGTCCGGCGAAGGCCAGGGCTACAAGTTCTTCGACGAAATCAAGGGTGGTGTGATTCCGCGCGAATTCATTCCCTCCGTCGACAAGGGTATCCGCAACTCGCTGAACAACGGTATCTTGGCCGGCTTCCCGGTGGTGGACGTGACTGTGCGTCTGACCTTCGGTTCCTACCACGATGTCGACTCTTCGCAGATCGCGTTCGAACTGGCTGGCTCCATCGCATTCAAGGAAGCCATGCGCCGCGCTGGTCCGTGCATCCTCGAGCCGATGATGGCCGTGGAAGTGGAAACGCCGGAAGAGTACATGGGCGATGTGATGGGCGACCTGAATCGTCGTCGCGGCATCGTGCAAGGCATGGACGATGACGGTCTGGGCGGCAAGAAGATCAAGGCCGAAGTTCCGTTGGCTGAGATGTTCGGTTACTCGACTGACCTGCGTTCCATGTCTCAGGGTCGTGCTACTTACTCTATGGAGTTCAAGCACTACTCCGAGGCGCCGAAGCACGTCGCCGAAGCTGTAATGGCTGCTAAGAAGTAATGCGCGCTGTGGCTGGCCTGGGTCACAACATACCGCCCGGCCAGCCCTGATCTAATGTTCTTTAATCAAGGAATTTTGCAAAATGGCAAAAGAAAAGTTTGAGCGGACCAAACCGCACGTAAACGTAGGCACCATCGGTCACGTGGACCACGGTAAGACCACCCTGACCGCTGCTATCACCACCATTCTGTCCAAGAAGTTCGGTGGCGAAGCTAAGGACTACTCCCAGATCGACAGCGCGCCGGAAGAAAAGGCTCGCGGTATCACCATCAATACCGCGCACGTTGAGTACGAAACCGAGTCCCGCCACTACGCTCACGTAGACTGCCCGGGCCACGCCGACTACGTTAAGAACATGATCACCGGTGCCGCCCAGATGGACGGCGCGATCCTGGTTTGCTCGGCCGCTGACGGTCCGATGCCGCAAACCCGCGAACACATCCTGCTGTCCCGCCAGGTTGGCGTGCCGTACATCATCGTCTACCTGAACAAGGCTGACCTGGTTGACGACGCCGAGCTGCTGGAACTGGTGGAAATGGAAGTGCGCGATCTGCTGTCTTCCTACGACTTCCCGGGCGACGACACCCCGATCGTGATCGGCTCCGCTCGTCTGGCGCTGGAAGGCGACCAGTCCGAAATGGGCGAACCGTCCATTTTCCGTCTGGCCGACGCTCTGGACTCCTACATCCCGACGCCGGAACGCGCCATCGACAAGCCGTTCCTGCTGCCGATCGAAGACGTGTTCTCGATCTCCGGCCGTGGCACCGTGGTGACTGGCCGCGTTGAGCGCGGCATCGTGAAGGTCGGCGAAGAAATCGAAATCGTGGGCCTGAAGGCTACCGCCAAGACCACCTGCACCGGCGTGGAAATGTTCCGCAAGCTGCTGGATCAAGGTCAGGCTGGCGACAACGTGGGCGTGCTGCTGCGCGGCACCAAGCGTGAAGAAGTCGAGCGTGGCCAAGTGCTGGCCAAGCCGGGCTCCATCACCCCGCACACTGGCTTCGAAGCTTCCGTGTATGTTCTGTCCAAGGACGAAGGTGGCCGTCACACCCCGTTCTTCGCGAACTACCGTCCGCAGTTCTACTTCCGCACCACCGACGTGACCGGCGCGATCACGCTGAAGGAAGGCGTGGAAATGGTTATGCCGGGCGACAACGTGGAATTCAGCGTTGAACTGATCGCTCCGATCGCCATGGAAGAAGGTCTGCGCTTCGCTATCCGCGAAGGCGGCCGTACCGTCGGCGCCGGCGTGGTTGCCAAGATCACCAAGTAACGGAGCGGAGATTTCTAAATGTCTAGCCAAAAAATCCGCATCCGCCTGAAGGCGTTCGATTACAACCTGATCGACCGTTCCGCTCAGGAAATCGTTGAAACCGCCAAGCGCACCGGCGCCGTAGTCAAGGGCCCGGTTCCGCTGCCGACCAAAATCGAGCGTTTCAACGTTCTGCGCTCCCCGCACGTGAACAAGACTTCCCGCGATCAGCTGGAAATCCGCACTCACCTGCGTCTGATGGACATCGTAGACCCGACCGACAAGACTGTTGATGCTCTGATGAAGCTCGACCTGCCGGCCGGTGTGGATGTGGAAATCAAGCTGCAGTAATCGAGTAATTTGGCTTGCTGCACGCTAAGTGCTTGCGGCTGCTGAATTTTCTTGATACATTAGCGGACTCGCCATTTTGGCGAGTCCGCTTTTGTGTTTTTTATGCCGGTCAATCGTAATCGGCGCCTGCAAAAGGAAATAAACATGAGTTTAGGTCTTGTCGGTCGCAAAGTCGGCATGACCCGCATTTTTGCCGAAGATGGCGCAACCATCCCGGTAACTGTGCTGGACATGTCCGCAAACCGCGTCACGCAAATCAAAACTGCCGAAACTGATGGCTACAATGCCGTTCAGCTCACTTTCGGTTCCAAGAAGGCCAATCGCGTAGCCAAGGCTGCCGCTGGTCACTTCGCCAAGGCTGGCGTAGAAGCCGGTGAAGCGCTGGTCGAGTTCGCTCTGACCGCCGACGCCGTTGCTGGCTACAAGGCTGGTGATGCCATTGCTGTGGAAATCTTCTCCGTGGGTCAGCTGGTTGATGTAACCGGTACCTCCAAGGGTAAGGGTTTCTCCGGCGTGATCAAGCGTCACAACTTCTCCTCCAACCGTGCTTCCCATGGTAACTCGCGTTCGCACAATACGCCGGGTTCCATCGGTCAGGCTCAAGATCCGGGTCGCGTTTTCCCGGGTAAGCGCATGGCCGGTCAGTACGGTAACGTGAAGAGCACTGTTCAGTGCCTCGAGATCGTTCGTGTCGACGCAGAACGTCAACTGATCCTGGTCAAGGGCGCAGTCCCGGGTGCCAAGAATGGTCAAGTTGTTGTGCGTCCCAGCGTGAAGGCGGGTGCGTAATGGAATTGAACGTAATCAATACCCAAGGCAAGGCTGTTGGTAGCCTGCAAGTGTCCGAATCTCTGTTCGGCCGCGAATACAACGAAGCTCTGGTTCACCAAGTCGTGACCGCGTTCTTGGCGAACGCTCGTAGCGGCAACCGTGCCCAGCTGACTCGTGCCGAAGTGAAGCACTCGACCAAGAAGCCGTTCCGTCAGAAGGGCACTGGTAACGCTCGTGCCGGTATGACCTCCACCCCGAACCGTCGTGGCGGTGGCCGTGCCTTCCCGAACAAGCCGGACGAGAACTTCACTCAGAAGGTTAACCGCAAGATGTTCCGCGCTGGCATGGCAGCTATCCTGTCTCAGCTGGTGCGCGACGAGCGTCTGATCGTGGTTGACGAGCTGTCCATCAACAGCCCGAAGACCAAGGAATTCGTTGGCACCGTTCAGCCCATGGGTCTGGAACAAGCCCTGTTCATCACTGGTGAACTGAGCGAAAACCTCTATCTCTCTTCGCGTAACCTGCCGAACGTGCTGGTTATCGAAGCTCAACAAGCTGATCCGTACAGCCTGCTGCGCTTCAAGAAGACCGTGATCACCCGCGACGCCGTGAAGCAACTGGAGGAGCAGTGGGCATGAACCAAGAACGTCTGTTGCAAGTAATCCTTGCTCCGATCGTTTCCGAAAAGAGCACCATGATTGCTGAGAAGAACCAGCAAATGGCGTTCCGCGTTGCGAAGGACGCAACCAAGCCGGAAATCAAGGCCGCTGTTGAAATGCTGTTCAACGTAAAAGTTGAAGGCGTTTCCACTGTGAACGTCAAGGGCAAGGTTAAGCGTTTCGGCCGTTCCATCGGTCGTCGCAGTGACTGGAAGAAGGCCTACGTTAGCCTGGTTGAAGGTCAAGAAATCGACCTGACCGCTACCCCGGCCGCGGCGGAGTGAGGAGATAGAGCATGCCTATCGTTAAGGTAAAACCGACTTCCGCGGGTCGTCGTGCAGTTGTCAAGGTGGTAAACCCGGACCTGCATAAGGGCGCTCCGCTGGCTTCCCTGGTTGAGAAGAAAAACTCGACCGGTGGCCGCAATCACAATGGTCACATCACCACGCGTCATCGTGGCGGTGGCCACAAGAAGCACTACCGTCTGATCGACTTCCGTCGCAACAAGGATGGCATTCCGGCGAAGGTGGAACGCATCGAATACGATCCGAACCGCACCGCTCACATCGCCCTGCTGTGCTACGCCGATGGCGAACGTCGCTACATCATCGCCCCGCGTGGCGTGAAGGTTGGCGCCGTGCTGCTGTCTGGTTCCGAGGCTCCGATCAAGGCCGGTAACGCTCTGCCGATCCGCAACATCCCGGTGGGTACCACTATCCACTGCGTGGAAATGCAACCCGGCAAGGGCGCACAGATGGTTCGCTCCGCTGGCGCTTCTGCAATGCTGCTGGCTCGTGAAGGCGTGTACGCTCAACTGCGTCTGCGCTCTGGCGAGATCCGCCTGGTGCACGTCGATTGCCGTGCGACCGTTGGCGAAGTGGGTAACGAAGAGCACTCCCTGCGCAAGCTGGGCAAGGCTGGCGCAACCCGTTGGCGCGGTATTCGTCCGACCGTTCGCGGTACGGCGATGAACCCGATCGACCACCCGCACGGTGGTGGTGAAGGCCGCACTGGCGAAGGTCGCGTTCCGGTTAGCCCGTGGGGTACCCCGACTAAGGGCTTCCGCACCCGTCGCAACAAGCGTACCGACAACATGATCGTACGCCGTCGCTATTCCAACAAAGGGTAATTGACAATGGCACGTTCGCAGAAAAAAGGCCCGTTCGTTGACCTGCATCTCCTGAAGAAGGTCGATGCGGTACGGGCAACCAGCGACAAGCGTCCGATCAAGACCTGGTCGCGTCGTTCGACCATCCTGCCGGACTTTATTGGTCTGACCATCGCTGTGCACAACGGTCGCACTCACGTTCCGGTCTATGTTTCTGAAAACATGGTCGGCCACAAACTGGGTGAATTCTCTCTGACTCGTACCTTCAAAGGCCACGCTGCCGACAAGAAGGCGAAGAAGAAGTAAGGTGAAGCGATGAGAGTATCTGCAAATCTGAAAAGTGTTCGCCTGTCGGCTCAAAAGTGCCGCCTGGTAGCGGACCTGGTTCGCGGCAAGCCCGTTGACCAGGCCCTGAATATCCTGGCCTTCTCCCCGAAAAAGGGTGCGGTCATCATCAAGAAAGTGCTGGAATCTGCCATCGCTAACGCCGAGCACAACGAAGGCGCTGACATCGACACCCTGCGTGTCACCAGCATCTTTGTTGACAAGGGCGCTAGTCTGAAGCGTTTCACTGCCCGTGCTAAGGGTCGTGGCAATCGCATCGAAAAGCAGACCTGCCACATTTCCTTGACCGTTGGCAATTAAGGGGTAAGAAATGGGTCAGAAGATTCATCCGACGGGATTCCGTCTTGCCGTTAACAAAAACTGGTCTTCCAAGTGGTTCGCGTCCTCGCAGAACTTCCCGGAAATGCTGAAGCAGGATATCGAAGTTCGCGAATTCCTGAAGAAGCGTCTGGGTCACGCTTCGGTTGGCCGCGTAACCATCGAGCGTCCGGCTAAGTCCGCCCGCATCACCATTCACAGCGCCCGTCCGGGCGTGGTGATTGGCAAGAAGGGCGAGGACATCGAGATCCTGAAGCAGGAACTGCAGAAGCGTCTGGGTGTGCCGGTTCACGTGAACATCGAAGAAGTTCGCAAGCCGGAACTGGATGCGCAAATCATCGCCGACGGCATCGCTTCCCAGCTGGAGAAGCGCGTGATGTTCCGTCGCGCCATGAAGCGCGCCATGCAGAACGCCATGCGTCTGGGTGCCGAAGGCATCAAGATCATGTCGTCCGGCCGTCTGAACGGCATCGACATCGCTCGCAGCGAGTGGTACCGCGAAGGCCGCGTGCCTCTGCATACCCTGCGCGCCGATGTGGACTACGCTACCTCCGAAGCCAAGACCACCTACGGTATCATCGGCATCAAGGTATGGGTGTACAAAGGCGAGCTGAAGCCGGGCCAAGTTGTAGCCGCTCCGGCAGCTCCCGAGAAGAAAATGAGAAAGGGTGCCCGCAATGCTGCAGCCAACTAGACTCAAGTACCGCAAACAGCACAAAGGCCGTAACACCGGTATCGCCACTCGTGGCAACAAGGTGAGCTTTGGTGATTTCGGTCTGAAGGCTGTTGGTCGTGGTCGTCTGACCGCGCGTCAGATCGAAGCTGCGCGTCGTGCGATGACCCGTCACATCAAGCGTGGCGGCCGCATCTGGATCCGTATCTTCCCGGACAAGCCGATCACCTCCAAGCCTGCCGAAGTCCGTATGGGTGGGGGCAAGGGCTCTCCGGAGTACTACGTGGCTGAGATTCAGCCTGGCAAGATGCTGTACGAAATGGATGGCGTATCCGAGGAACTCGCTCGCGAAGCTTTCCGTCTGGCCGCAGCTAAGCTGCCGATCGCCACTGTGTTCGTAACCAAACAGGTAGGTCAGTAATGAAAGCGTCCGAACTGAAAGCCAAAACTGTTGACGAGCTGAAGGCGGAACTGCTGAGCCTGCTGAAGGCCCAGTTTGCGCTGCGCATGCAGCACGCTACTCAGCAACTCGCCAAGACCTCTGAACTGAAGAAAGTGCGTCGTGACATCGCTCGCGTTCGTACCGTTCTGAAAGAAAAGGCAGTTTAAGATGAGCGAAACCAAAGTGGTACGTACGCTGACCGGCGTTGTGGTCAGCGACAAGATGGATAAGACTGTGACCGTGCTGGTCGAGCGCAAAGTTAAGCACCCGATCTACGGCAAGATCATCCGTCGCTCCAAGAAGTTCCACGCACACGACGAGAACAACGAGTTCAAGGCTGGCGACATCGTTATCATCAGCGAGTCCCGTCCGCTCTCGAAGACCAAGTCGTGGGTGGTAACCGCACTGGTCGAGAAAGCTCGCCAAGTGTAAAAAGCTTGCAGAGGACTTAGGTCCTCTGTATAATGGCCATCTCCTGCACCTACTGTGTAGGAGTTCCGCCCTTACGGGGTCCAAAACTGGCCGTTTGATACGCCACAGAATGTTCTGTGGCGTTTCCGCTGTTCGAGCTGGCATCTAAGCCTTGCTTACGGCAGTGGAAAGTGACGGATAAAGTTGGATTAGAAAGGTAATCTCAAATGATCCAAATGCAGACCATGCTTGAGGTCGCTGACAACACTGGTGCGCGTCATGTGCAGTGCATCAAAGTGCTGGGTGGCTCCAAGCGTCGCTATGCTAGCGTAGGTGACATCATCAAGGTGAGCATCAAGGATGCCGCTCCGCGTGGTCGCGTCAAAAAAGGCGACGTCTACAATGCGGTCGTGGTACGCACTGCCAAAGGCGTGCGCCGTCCGGATGGCTCTTTGATCAAGTTTGACAGCAATGCTGCTGTTCTGCTCAACAACAAGCTTGAGCCGATCGGCACTCGTATCTTCGGGCCCGTTACGCGTGAACTGCGTACCGAACGCTTCATGAAGATCGTATCGCTGGCTCCTGAAGTGCTGTAAGGAGGTCACATGCGCAAAATTCGTAAAGGTGATGAAGTCGTAGTAATCACCGGCAAAGACAAAGGCAAGCGCGGTACCGTCCTGCGTGTTCTGGAAACCAAGCTGGTTGTGGAAGGCGTGAATGTCGCCAAGAAGCACCAGAAGCCGAACCCGGTACGTGGCGTAGCTGGTGGTATCGTCGAGAAGACCATGCCCATCGACGCTTCTAACGTCGCGATTTTCAATCCGGCAAGCCAAAAGGCTGACCGCGTAGGCTTCAAGGTTCTTGAAGACGGCCGCAAGGTGCGCGTGTTCAAGTCCAGCGGCGAAGTTATCGGCGCCTAAGGAGCAAACATGGCACGTCTCTACGATTTCTACAAAGACAGCGTAGTGCCGGAACTGATGAAACAGTTCGGCTACAAGTCGATCATGCAAGTTCCGCGTATCGAGAAGATCACCGTGAACATGGGCGTGGGTGAAGCTGTTGCCGATAAAAAGGTAATGGAATTCGCCGTGGGCGATATGGAAAAGATCGCCGGCCAGAAGCCGGTTGTCACCACCGCTCGCAAGTCCATCGCCGGCTTCAAGATCCGCGACGACTATCCGGTTGGTTGCAAGGTGACTCTGCGTCGCGAACGCATGTATGAGTTCCTGGACCGTCTGGTCACCATCGCGCTGCCGCGCGTTCGTGACTTCCGTGGTGTATCCGCCAAGTCCTTCGACGGCCGCGGCAACTACAACATGGGCGTTAAAGAACAGATCATCTTCCCGGAAATCGAGTACGACAAGATCGATGCTCTGCGTGGTATGAACATCACTATCACCACCACGGCGAAGACTGACGAAGAGGCCCGCGCACTGCTGGCCGCGTTCAAGTTCCCGTTCAAGGGTTAAGCACATGGCACGACTTGCACTGATTAACCGTGAAGAAAAGCGCGTCAAGCTGGCTGAGAAGTTCTCCGCCAAGCGTGAAGCCCTGATCGCCACCATCAACAACCAGAACCTCTCGGAAGAAGAGCGTTTCGCCGCCCGCCTGCAACTGCAGCAACTGCCGCGCAACGCTTCCCCGGTACGCCAGCGCCGTCGTTGCGCCGTGACCGGTCGTCCGCGTGGTGTGTTCCGTAAATTCGGTTTGGGTCGCAACAAGCTGCGTGAGATCGCCATGAAGGGTGAGATTCCGGGTGTTGTGAAGGCCAGCTGGTAATAGGAGACACATAGAATGAGCATGCACGATCCTATTTCCGATATGTTGACCCGCATCCGCAACGGCCAACACGCTTCCAAAGTCAAGGTTTCCATGCCTTGCTCGAAGCTGAAGGTTGCGCTGGCGCAGGTGCTGAAGGAAGAAGGCTACATCGAAGATTTCGCCGTTGCCGGCGAAGAGAAGAAGCCTGTTCTCGATATCCAGCTCAAGTACTACGCTGGCCGTCCGGTGATCGAGCGCATCGAGCGCGTATCCCGTCCTGGCCTGCGCGTGTACAAGGGCTCCACCGAAATCCCGAAGGTCATGAATGGTCTGGGCGTGGCGATCCTGTCCACCTCCAAGGGCGTGATGACCGATCGCAAAGCGCGCGCAGCCGGCATCGGCGGCGAACTGCTCTGCGTCGTGGCATAAGGGGGTCAAATGTCTCGCGTAGCTAAGAATCCGGTAGTCATTCCGGCCGGCGTCGAAGTGAAGTTCGGCGCTGCAGACGTGACTGTGAAGGGCGCCCTGGGCTCCCTGAGCACCGCTCTGTGCAACGACGTGGAAGTGAAGCTGGACAATGGCCAGCTGACTTTCGCCGCCAAGAACGACAGCAAGTTCGCGCGTGCCATGTCCGGCACCCTGCGTGCCCTGCTGAACAACATGGTGAACGGCGTATCCAAGGGCTTCGAGAAGAAGCTGCAGCTGGTAGGCGTGGGCTATCGTGCCCAGGCTCAAGGCGATACCCTGAACCTGTCTCTGGGTTTCTCGCACCCGGTGGCTCACAAGATGCCGGAAGGCATCAAGGTTGAGACGCCGACTCAGACCGAGATCCTGGTCAAGGGCGCTAACAAGCAGCTCGTTGGTCAGGTCGCTGCCGAGATCCGCGCATACCGCTCGCCGGAACCCTACAAGGGCAAGGGCGTTCGTTATGCCGACGAGGTTGTGGTTCTGAAAGAAACCAAGAAGAAGTAACTGAGGCACTGACATGGACAAGAAACAAGCTCGACTCCGCCGCGCACGTAAAACCCGTGCACGGATCGCGGAGCTCAAGATGGTGCGCCTCTCTGTGCATCGCACCAATAGCCACATTTACGCTCAGATCATTGACGAGACCGGCAGCAAGGTACTGGCCAGCGCTTCTTCGCTGGAAGCAGAAGTACGCGCCGAAGTCGCCAATGGCGGCAACGTGGCAGCTGCGGCCGTGATCGGCAAGCGCATTGCTGAAAAGGCAAAAGCCGCTGGCATCGTAAACGTGGCTTTCGACCGCTCCGGCTTCAAGTACCACGGCCGCATGAAGGCCTTGGCTGACGCCGCTCGCGAACACGGCCTCGTATTCTAATTCGGAGTAAAGAATGGCTAAGCACGAAATAGAAGATCGCGGCGACGGTCTGGTCGAGAAAATGATCAGCGTCAACCGCGTCACCAAAGTGGTCAAGGGCGGCCGTATCATGGCTTTCTCCGCTCTGACCGTGGTTGGTGATGGCGACGGCGGTATCGGCATGGGTAAGGGCCGTTCCAAGGAAGTTCCAGTTGCCGTACAAAAGGCAATGGAACAAGCCCGTCACAACATGATGAAGATCAAGCTGTACAACGGTACCGTGAAGCACACCGTTGAAGGCCGTCATGGCGCTACCCGCGTCCTGATTCAGCCTGCTAAGGACGGTACCGGCGTGAAGGCCGGCGGTCCGATGCGCGCGATCTTCGACGCCATGGGCATCCATAATGTGTCGGCCAAGATCCACGGCTCCACGAACCCGTACAACGTGGTTCGCGCGACTCTGGATGGTCTGAGCAAGATCAATACCCCGGCGCAAATCGCCGCCAAGCGTGGCTTGAGCATCGAGGACATCCTGGGGGTGGGTCATGAGTAACGCCAAGACTGTCAAGGTCACTCTGGTAAAGAGCCTGATCGGTCGCCTGGAGTCTCACAAGGCCTGCGCCCGTGGTCTGGGTCTGCGTAAGATCCGTCAGACCGTTGAAGTGCTCGATACCCCTGAAAACCGTGGCATGATCAACAAGATCAGCTACCTGCTCAAATTCGAGGGCTAAGAGATGCTGCTGAACACCGTACAACCGGGCGTCGGCGCCAAGCATGCCAAGCGCCGTGTCGGCCGTGGCATCGGCTCCGGCCTGGGTAAGACTTGCGGCCGCGGCCACAAGGGTCAGAAGAGCCGCGCTGGTGGTTTCCACAAGGTAGGCTTCGAAGGCGGTCAAATGCCGCTGCAACGCCGTCTGCCGAAGCGTGGTTTCAAGTCGCTGACGGCACGCTTCGTTTGCGAAGTGCGCCTGTCGGAGCTGAACCTGCTGCCGGTTAGCGAAATCGATCTGCTGTCCCTCAAGCAAGCTGGTCTGGTATCCGCTCAAGCCCAAGTGGCCAAGGTGGTGCTGTCTGGCAAGATTGAGCGCGCAGTGAAACTGCGTGGCATCGGCGCTACCGCCGGCGCCCGCGCCGCCATCGAGGCTGCCGGCGGCAGCATTGAATAAGGCATAAATCTGTGGCGAATACTTCTCTAGTGGCCAATGCCAATAAGTTTGGTGATTTGAAGCGTCGGATCTGGTTTTTGATTGGCGCGCTGATCGTTTTCCGCATCGGTGCCCACATACCGGTTCCCGGCGTGAATCCTGCCGAGCTAGCGAAGTTGTTCCACACATCGCAGACGGGCCTGCTCGACATGTTCAACATGTTCTCGGGCGGCGCCCTCTCGAGATTCACGGTGTTTGCCTTGGGCATCACGCCGTACATCTCAGCTTCCATCATTCTGCAGCTTGCGGCCGAGGTTCTGCCCAGCCTGAAGCAGTTGAAGAAGGAAGGCGATGCGGGACGTCGCAAGATAACCCAGTACACGCGTTATGCCACCGTGGCGCTTGCCTCTTTCCAGAGTTTCGGCATCGCGGTGATGTTGTACAAGCAGCCAAACCTGGTGATGACTGCTCAGTGGGAGTTTTACCTGACAAGCGTGGTGTGTCTGGTCACCGGAACCATGTTCCTGATGTGGTTGGGCGAACAGATCACCGAGCGTGGTATCGGCAACGGTATCTCGCTGCTCATCTGCGCGGGTATCGCGTCGGGTGTGCCGGCTGCCATCGGTAAAACCCTGACTCTGACCAGTCAGGGCTCTTTGCCCATCCTGTTTGCCATCCTGTTGTTCGTCGGGGTGATCCTGGTGACCTTCGTGGTGGTCTACGCCGAGCGTGGCCAGCGCAAGGTGCTGGTGAACTACGCCAAGCGTCAGGTGGGCAACCGCGTCATGCAGGGTCAGAGCACGCACTTGCCGCTCAAGCTCAACATGGCGGGGGTGATTCCTCCGATTTTCGCGTCCAGCATCATCCTGTTCCCGGCTACCGTTCTCGGCTGGTTTGGTCAGGGCGAGCACATGTCTTGGTTGAAGGGCGTAGCTGACAAGCTGCATCCGGGTCAGCCGATCTATGTGCTGCTGTATACCGCGGCAATCATCTTCTTCTGCTATTTCTACACGGCGTTGGTGTTCAACCCGAAGGAAACGGCTGACAACCTGAAGAAGAGCGGGGCGTTCATCCCGGGCATCCGTCCAGGCGAGCAGACTTCTCGTTACATTGAGAAGATCATTCTGCGGCTGACGCTGATCGGTGCGATCTACATCACGCTGGTCTGCCTGATGCCTGAATTCCTGATCCTGAAGTGGAACGTGCCGTTCTACTTCGGCGGTACATCGCTGCTGATCATGGTGGTGGTGACGATGGACTTCATGGCGCAGATACAGTCCTACGTGTTGTCGCATCAATACGAGAGCTTGCTGAAGAAGGCTAACTTCAAAGGCAACGCCCTTACCCGCTGACACACGAGTTCACACTGGGTTATATGGCTAAGGAAGACACTATCCAGATGCAAGGCGAGGTTTTGGAGAATTTGCCTAGCGCAACCTTCAAGATCAAGCTCGAAAATGGACACGTGGTACTCGGGCATATCTCTGGGAAGATGCGGATGCACTACATCCGCATCCTGCCAGGTGACAAGGTGACTGTGGAGTTGACTCCATACGATCTGTCCCGCGCCCGCATTGTGTTCCGCGCGAAGTAACGCATTCGCTCTTTTAGGATTTGAAAGGATCTGAACATGCGAGTACAGCCTTCTGTAAAGAAGATTTGCCGTAATTGCAAAATCATTCGTCGCAATCGCGTGGTACGCGTGATCTGCACGGACCCGCGTCACAAGCAAAAACAAGGCTAACATTTGTTAGACCTGAAATTGCGTGATACAATCGCAAACTTTTCAAGGTCTTAAGGCTTAAGGAAAGAGTATGGCCCGTATTGCAGGGGTAAACATCCCCAATCATGCGCATGCCGTTATCGGCCTGCAGGCAATTTTCGGCATCGGTCAGACTCGCGCGCAGCAAATTTGTGCTGCTGCAGGCGTGAGCCCCTCCACCAAGGTGAAGGATCTGACTGAAGCTGAAATGGAAACTCTGCGTGATCAAGTGGCTAAGTTCACCGTTGAAGGTGACCTGCGTCGTGAAATCACCATGAGCATCAAGCGTCTGATGGACATGGGCTGCTATCGCGGCTTCCGCCATCGTCGCGGCTTGCCGTGCCGCGGTCAGCGCACTCGCACGAACGCTCGCACCCGCAAGGGTCCGCGTAAGGCGATCGCCGGCAAGAAGTAAACTAAGGAACACAGATAATGGCTAAAGCAAACACAGCTGTACGTGTACGCAAAAAAGTGCGCAAGTCTGTTAGCGAAGGCATCGTGCACGTGCACGCTTCGTTCAACAACACCATCATCACGATCACCGACCGTCAAGGCAATGCATTGTCTTGGGCTACCTCTGGCGGCGCTGGTTTCAAGGGCTCGCGCAAGAGTACACCCTTTGCCGCTCAGGTAGCTGCAGAGCACGCTGGTAAAGTTGCCCAAGAATATGGTGTGAAGAACCTCGAAGTTCGTATCAAAGGCCCGGGCCCGGGTCGTGAATCCGCTGTTCGCGCACTCAACTCGCTGGGCTTCAAGATCACCAGCATCTCCGACGTGACGCCGGTACCGCACAACGGTTGCCGTCCGCCCAAAAAACGTCGTATCTAATTCGGAGAGTGTGAGAACATGGCACGTTATATTGGCCCGAAGTGTAAGCTCGCTCGTCGTGAAGGCACTGACCTTTTCCTGAAGAGCGCGCGTCGTGCACTGGATTCCAAATGCAAACTGGATGCTGCTCCTGGTCAACATGGCGCCCGTCGCGGTCGTCTGTCGGACTATGGCGTCCAGCTGCGTGAAAAGCAAAAAATCCGCCGCATCTACGGCGTACTCGAGCGTCAGTTCCGCAACTACTTTGCGGAAGCTGTTCGCCGCAAGGGCTCCACGGGTGAAAACCTGCTGAAGCTGCTTGAGTCCCGCCTGGACAACGTTGTATATCGCATGGGCTTTGGCTCCACTCGCGCCGAAGCGCGCCAGCTGGTTAGCCACAAGGCTATCGTGGTGAACGGCCAGGTTGTGAACATTCCGTCCTACCAGGTTAAAGCCGGTGACGTAGTGTCCGTCCGCGAAAAGGCCAAGAAGCAGGCTCGTATCGTCGAAGGCCTGGCTCTGGCTGAGCAAGGTGGCTTCCCGTCTTGGGTGTTGGTTGACTCCAAGAAAATGGAAGGCACTTTCAAATCCGCTCCGGAACGTTCCGAACTGTCTAGCGATATCAACGAACAGCTCGTTGTGGAATTCTACTCCAAGTAATCGCTAGCTCTTAGGGAATGACTATGCAAAACAGCGCTTCGGAATTTCTGAAACCTCGTCTGATCGATGTACAGCCGGTTTCCGCCACTCACGCTCGCGTGTCGATGGAACCGTTCGAGCGCGGCTATGCCCACACGCTGGGCAACTCGCTGCGCCGGATCTTGCTGTCGTCGATGCCGGGCTATGCTCCGACCGAAGTGACTATCGCTGGCGTTTTGCATGAGTATTCCGCGCTTGACGGTGTGCGGGAGGATGTTGTTGACATCCTCCTCAACCTCAAGGGCGTAGTGCTTAAGCTGCATGGTCGCGACAGTGTCGTGCTGACCTTGAAAAAGGATGGCGAGGGCGCTGTCTTGGCTAGCGATATCGAGCTGCCGCATGACGTGGAAGTGATCAATCCGGAACACGTGATTTGTCACATCTCCGCCGGCGGCAAGATCGACATGGAGGTTAAGGTGGAGAAGGGCCGCGGCTACCAGCCGGTGTCCGTTCGCACCAGCCATGACGACAACCGTTCCATCGGTACCATCCAACTCGACGCTTCCTTCTCGCCGGTTCGCCGCGTGAGCTTCGCTGTGGAAAGCGCCCGAGTGGAACAGCGTACCGACCTCGACCGCCTGGTTCTCGACATCGAGACCAATGGCGTGATCGAGCCGGAGCAGGCTGTGCGCAACGCAGCCCGCATCCTGATGGATCAGCTGTCGATCTTTGCCGACCTCCAAGGCACAGCGGTTGAAGAAGTCGTTGAAAAGGCGCCGCCGATCGATCCGATCCTGCTGCGTCCGGTAGACGATCTTGAACTGACGGTCCGTTCGGCCAACTGCCTGAAAGCAGAGAACATTTATTACATCGGCGATCTGATCCAGCGCACCGAAACCGAGCTTCTGAAGACTCCGAACCTCGGCCGCAAGTCGCTGAACGAGATCAAGGAAGTTCTCGCTTCCAAGGGTCTGACTCTCGGCATGAAGCTTGAGAATTGGCCTCCGGCTGGTCTGGAAAAGCCGTAAGTTTGAGACTAAAGGACATTAACAATGCGTCATCGTTACAGTAATCGTAAACTGAACCGCACGACCAGCCATCGTCTGGCGATGCTGCGCAACATGGCCAACTCGCTGCTGAAGCACGAAGCAATCGTGACTACGCTGCCGAAGGCCAAGGAACTGCGTCGTGTGGCCGAGCCGCTCATCACGCTCGGCAAAAAGCCGTCTCTCGCCAACCGTCGTCTGGCGTTCGACCGCACCCGTGACCGCGAAATCGTGGTTAAACTCTTCGACGTGCTCGGCGCGCGCTACGCTACCCGCAATGGTGGTTACGTGCGTATCCTGAAGTACGGTTTCCGCAAGGGCGACAACGCCCCGATGGCTCTGGTAGAGCTGGTGGACCGTCCGGAAGAATCCGTTGCCGTAGAAGACAACTCCGCCGAGTAATCGACGAAGTTGCAGAAAGAAGCCAGCTCTCAGGAGCTGGCTTTTTTCATGCCTTGCCAAACCGGACCCGATTCGTCGCGTCCGGTTTTGCTCATTTAGAAAATGGATAGCCCGGTGGCGGTGCTGAAGCGATCCAACGCTTCTAGGCCGAGCACGGAGTTGCCACGCGCGTCTAGCTGGGGGCTCCATACCGCTAGGCTCATCTTGCCGGGTATTACCGCCAGCAGGCCGCCGCCGACGCCGCTCTTCACCGGCAGGCCGACACGATAAGCGAATTCGCCGGCGGCGTCATAGGTGCCGCAAGTCAGCATGACGGCGTTCACCTGTTTGGCCTGGCTGCGGCTCAGGTATCTTTCGCCTGTCAGTGGCGAGACGCCGTGATTGGCCAGGAACAGGCCGGCCCGCGCCAGTTCGCGGCAGCTCAAGGCGATGCTGCAATTGTGAAAATACTGATCGAGCACGGTTTCCACAGGATGCTCGAGGTTGCCATAGCTTTTCATGAAGTGGGCTAAGGCGGCGTTGCGATCGCCATGCGCGCGCTCGGAGGCGGCGATGGCTTCGTCGGCTCGCAGCGCGGGGTTAGCGCACTCTCTCCGCAACCAGGCAAGCAGATGCGCATGCGCGTCGCCGAAATGGGCGATGGCCCTATCGGTAACCACCAGGGCGCCGGCGTTGATGAAGGGATTGCGCGGGATGCCGTGTTCGTATTCCAGCTGCACTAGCGAGTTGAAGGGATTGCCTGACGGTTCTTTGCCGACATGGCGCCAGAGCGCGTCGCCGTCGGCCTGCAGCGTCAGCGCCAGCATGAAGGCCTTGCTGATGCTCTGAATGGAGAAGGTGGTGTCGGCATCGCCGCAGGCGTACTGCTCGCCATCCAGGGTATGGATGGCGAAGCCAAACTGATGGGGAGGGATGGAGGCGAGCGCCGGAATATAGTCCGCTACTCTGCCCTGATCATAAAACGGCAGGACTTGCTGCCGAATGTCTTCAATGAGCGCTTGTAGATTCATTCAATGATTCTAATCAGCGCGCGCTGGCGCCGTCTAGAAGTTGTAACGCTGTTCCAATATCTCTAGCGGCGCGCCCAGTTCCAGCACGCCCTCGTTGCGCGCGCGAAGGTTCATGCCGAAGCAGACGCCTTCCGCCAGCCGGCGGGTGCGAATCAGCGTCTGCAAAGGCTCTCCGTCCTCGCGCTTGACGCCAAGCTCGGGATCCATGGTGGTCAGCACGCAGCGCGTGCACGGCTTCATCACATCGAACTCCACTTCGCCGATGCGGATCACTTGCCATTCATCCTCCTCCCACGGGTAGTCGCCGGAGACGACCAGATTGGGGCGGAAGTGGCGCAGGGTGACGGGTGCTGCCAACTGCTGGTTCAGGGCATCGAGGGAGGCCTGGTTGACCAGCAGATAGGGATAGCCGTCGGCAAAGCTCATCTGCCCGTCCTCCAGGAAGGGGCGCTGGGATTGGGCGCCAAGCCAGAGCAGACGGCAGTCGGCTTCCAAGATGTCGCCAAACCACGCATCGACACGGATGTCGCCATGACGGGCGGCGAAATCGTCTTGCCATACCTGAGCCGGATGGGCTTGGGTGTAGACGGTGGTCATGGCCAAAATGGGCGCTTTGCCAGGGTAGTGCAACAAGATGGCGCCAGGCATCAGTTCCACGCGCACGCGCAGCAACTGAGGATGGGTGCGCGCGGTGATCTGCTTGCCATCCGGCGAGACCAGCAGCCATTCTCGATCATGCAGCAAGCCAAGTTTGCCCGCGTAGGCGCGGGTGGTGGCGATGCCGCGGGCGGACTTCACGGGATGGGTGAACATGGCGGTCAAGTGCATGGGGATGACTCCTGAGTGGAAGGTCGATGCTAGCAGCTGGATGGGCTGGGCTGCCAGTACTTTATGACACAATCTTTAATCAAATCCCATGGAGAGGCGGGCAGGCTTTTTAAAGGTCTCGTTGCATATATCGCAGTGACAATTTACATTGGGAACTATTCGTCGATTGTCGGACGGAATCCCGTATGACGCTACGGAGGTGTGCCAGATCAAGACCGCTGCAATCTTGCAATGAATGACTCAGGTAATTTGGTTTAGCCGTTGAGCTTTGTGTGAATTAGGACTAAACCGGAGAAGGTAATAACAGCGTAACTGTGCCAGACGCGGCGATGTGCAAAGCGGCGATGGCTCTGCAAGTGATTGGGGATGAGGAGGAAGTGGTATGCGCTCTTTGAGAGTCAAGCTGATTGCTTTTATTGCCCTGCTGTTGGTGGTGTTGGGCGTGGTGATCACGGTGCTGGTCTACGGCCAGATGCGTAATGAGATCATCCAGGGCGTGGAAAACGAGCTGGATGGCACGTCCAAGGGCTATGCCGGTCTGGTGGCCAGTTGGTACAAGAGCAAGGTGGGGGTGGTCATTGCGGCCAACCCGCTGGTGAGTGAGCAGGACCCACGGCAAACCCTGGCGCGGTTGAGCCAGGCTGGCGGTTTCGACATGACGTACATCGGCACCGCCCAGCATGTGATGATCCGCTCCGACATGAAGCCGCAGCCTCAAGGCTATGATCCGGTGGCGCGCCCCTGGTACCAGCAGGCGGCGGCCAGCGGCAATCCCGGCGTGTCCGATCCTTATGTCGACTTCGACACCAAGAAATTGGTGGTGACTTTCGTCTCGCCGGTTAAGGACGGCAGCGGCCTGAAGGCCGTGGTCGGCGGCGACATCTTCATCGACGACCTAGTGAAAACCGTGCTGGCGGTTAAGCTGCGCGGCAACGGCTATGCCTTCCTGGTGGACAAGACCGGCAAGGTGATCGCCCACCCGGACGCCAGCCTGACGCTGAAGCCGCTGTCGGAAAAAGTGCCGGAATTGACCGGCGACCGCCTGACGCAGCTGGCGGGCAGCAATGGCATGGCGACGATCCAGATCGGCGGCGAGGACAAGCTGGTGGAGGTGCAGCCGGTGGAAGGCACCAACTGGCTGCTGGGCGTGGTGACGGATGGCTCCGTGGTGTCCGGCCCGCTGCATACCTTGCTGCTCACCATCATCGGTCTGGGCTCCTTGTGCGTGGTCATCCTGATTCCGGTGGCCAGCGTGTTGCTGAGCCAGATGTTGTCCGGTTTGGGCCGCCTGCGCGGCGCCATGCTGGAAATTTCGCAGGGCGAGGGCGACCTGACCCGCCGCATACAGGTCAGCGGCCAGGATGAGATCGCCGAGACCGCCAACGCCTTCAACCGCTTCATCGATCAGCTGCAACGCATGTTCGTGGCGGTGAAGGAGGAAGCGGAGCGCGTGACCAACGGCGTGGAGAGCGTGACGCAGACGGTGGACAAGGTGGCGCACGATTCCCGCCAGATCGCCGACGTGTCCAGCTCCAATGCCGCCACGCTGGAAGAGATCACCGTCAGCATCTCGCACATCGCCGATGCCGCGCGCGAGGCGGATGGCCTGGTCAACCACACCGGCAATGTGTCCAGCGAGAGCGCCAGCGGCATGCTGCAGATTTCCAACGAAATGAACAGCACGGTGGATGCGGTGAAGGGCTTGTCCACCATGCTGGCCTCGCTGGATCAACGTTCACAACAGATCAGCGGCATCACCAATGTGATCAAGGACATCGCCGATCAGACCAATCTGTTGGCGCTGAACGCCGCCATTGAGGCCGCGCGGGCCGGCGAAATGGGCCGCGGCTTCGCCGTGGTGGCGGACGAGGTGCGCAAGCTGGCGGAACGCACCGGCCAGGCCACGGTGGAGATTTCCGGCATGGTCAGCACCATTCGCGAGGAAACCAGCCAGGCGGTCAACAATATGCAGCGCACCGTCAACTCGGTGGATGGCGGGGTGGAGTTGACGCAAAACGCGGTGGAGCGCATCGAACAGATCCAGAACGCGATGCAGGAGGTGATGGCCAAGATGAACGAGATCACCCTGTCCACCAGCGAGCAGCATAAGGCCACTACGCTGATTGCCCAAAGCACCGAGCAGATCAACGGCCGCATCGTCGACAGCGACGATGCGCTGCAGACGGTGAGAGACACCTTGTCCGGCCTGACCCAGTCGGCCAACAATATGCGGCAGCTGTTCTCCAGCTTCCACGTCTGATAAGCAACGCTGCCCAGCAGCAGAAAGCCCGGTGATTCCGGGCTTTTTCACACCGGCATGCCGGTGGGCAAGGGGAAGTGGCCGGCGGGGAATGGGTCGGCGGGTTCCGACAATAATAAGCGGCAGGGGATCGGGAAGGAGTGCAGGGATGGGAAACATGAAGGGTTTGACGCTGAAGGTCCGCCTGCAGGGCTTGATGCTGATCGTGATACTGGTGGTGTGCGCCGTGGGCATGTTCAGCGTGTCCCACCAGCGGCAAAGCATGATGCAGGACCGGCAAGACAAGGTGCGCAATCTGGTGGAGGGCGTGGTGACCATGGTGAGCACCTATGAGCAACTGGTGGCGGAGGGAAAGTTCAAGGAGGCCGATGCCAAGCTCACGCTGTCCAAGGTGATCAGCTCCATGCATTACGACAAGTCGGACTATTTTTTCGCCTATGACGCGGACTGGAACTATGTCGCGCATGGCGCCAAGCCCGAACTGATAGGCAAGAATCTGGCCGGGGTCAAGGACCCGAACGGCGTCGAGCTGAAGACCCTGTTCCAAGGTGCGATCAATTCACCCGGAGGCGGGGGCTACGCCGAATATGTGTGGAGCAAGCCAGGCTTCTCCGACCCCGTGCCCAAACTGTCCTATATCAGCACCACGCCGGGCTGGCACTGGATCATCGGCACCGGCATTTATCTGGACGATGTGCAAGCGGCTTTCCATCGGGAGCTGTGGTGGCTGGGCGGGGTGATGGTGCTGGCGATGCTGCTGCTGCTGGGGCTGGGCGGCATGATATTGCGCAATGTGCTGGGGCAGCTGGGCGGCGATCCGCAAGATACGGTGGCGGTGGTCAAGCGCATTGCGGCGGGCCAGCTGTGCGAACCCGTTCCGGTGCGCGCAGGCGACGCCAGCAGCCTGATGGCGGCGGTGAGCGGCATGCAGATGGAGTTGCAGCGGCTGGTGCGCGATATCGTGGACGGCGCCAACCGCTTGTCGCAGGTGAGCAGCGAAGTGACGGCCGAGGCGGAGGCGGTGGACAAGGGGTCGGAGCAGCAAAGTTCGGCCGCTACCGCGATGGCGGCATCGATCGAGCAGCTGACGGTCAGCGTCAATCACATCTCCGACCGTTCGCAGGACGCGCGCGATCTGGCCAAGGAGTCCGGCACCTTGTCCAAGAGCGGCGGGGCGGTGATCGCCGAGGCGGTGAACGAGATGCGGCGCATCAACGACGCGGTGGATCAGACTTCCGGCATCATCACCAGCCTGGCAGGCAAGACGCAGACCATTTCCAGCATCATGCAAGTGATCCGCGACATCGCCGATCAGACCAATCTGTTGGCGCTGAACGCGGCCATCGAGGCGGCGCGCGCTGGCGAGATGGGCCGCGGCTTTGCCGTGGTGGCGGACGAGGTGCGCAAGCTGTCCGAGCGCACGGCGCAGGCCACGCAGGAGATCGCCACGATGATCCAGGATGTGCAGCAGGGCGCGGAGCATTCGCGCCTCAGCATGGAAGAGGCGGTGGCCCGGGTGAAGGCCGGGCTTGGCCTGGCGGAGCAGGCCGGCGACGAAATCGCCCGCATTCAGAACAGCGCCAATGGCGTGATAGGCGTGGTGGGCGATATTTCCTACGCCTTGCAGGAGCAAAGCGTGGCCAGCCAGCATATCGCCCAGCACGTGGAGCAGATCGCGGCCAGCGCCAGCAGCAATGCGGCGGCGTCGCAGGCGGCATCGCAGGCCATCCACAGCATGCATCAATTGGCGACCAATCTGCGCCAGCTGGTATCGCGCTTCCACGTGGATCGCTGAGCGCGCGGGCTGGCGGAGGCGGGACAGAAAACGGCGGCGTCTCGGAAGAAGCGCCGCCGTTTTCTCATCCTGCGTTTCGCGTCGCAGGCATCGCTACCTTAAGGCGCGCGAACCGCGCCGCAGACCGTAGAGAAATGGGCGAGGGCAGCGTCAGCCAGGCGTGGCTTAATGCTGGCCGCGTCGCCTCCAGCCCAAGCCCAGCGCCAGGATGAGCAGCAGGGCGCAGCCGGCGATGACCGGCAGATTGCCCACGCGCATGTATGGCGTCAGTCCCTGGCGGCTCTGGGCGAAGCCGGTCAGCACCTGGGTGGTGAACGGCGCGGCGATGGCGGAGATTTCGCCGTCGGGCCGGATGATGGCGGTCATGCCGTTATTGGTGGCGCGCAGCATGTAGCGGCCGGTTTCCAGCGAACGCGCCTGCGATAGCTGCAGGTGTTGGCTCATGGCCTCGCTCTTGCCGAACCAGGCCAGGTTGCTGATGTTGGCCAGGATGCCGGCCTGGGCTGCCGGACCGATCAGCTCCTCGCCGAAGCTGTCTTCATAGCAGATGTTGAACGCCACCTTTTGTCCCGCCAGCGTCAGCGGGGCCTGGTTGGCGCCGCCGCGGCTGAAGCCGGACAGCGGCATGTCCATGTGCTGGTAGATCCAGCCTATCAGCGCCGGCACCGGCACGAACTCGCCAAACGGCACCAGATGGTCCTTGGCGTAGTAGGGCATCTTGGGATCGGTCAGCGCCACCACGGCATTCAGATAGCCGCGGCCATCCGGGGTGCGGCGCGGCACGCCGCTGGCAAGCGCCATGCCGGCGCGCTTGGCCTCGCCGCGCATCATGGTCAGATAGCCGGAAGGCAGGTCGTCCAGGAATAGCGGCAACGCGGTTTCCGGCAGGATCATCAGATCGGCCCGCGTTTTCGCTACCTGGCGGTAATAGGTCAGCAGCGACAATTCCAGGTTTTCCGGCGACCATTTCATTTCCTGGGCGATATTGCCCTGCGCCAGCGCCACGGTGATGGGCTTGCCGACCGGGATAGTCCATTCGCGGCCGCGCAGCCAGAAGCCGCTGCCCCAAATCAGGCCGGCCGCCAGCAGGATGGCCAGCCGCTGCCGCATGCCGGCGCGCGCCAGCATGGCCAGGGCGCCGGCGGACAGCGCCACCAGATAGCTGACCAGATGGATGCCGCCCAGCGGCGCGTAGCCGGACAAGGGGCTCTCCGTGATTTGCGAATAGCCGGCGGCGGCCCACGGAAAGCCGGTCATCACCCAGCTGCGCAGCCATTCGCCCAGCTCCCAGGCGGCGGGAAAGGCGATCAGCCAGCGTACCGCGGGGCGGCTGTCGATGCGGCAGGCTATCCAGGCCGCCAGGCCGGGATACAGCCCCAGATAGGCGGGCAGCAGCAGCACCAGCGGCGCGGCGATCCAGGCCGGCAAGCCGGCTACGTCGTGCAGACTGTCGTAAATCCACTTGAAGTTGCTGGTATAGGCGGCCACGCCCCAGACATAGCCTATCCAGAAGGCGCGGCGCGGCTCGCGCTGCAATAGTTCGATCAGCGCCGCCAGGCACAGCGGCATCAGCCAGAACAAGCGGTAGGGGGCGAAGGCAAACAGGGTCAGCGCGCCGGCTAGCGCGGCGGCCAGCAATAAAAACAGGATTCGCATGGGCTAGCGTGTCGTGTGTGAGGGGTTGGCGGCCGGCAAGCCGGCCGCTTTCAGCATAGGCCTTATTCGGCCTGGCCGACGGCAGACTGGACGCGCTCCACCAGCAGCGTGTCCAGGCGGCGGCTGTCGGCGCGCAGCACGGTGAAGCGCAGGCCGGCGGCTTCGATCTTCTCGCCGCGTTTGGGCAGGTGGCCGGTCAGCGAAATCACCAGGCCGCCGACGGTGTCGACGTCATCGTCGGCGTACTCGGTGCCAAAGTAATGGTTGAAGTCTTCGATCTCGGTCAGCGCCTTGACGCGATAACGTTCGTGGCCGCGCACCGGCACGATGTCGTCCTCGTCGTCTTCGATGTCGTATTCGTCCTCAATGTCGCCGACGATTTGTTCGATCACGTCCTCGATGGTCACCAGGCCGCAGACGCCGCCGTATTCGTCCACCACCACCGCCATGTGGTTGTGGGTGGCGCGGAAGTCTCGCAGCAGCACGTTCAGCGGTTTGGATTCCGGCACGAACACCGCCGGGCGCAGCACGTTCTTCAGATTGAAGGTGGCGGGCGCATGGAAGTAACGCAGCAACTCTTTGGCCAGCAGGATGCCTTGCACGTCATCCTTGCTCTCGCCTATCACCGGGAAGCGCGAGTGGCCGCTGTCGATCACCGTGGGCAGGAAACGCGAGATCGGATCGTCGATGTTCAGCACATGCATCTGGCTGCGCGGGATCATCACGTCGCGCACGGTCAGCTCGCTGACCTCCAACACGCCTTCGATCATGCCTAGCGCCTCGGCGTCCAGCAGATTGCGTTCGAAGGCATTGTGCAGCAATTCGATCAAATCCTCGCGGTCCTCCGGCTCGCGCATGAGCATGGTGGACAGGCGTTCAAGCCAACTAGGTCGCGGTTTACTGGGGTCTTCCATTTCTTAGTGTTGCTCCTCGTGGTAGGGATCGGGATATCCTAGCCGTTTAACGATGACGGTTTCAAGCGCTTCCATCGCTTCGGCCTCGTCGTCTTCCTCGTGGTCGAAGCCCTGCAGATGCAGCATGCCGTGCACCAGCAGGTGGGCGTAGTGGGCCATCAGGTCTTTGTTTTGCTCGGCGGCTTCCTTTTCCACCACCGGCGCGCACAGCACCAGATCGCCGAACAGCGGCAGGCCGGCCACCGTCTCGCCTTCGTTCAGGGCAAAGGACAAAACGTTGGTCGCATAATCCTTGCCGCGGTAGTCATTGTTGAGCTGACGGCCTTCAGCGGCATCGACGATGACGATGCTGACCTGGGCCAGTTTGACCTGGCGTTGCAGCGCGGCCTGGCAGGCGCGGCGGATCAGCGCCGGCTCCGGCAGGATGGCGGCGTCGGTGCGCAGGTCCAGGGTCAACTCCAGCCGCGCCCTCAGGCGGGCCAGCAGCGGGTGGCGTTTAGCTTTTTTCATCTTGCTTGCTTTGATAGGTGTCGTAGGCGTCGACGATTTTCTGCACCAAGGGATGGCGCACCACGTCGTGGCTGGTGAAATGATGGAAATGAATGCCGCGCACCTGGCCGAGGATACGCTCCACTTCCACCAGGCCGCTCTTCTGGTGGCGGGCCAGGTCGATCTGCGTCACGTCGCCGGTGATCACCGCCTTGGAGCCGAAGCCTATGCGGGTCAGGAACATCTTCATCTGCTCCGGCGTGGTGTTCTGCGCCTCGTCCAGAATGATGAAGGCGTGGTTCAGCGTGCGGCCGCGCATATAGGCCAGCGGCGCGATTTCGATCAGATTTTTCTCGAACAGCCGGGTGACGCGGTCGAAACCCATCAGGTCATACAGCGCGTCGTACAGCGGCCGCAGGTAGGGGTCCACCTTCTGCGCCAGGTCGCCGGGCAGGAAGCCCAGCTTCTCGCCGGCCTCTACCGCCGGGCGCACCAGCACGATGCGCTTGACCGCGTCGCGCTCCATCGCGTCCACCGCGCAGGCGACGGCCAGATAGGTTTTGCCGGTGCCGGCCGGGCCGATGCCGAAGGTGACGTCGTGCTGCTGGATGGCCTTGATGTAGCGGGCCTGGTTGGGCGTGCGGCCCTTGAGGTCGCCGCGGCGCGTAGCCAGCACCGGCGACTCTTCCTGCTCCGCCGTGTCTTGCTGTTGGCGCAGCTCCACCAGGGTCAGCTGCACGTCGTCGATGGAGACGTCCTGTTTGTCGGCCAGCAGGTAGAGCCGGGTCAGGGCCTCGATCGCCAACTTGGCGGCCGGGCCTTGCGCGCGGAAGGCTTCGCCGCGGCGCTGCACCACCACGTCCAGTCCGGTTTCTATCTGTTTCAGGTTTTCGTCCAGCGGACCGGCCAGGCGAGCCAGCCTGTCGTTGTCCACCGGGTTGAAGCTCAGGGATTCGCTCGTGCTCATGCGGTTTGCAATTGTCGGCTTAATTGTTCAAAAACGGCGGCATGGCTGCCGTGTGAGACCTGGCAGGCCGCCATGCCCAGCTTGCGGGCCGGCGCGATGTCGCGCTCCCCGTCGTCGCCTACCATCAGGCAGTGTTCCGGCGCGAGGTTTTCCAGCGCCAGCGCGTGGCGGAACATGCGCGGATCGGGTTTGGCCGCGCCGGCCTCGTCCACGGTGACGACGTGGCGGAAGTGATGGTCGATGCCCAGGTGGGCCAGCTTGTCGCGCTGTTGTTCGGCGGCGCCGTTGCTGACCACGATGCGGATCAGATGGCGCGTGGCGTCGAGAAACGCGGCCGCGCCGGGCGTGAGCCGGCGGTGGCGGCGATAAGCGTCCATATAGGGCTGGAACAGCCGCGCGGCTTCGTCATCGTTTAGATGCGGCAGGTTCAGGAAGTCGCGCAGCCGCTCGTGGCGCTGCTGTTCTATCGTCAATTCGCCTTGCTCGAAACGATGCCAGTGGCGGGCCACGCAGCCGCGCCAGCGGCGGAGCAGCTCGTTATCGGATTCGGCGAAGCGGGCGGCATGCGGGCCGATGAAGGCGGCAAAGCCTTGCGCCGTGGCGTGGCGGTCGTCGAACAGCGTGTCGTCCAGGTCCAGCAGCAGGGCCTTGATGCCGCGCGGGTTCATGCTTCTGTCAGGCTTTCCAGGCCGGGCGCGGCCATGCTGGGGACAAACTCGATGATGTCGTAGCGGGCCACGCCGCCTTGGGCGAACGGGTCTTGCGCCAGACGCGCCTCCAGCGCCGCGCGTTCGCCGCGGGCCAGGATGACGCCGCCGTCGCGCGGGACTTTGCGGCCGGAGGCGACAAACAGGCCGTCGGCATAGGCTTGCTTCAGCCACTGCACATGGGCGGGCAGCAAGGCGTCCACATCGGACAGCGGGGCGGTATAGGTCAGCGACACGACAAACATGCTTCATCCTCCGTGAAGAAAGAGGGCACAGCATACGCCCGGCAATTTGCATTGCATAGCGCGCCGCGCCCCTGCACGGTCAGACGCTTTCGTGGGTCACCACCTCGCCGGCCAGCGAGTGCGGGAAGGCGGCGGTGATGCGGACGTCTATCATTTGGCCCAAGAGGCGCGGGTGGCCGGCGAAGTTGACCACGCGGTTGTTGGCGGCGCGCGCCGCCAGCATGGTGGCGTCCTTCTTCGACACGTTTTCCACCAGCACACGCTGCACGGTGCCGACCATGGACTGGTTGATGGCGAAGCCCTTGGCCTCGATCACCTCGTTCAGCGCTTCCAGGCGGCGCACCTTCTCCGCGTGCGGCGTGTCGTCCGGCAGATTGGCCGCCGGCGTGCCCGGACGCGGGCTGTAGATGAAGACGAAGCTGAAGTCGAACTCGCAATCGCGCACCAGTTTCAGCGTCTGCTCGAAGTCGGCCTCGGTCTCGCCGGGGAAGCCGACGATGAAATCCGAGGACAGGCACAGGTCCGGCCGGATGGCGCGCAGCTTGCGGATGATGGACTTGTATTCCAGGCCGGTGTAGCCGCGCTTCATCGCCATCAGGATGCGGTCGGAGCCGCTCTGCACCGGCAGGTGCAGGTGGGAGACCAGCTTGGGCAGCTTGGCGTAGCAGTCGATGATGCGCTGGCTGAATTCGCGCGGGTGGCTGGTGGTGAAGCGGATGCGCTCCACGCCCGGCACTTCGTGCACGTACTCCAGCAGCAGGGCGAAGTCGGCGATCTCGCCGTCGCTCATTTGGCCGCGGTAGGCGTTGACGTTCTGGCCCAGCAGCGTGATTTCCTTGACGCCCTGGGCGGCCAGGCCGGCGATCTCGGTCAACACGTCCTCGAACGGGCGCGACACTTCTTCGCCGCGGGTGTAGGGCACCACGCAGAACGAGCAGTACTTGGAACAGCCTTCCATGATGGAGACGAAGGCCGCGCCGCCGTCCACCTTGGCCGGCGGGATGTGGTCGAACTTCTCGATTTCCGGGAAGGAAATGTCCACCTGCGAGCGGCCGCTCTGCTTGCGGCTCTCGATCAGGTCCGGCAGGCGGTGCAGCGTCTGCGGACCGAACACCACGTCCACATACGGCGCGCGCTTGACGATGGCGTCGCCTTCCTGGCTGGCCACGCAGCCGCCCACGCCGATGATCAGGTTGGGATTGGCTTCCTTCAGCGGGCGGATGCGGCCCAGGTCGGAAAACACCTTCTCCTGCGCTTTTTCCCGCACGCTACAGGTGTTGAACAGGATGACGTCGGCTTCTTCCGGGTTGTCCGTCTTGACCATGCCTTCGGCGCTGCCCAGCACGTCCGCCATCTTGTCGGAATCGTACTCGTTCATTTGGCAGCCGAAGGTCTTGATGTATACCTTCTTCATTGCTACTTGGATTTCCAGCTGTGTTCGGTTTCAGGGGGAGGCCTGGGCCTGGCGCTGCTTCAGCGCCTCGATTTCCTCATCGCCCAGCACCCAGATGCGGTTGATGTTGCCTTGCGGATCGAAGGTCACGCCTGCGACGCGGCCATTCAGCTCGTTCAATTGCCCGCTCAGCAGGAAGCGGTTGTGTTCGTCGAAAATCCTGACGCCCGGCGCCACCGGGAAGCGCTGCGGCGCTAAGGCGATCAACGTGACGAGGCGCTGCAGCAGGGTGCGGTCGCCGCGGGTGAACGCCAGGCCCGCCTCGTTGGCATCGCCCAGCGTGCCCAAAACCAGGCTGTCCGGCAGCAGCCGGCCGGCGTAGGCGGGCAGGATCTGGCATAGCAGGCAGAGGGCGGCGAGGAGTTTTTTCATAGCAAATTGAACGCGTTGCGCGCGATTTTAGCATAGCCGGCGGCCGTGCCGGCCAAATGTTTTTGCGCCGCCTCAGGCGCGGGCGGCGGATTTGGCCGCCTGCCGCTCGGCCAAAGCGAACATCATCGGGTTGAGCAGGATGGAGACGATGGCGCCGGCCAGGATCAGCGCCTGGCCGCGCGCGCTGAGCAAGCCCAAGGACATGCCCAGGCCGGCCAGGATGAAGGAGAACTCGCCTATCTGCGCCAAGCTGGCGGCGATGCGCAGGCTGGTGTGGCGGCTGAGGCGGAACAGGCGCACGATGCCGTAAGCGGCGGCGGACTTGCCCAGCACGATGATCAGCACGGTGGCGATCAATACCGGCGCATCCTGCAGCAGCACCTGCGGGTCCAGCAGCATGCCCACGGAGACGAAGAACAATACGGCGAAGGCCTCGCGCAGCGGCAGCGACTCCTCGGCGGCGCGGTGGCTGAACGGCGACTCCGCCATCACCATGCCGGCGAAGAAGGCGCCCAGGGCGAAGGAAATCTGGAACAGCTGAGTGGCGCCGTAGGCCACGCCCAGGGCGGTGGCCAGCACGCCCAGGCGGAACAGCTCGCGGTTGCCGGTGTGGACGATGCGCTCCAGCATCCACGGAATGAAGCGGCGGCCCACCACCAGCATCAGCGCGACGAAGGCGGCCACCTTGGCCATGGTCAGCGCCAGGGTCCAGCCCAGCTGCGCCCAGGACGGCGCGGCCTGGCCGCCTCCCAGCACGCCGGCGAAGGCCGGCAGCAGCACCAGGGTGATCACCATCACCAGATCCTCCACCACCAGCCAGCCGACGGCGATCTTGCCATCCTCGGTTTCCAGCCAGCCGTGCTCTTCCAACGCGCGCAGCAGCACCACGGTGCTGGCCACGGACAAGGCCAGGCCGAATACCAGCCCTTCGCCCGGCGGCCAGCCCAGGAAATGCGACAGCCCCATGCCCAGCAAGGTGGCCACGGCGATCTGCGCCAAGGCGCCGGGCACGGCGATGGACTTCACCGCCAGCAGGTCCTTGATCGAAAAATGCTGGCCCACGCCGAACATCAGCAGGATCACTCCCAGCTCCGCCAGTTCCGGCGCCAGAGCGGTGTCGGCCTGAAAGCCCGGCGTGAACGGGCCGACCAGGATGCCGGCGGTCAGATAGCCCACCAGCGGCGGCAGCTTCAGGCGCAGCGCCAAGGCGCCGAAGGCGAAGGCGAACACCAGGCCGCCGACGATGGTGGTGATCAGGGGGGTGTCGTGGGGCATGGGCAAAGTTCCGTTGGAATGACTGAATGATATAAAGACGGTATATCAGAGGCCTAGTTCCGATAAATTTTCTTCTATTGATTCAACATCACTCTGCCGCGAGGCGGGCGACGCCTGCTCGCGCCGGCGCAAGGGGGCCGGCCGCCGGGCTTGGCGTCAGAAACGCTCGAAGGGCTGCAAGTAGCGCCATTCTCCCGGCTGCAGGCCGGACAAGGCCAGGCGGCCGATGCGGATGCAGCGCGCGCCTTGCAGATCAACGCCGAGCTGGCGGCTGATTTCGTCGAAGAAACCGGCGCGCGGCGCGTAAACGGCGCAGCGCAGCTGATGATCGCTCTGGCGGCTGATCTTGCACTGGCGCAGCGGCTTGCCGTCCAGGCGCAGGGTGGCGACGCGTTTTTTCAGCTCATCGGGAGCGGGCGCCAGCGCCACTTGCAGCAGGAACTCCATCTCGCATTCGGCCAGGTGGCGCGGCAGCTTCTTGTCCTGGGTCAGTACGACCAGGCCATGGCACAGTTCGTCAATGGCGCCGAAGGCTGTCAGGTGTTGGCGATGCCGCGCCAGCCAGACTTGCTCGGAAGCGTCTTGCGGCGAGCGGCTGTCCGGTCCCAACCACTGCGCCGGCGGCGCGTCCTCATCGGCCGGGCGGTTCAGCAGCATCGTCACCGGCAGGGTCGCCAAGGCTTGCGGCATGCCGGCCAGCGTGATCTCTTGCTCCGGCAATACGCGCGCGCCCAGCGTGTTGACCACTTTGCCATCCACCTTCACCAGGCCTTGCTCGATGCAGGCGTCAGCCTCGCGCCGCGAGCACAGTCCCAGTTCCACCATGCGCTTGGACAGGCGCACGCTCGTCTCGTCCATTGTTCGCTTCCTTATCAAATGGACGGCGATTATCCGCCCTGGACGACGGACTGACAAACGGCTTAGGCCTGGCGCGAGCCAAGCGGCGCGAGTTTGCTCCAGGACGGGCCGATGGCCAGATTGCACAGCACAATGCCGAGGATGGCCAGCGCGCCGCCCATCATCATGCCCGGCGTCAAGCGCTCGCCCAGGAGCGCCGCGCCCAGCAACACGGCGGTGAGCGGGTTCAAGGCGATGAAGGCGCCGGACCGGGTGGGGCCTATCTTCTGGATGCCGTCGTAGTACCAGATATAGGCCAGCGCCGAGCCCAGCGCGCCCAGATAGAGCAGGCTGGCCCATTGCGCCGGCCGCAAGCGGGCGATGGCGGCGAGATCCGCGGCGCCCAGAATCCAGGTGGCGGCGCACAGCATGGCGGTGCCGAGCAGGATGGACCAGGTGACGGTCTGCAGCGGCCCCAGGCTGCGCGACAAGCCGCGCGAGGCCACGCTGTACACCACCCAGCTGCCGACGCAGCCCAGGATCAGCAGGTCGCCGAGCCAAGGGTGCATGCCCGCCAGCGCGCCTCCGCTTTTGCCGACGATGACCAGGCCGGCGCCGGCCAGGCACAGCGCCACGCCGGCCAGCTTGAGGGGCGGCAACGCTTCCTTCAACAGCAGCCAGGAGGCCAGCGCGATCATGGCCGGATTCAGCGCCACGATCAGCGAGGCGCGCGCGGCGCTGACCAGTTGCAGACCGTAGAAGAAGCACAGGTTGTAGCCGAAGATGCCGAAACCGCCGAGCAGCAGCAATTGCAGCGCCTGCCGGGCCGACGGGCGGGCCAGCGGCGTGCGCGTGGCGGCCAGGAAGGCCAATAGCGTCAGGCTGGCGATGCCGAAGCGCAGGCTGGCGGCCAGCAAGGGCGGCACGCCGCCGGCCAGTAGGCGGCCGGCGATGAAGGTGCCGCCCCAGATGGCGGAGACCAGGGCCAGCTGCAGATAAAGACGGGGCGAGGCGCGTTCATGCATGGAGGGCGGCATCCTGGTTGGCGGTTTCGCGGCGCTGCTTGCAGGCCTGCAGGGTCAGCGGCAGCAGTTCGCGCTGGGCGCGGCTGCCGCCCAGCACGCCCCAGCGCGGCTGCTGCTCGTTCAGCTTGTCCAGGCAGGCTTGGTAGCGGCCGTGGGCAAAGTCCAGGATGGCCTGCAGCACCGCGATGCCGGTGTGGTGGGTGTCCCTGTCCAGGCCGAAGCCATCGCATTCGGCGATCAATTTCTCAATCAGGAAGGGCTGCCCGCTGGCGGCGAAGGCCAGGGCGGCGTGCAGACGGTGGAAGTAGGACATGGACGAGCCTATGCTGCCGCTCCACAGTCCCGCCAGCTGCCGCCATTGGTCGTCGAAGCGGCTGTCGTCGGGATGGCGCAGGCGATGGCGCCACAGGAAGGCCACCGCGTCCAGGTCCTGTTTGGCGAACAGGCTGTCCTTCAGCGCGTACATCTCGTGGAAGGTGCGCACCGCCAGCTCGGTCTGCTCGCTTTTCTCGTAAGCGATGGCCAGGTGCCAGTAGACATGCATGCGCATGCCGGCGTTGTCTATCCACTGCTCGCGGCACTGTTCCAGGAACAGGCACAGCTCCTCCCAGCATTGCTGTTCATGCAGCGCGTGCGCCACCGCATGGATGCCGTAGATATTGTCCGGGCAATGGCGCAGCGAATCCAGGCCCAGCTTCAGCGCCGGCTGGGCGCGGCCGGCTTCGACATGAACGAAGGCTTTGACGCCCAGATAGTAGGAGTACAGCGGATGGCGGTCGTCAATATGCTGGTCGAACAGCGCCAGGTCGGGCATCAGTTCCGGCGTCTGGCTGGCGCAGAAGTCGAACATATGGGCGCAAAACAGCGCGATCACGTCGGTCGGATAGCGATGCAGATGCTGGCGGAAGTGCCGGCGAGCGGCGGCGTAGTCGAAGCTGACCCAGCTTTGGAAAGCCGCCACCAGCGTGCGCAGCTCCGGCCGCTCGGTCTCGGCCTTGTCCAGTTGTTGCAGGCAGAGGGTGAATTTGTACAGGTCTTTCAGTTCGCAGGAGGTGATGGCGTCGAAGCCCATCAGCAACTGGCGATAAATGGCCTGAGCGCGGTTTTGCGGGAGCAGGCTGTCAGGGATGCCCTTCAGCGACAGAAAATGGCCGTTGATTGCCGGCCACAGCGTCGAAGCGCCGTCGGTGGCGGCGAAGGGGGAAGCGTTCATGCGGTACGGCTCCGTTGCGGGCATGCCGGCTGCGCTGTGCCTGAGGCGCGGTTTGCTCCGGCATGCTGGATGATGGTGATCGTTTGCGATTGCATATTCTTATGCCAAATGCGAGTCATGGTAAAATGAGCTTTCACTCATGTTGGTGGGTATCGCCATGACTTTGACCCAATTGCAGATCTTTTCCTTGGTGGCGGAGTTGCAAGGCTTTACCGCGGCGGCCGCCCGGCTGGGCATCTCGCAGTCGGCCGTGTCGCACGCCATCCGCCAGCTGGAGCGCGAACTGGACGTGGAGCTGCTGCAGCGGCGGCTAGGCGCGGTGGAACTCACCGACATCGGCCGCCAGCTGCTGCCGCGCATGCGCGGCATGCTGGGGCTGGCGGAGACGGTAAGGCAGGAGGCGGCGGACGCGCGCGGCATGCGCCAGGGCACGCTGCGCATCGGCTCTTTTGGCCCCACTTCCTCCATGCGGTTGTTGCCGGCCATTCTGGCGAGCTATCGCCAGCTATACCCGGGCATAGAAATCCATATCGACGAGGGGCCGGACCGGCTGGTGCTGCAATGGCTGCAGGACCGGCGCATCGATGCCGGCTTCGTGGTGCTGCCGGAGCCGCGCTTCGACACCTATGCGCTGCTGGAGGACCAGATGGTGGCGGTGCTGCCGGCCGGCCATGCGCTGGCGGAGCGGACCGCAGTGACGTTGTCAGAGTTGTGCGGCGATCCTTTCGTGCTGACCGAGGCCGGCTCGGCGGAGCTGGTCAGCCACCTGTTTCAGTCGGCGCGCTTGCAGCCTAATGTGCGCTATCGCTGCGCCCAGTTGCTCAGCACGCTGGAAATCGTCGCCAGCGGCGAGGCGGTGACGCTGGTGGCGGAGATGTCGCTGCCCCGCGTGCCGTATCCGGGCGGTTATGTCAGCCGTCCCTTGTCGCCGCCGGTGACGCGGCGTGTCGGCATCGCCGTGTTAAGCGAGGCCGAGGCCAGCCCGGCTGCGCGGGCCTTTGTGCAGCTGGCGGCGCGCATGCAACGCGAAGGCGGCTTCGCCGTTTGAGCGAATCCAGCAAACCATGTCAAGAACAGTCTGGCCCGCCGCGGCATAGTGGCGGCCATGGAGGACGGATATGGACAAAGCGGACCGCTATGCGCGGCGTTTCGACAAGGTGCTGGATTACATCGCCAGCCATCTGGACCAGCCGCTGGAGGTGGAGCGCTTGAGCCGGGTGGCCCATTTCTCCGTCTTTCATTTTCACCGCCAGTTTTCAGCCTATTTGGGCGTGAGCGTGGCCCGCTACATCCTGACGCAAAGGCTGCGTCGGGCGTCGTACCGGCTGGTGTTCCAGCCAGGGGCCAAGATCACGGACATTGCGCTGGACTGCGGTTTCGACAATCCGGAGTCGTTTTCGCGCGCTTTCAGACAGATGCAGGGCCAGTCGCCCAGCGAGTTTCGCCGCCGGCCGGACTGGGCCGGGTGGCATGCGCGGATGACGCCTCCCGTCAGTGAAAGGATGGACAGTATGGATGTGAAAATCGTCAAGGTGGCGACCGTCATGGTGGCGGCGTTGGAGCATAGGGGGCCGCCGGAGAAGGTCAACGACAGCGCCCTGCGCTTCATCGCATGGCGCAAGGAAAGCGGCCTATCGCCGGTGGCCAGCAGCCAGACCTACGGCATCGCCTACGACAACCCGGAAACCACGGAGCCGGAGGCTTTCCGCTTCGACATCTGCGGCAGTGTCGACGCGCCGGTGCCTGCCAATCCGCAGGGCGTGGTGGGCAAGCCAATCCCCGGCGGGCGCTGCGCGGTGGTGCGCCATCAGGGCTCCCACCATCAGCTGGGTGGCAGTGTGGGGTATTTGTATCGTGAGTGGCTGCCTGGCAGCGGCGAGACGCCGCGTGACTTCCCGGTGTACTTCCACGATCTGAACTTGGCCGGCGACACGCCGGAGCATCTGCTGCAAACCGACATCTACCTGCCGCTGCGTTGATGGCGTTCGGACTGGCGCAGGGCTTTCTGTTGCGAGCCCTCGCGCCCTGGATAGCGGTGGGCGGATGCATCGCCAGCCGCATCGCTTGCGCGCGCAGGGCTTGGAGGCGGCTGCCTTGCCGTGGCAGATTTTGTGGGAATGAGCTTGTCGGAAGATGAATGCAAAATAGGCCAGCATCAGCTGGCCTATTTTTTATTTGGTGGCGAATCAGGGACTCGAACCCCGGACCTGCGGATTATGATTCCGTCGCTCTAACCGACTGAGCTAATTCGCCGCGAGAACCCGCTTGCGCGTTTTCTCAACAAACTGTGGTGGCGAATCAGGGACTCGAACCCCGGACCTGCGGATTATGATTCCGTCGCTCTAACCGACTGAGCTAATTCGCCACATTTCGATGCTGTTGCACCGAGACGCGAAATATACGCACCGCTCCTAGTGCTGTCAAGTCCGGATTGAAAAAATTACAGCGTGTAGCAACGGTCGCCGCGGGAGAAGCCCAGCCAGTCTATGGAGACGCCCTTGCCGAAGCCTATCGCCTTGAAGGTTTCGCCCATTTCCTGCGGCGACAGCAGCCGCTGCGCCGCCTTGGCCACCGGCAGATAGGTTTTGACGTCGTTCGGGTCCAGCCGCTGCAGCCGCTCGGTCAGGCCGCAGTTGAGCAGAAACTGCGCTTGGCTGGCGTAGCCTATCAGGTTCAGCCCGGCATCTATGCCGCTCTGCGCGACGGCGCTGAAGTCCACGTGGCAGGTCAGATCCATCAGGCCAGGCAGGTAGAACGGGTCCTGCACGGTGTGGTGGCGGTAGTGGCCCAGCAAGGTGCCCATGCTGCGCTCCGGGTGGTAATACTCGGATGCGGCGTGGCCGTAGTCGATCATCAGGATGGCGCCGCGCGTCAGCGCGCCGGCCACGGTCGCGATGAAGCCGCGGTTGGCCAGGCTGATTTCGGTTTCATAGCGCGGGATGTCCGGCACCAGCTGCGCGGCCAGTTCGGCCAGGCGGGGATCGGCGAAGTCGCGGTCTTGGTAGCACAGGGCGCCGTCGCGTATCGTCACCCCGCGTTGGCGCAGCAGGCGGTTTTCGTCGCGGAACACCATTTCACAGGGCATGGCGTCCAGCAGTTCGTTGCCGATGACGATGCCGTCGATGGCGTCCGGCAGCAGGCTGGCCCATTCGACGCGATCCGCCAAGTGCGGCAGCGCGGCGCGGATATTGTCGCGCTGGCGGTCTATCAAGTCTGGCGACAGGTCCAGGATGATGTATTTCTGAGGCAAGCAGCCCAGCGTTTCCAGCTCGGCCAGCAGGTCTATCGCCAGTTTGCCGGTGCCGGCGCCGAACTCGTAGACTATGCCGGCTGTTTGCGGCAGCAGCTCGGCCAATTGGCGCGCCAGGCTCTGGCCGAACAGCGGCGTCAGCTCCGGCGCGGTGATGAAGTCGCCTTCCGCGCCCAGCTTGCGGCTGCCTGCGGCATAATAGCCCATGCCGGGCGCGTAAAGCGCCAATTCCATATAATGCGAAAACGGTATCCAGCCGCCGGCGTCGGCGATGGTCTGGCTGATGCGGCCGCACAGGGCCTGGCTGAGCGCCAGCGCTTCGGGGCTGGCGGCGGGGAGGGTGGTCATGGTGGTCGTCCTGCTACAATGTGGCGCGATTGTGGTGCAAAGCGCCGTGCCCGGGAAGAGGCAATTTTAAACGAGGAAGCCATGCTGACAGAGCGACAACAAGACGAGCGCGTAGTGTTGATTACCGGCGGCGCGCGCCGGGTAGGCGCCGGCATCGCCCGGCTATTACATGGCCGCGGCTTGAGGCTGGTGTTGCATTATCGCGGCTCGCGTGCCGAGGCCGAGGCGCTGGCGAGCGAGCTGAACGCCGCGCGGGCGGACAGCGTGGCGCTGGTCCAGGCGGATTTATTGGATGCAGCGGCCCTGCCGGACTTGGCCGAGCGCGCGCTGGCGGCCTTCGGCCGCATCGATGGCCTGGTCAACAACGCCTCCAGCTTCTTCCCCACCGAGGTGGGGAAGATAGACGAGGCGGCCTGGCATGATCTGATGGGCAGCAATCTGAAAGCGCCGCTGTTCCTGAGCCAGGCGTTGGCGCCGGAGCTGACGCGGCGCGGCGGCGCCATCGTCGGCATCGCCGACATCCATGTGGACCGGCCGATGGCGCGCCACGTGGTGTACAACCTGGCCAAGGCCGGCCACGCCCAGCTGATTCGCAGCCTGGCCATCGAACTGGCGCCGGCGGTGCGCGTCAACGGCGTGGCGCCGGGCGTCAATCTGTGGCCGGACGGCGCGGAGTCGTTTGGCCCGGAGGTTCGCGCCAAGATCGAAGCCACCATCCCGCTGCAGCGCACCGGCGTGCCGGAGGACATCGCGCGCGCGGTGGCTTTCCTGCTGCTGGACGCCACTTATGTCACCGGCCAGATCCTGGCGGTGGACGGGGGGCGCGGCATCGTGCTGTGACGGTTTGCCGCCGCCATGGATTTTGGCGGCGGGAACCGGTAAAATCGTCTGTTTTTCAATTTCTTAGCCGTACCCATGTCCGAACTGAACGCCGTGCTCGACGACAAGGCCAAGAAGGCCGCGTTTGAAGGCAATAAACTGGCCAAGCGCCTGCGCCACCACGTTGGTGACGCCATCAATGATTTCAATATGATCGAAGAAGGCGACCGCGTGATGGTCTGCCTGTCGGGCGGCAAGGACAGCTACACCTTGCTGGATATCCTGCTGGGCCTGCAGAAATCCGCGCCTATCGACTTTTCCATCGTCGCCGTCAATCTGGACCAGAAGCAGCCGGGCTTTCCCGAGCACGTGCTGCCGGAGTATCTCGCGTCCATAGGCGTGGAGTACCGCATCGTCGAGGAGGATACCTACTCCATCGTCAAGAAGCTGGTGCCGGAAGGCAAGACCACCTGCAGCCTGTGCTCGCGCCTGCGCCGGGGCATTTTGTATCGCGTGGCGGACGAACTGGGCGCCACCAAGATCGCGCTGGGCCACCACCGCGACGACATCCTGCACACGCTGTTCCTGAACATGTTCTACGGCGGCAAGATGAAGGCGATGCCGCCCAAGCTGGTGTCCGACGACGGCCGCCACATGGTGATCCGCCCGCTGGCCTATTGCCGCGAGAAGGACATCATCCGTTACGCCGATCTGAAAGCCTTCCCCATCATTCCGTGCAATCTGTGCGGCTCGCAGCCCAATCTGCAGCGGCAGGTGGTGAAGGAAATGGTCAACGACTGGGACAAGCGCTTCCCCGGCCGCGTCGAGAGCATGTTCCGCGCGCTGCAGAATGTGGTCCCCTCGCATCTGGCCGATACCGGCTTGTATGACTTCGCGTCGCTGAAGACCGGCGACGCGCCGTTCGCCGACGGCGATACGGCTTTCGACAAGGAAGAGTTCCGCGACCCGCCGCCCGATGCGGAGGATGTGGATGCGGCGCCGAAGAAGCGCACCATCAGCATCCTGGACTCCCGCCCCAAGGAGACAGACTGTGGCGCGTAGGGCCTTGCATCCGTTCCGCCGCCGCGTGCGGCCGGCGCTGGAGGACATGCCGGAGGTGGAGATCTCGGAAGAGGGCAATATCCGCTCGCTGCATTTGGGCTCGGAAACCATACAAAGCTCAATGGATCTGGATGATCCGCCGGACCTGGTGCTCAGCTACAGCCGCGCCATGATGGGCTTTTTGCTGTGGAACGACGACCCCAAGCACATCCTGCAGATCGGCCTGGGCGGCGGTTCCTTCGCCCGCTTCATCGACGAGTATCTGCCGGACGCCGTCAGTGTGGCGGTGGACATCAATCCGCAGGTGATCGCGGTGGCGCGCGCCTTCTTCCAGCTGCCGGAGGAGGGCGATTTCTTCGAGATCGTCGAGGCCGACGGCGCCGACTACGTGAAGATTTTCCGCGGCTCCACCGACGCCATTCTGGTGGATGGCTTCGACGGCCTGCAGATCGTCGACGCGCTGACCACGGAAGATTTTTTCGAGGACTGCAAGCGGGCCTTGAGTCCCAAGGGCGTGTTCGTCACCAACTGGTGGAGCGGCGACAAGCGCTACCACAGTTTCGTCGAACGCTTATTGAACGTTTTCGAGGGTCGGGTGATCGAACTGCCTGCCGCCACCCACGGCAACGTCGCGGTGATGGCCTTCCGCCAAAGCCCGACGCTGACGCAATGGGAGGCGTTGAAGAAACGCGCCGACGAGCTGGAGGGGCGCTTTGGGCTGGAGTTCGGCGAATTCGTGAACCGGCTCAAGCAGACCAATCAGCAGACCGCCGGCCACCTGCTGGTCTGAGCCAGGACAAATCCACCGCGAAAACCGCGCGGCGGTTACGTTTGCTTACCCAAAAAGCGCTGGCGCGCGGCGTATAATGCCAAGTTGCACGCGCCTTGCGCGCCGGTTTCGGGCCTGGCCAGGGTCAGTCGCGGCGAGACAATACGCTTACCGAATGACAGGGCGGCAGACGGGCGTCTGCCGCTCAAGCTTTTACATCCTGTTGGGACATTCATCGTGATCAAGCAGCAACTGCTCAATCGTATCGCGGACAAATCCGCTGTGATCGGCATCGTGGGTCTGGGCTATGTCGGCCTGCCGCTGATGCTGCGTTTCGCCGAAGTCGGCTACAAAGTGCTGGGCTTCGACATCGACCAGAGCAAGGTCGATGCCCTGATGGCCGGCAAGAGCTATATCGAGCACATCTCCGCCGAGAGCATCGCCACCGCCCGCGAGCGCGGTTTCGAAGCCACCACTGATTTCTCCCGCGCGCCGGAAGCCGACACGCTGATCCTGTGCGTGCCGACGCCGCTGAACAAATACCGCGAGCCGGACCTCAGCTTCGTGCTGGACACCATGGACAGCCTGGTGCCGTATCTGCGCGAAGGCCATCTGGTATCGCTGGAATCCACCACCTACCCGGGCACCACCGACGAAGAGCTGCTGCCGCGCATGGAGTCGCGCGGCTTCAAGGTGGGCGAGAACGCCTTCCTGGTGTTCTCGCCGGAGCGCGAAGATCCGGGCAACCCCAACTTCACCACCCGCACCATTCCCAAGGTGTGCGGCGGCTACAGCGAGGCCTGCCAGGAAATCGGCGTGGCGCTCTATAGCGCGGTGATCGATAAAGTGGTGCCGGTGTCGTCCACCCGCGCCGCGGAAATGACCAAGCTGCTGGAAAACATCCACCGCGCGGTCAATATCGGCCTGGTCAACGAGATGAAGATCGTCGCCGACAAGATGGGCATCGACATCCACGAAGTGATCCGCGCCGCGGCCACCAAGCCCTTCGGCTTCGTGCCTTACTATCCGGGCCCGGGCCTGGGCGGCCACTGCATCCCGATCGACCCGTTCTACCTGACCTGGAAAGCCCGCGAATACGGCGTCAACACCCGCTTCATCGAGCTGGCCGGCGAAGTGAACAGCGCCATGCCCGATTATGTAGTCTCGAAAGTAGCCTCCGCGCTGAACCTGCGCAAGAAGGCCATCAACGGCAGCCGCGTGCTGGTGCTGGGCATCGCCTATAAGAAGAACGTGGACGACATGCGCGAAAGCCCGTCGGTGTTCCTGATGGAGAAGCTGCGCGACCTGGGCGCGGAAGTGTCCTACAGCGATCCGCACGTGCCGGTGTTCCCGAAGATGCGCGAGCATCATTTCGAGCTGTCCAGCGTGGTACTGACCGCCGAGTCCATCGCCAGCTACGACTGCGTGCTGCTGGCCACCGACCACGACAAGTTCGACTACGAGCTGATCCAAGCCAAGGCCCAACTGATCGTCGACAGCCGCGGCAAGTATCTGCAGCCGGCCGACAATATCGTCAAGGCTTGATTTTTTTTGCCACGAAACCCACGAAATCCACGGAAGCCAAACCCGGAAACGGGGCGGTTTTTCGTGTTTTTTAGTGGGTTTCGTGGCGCATAAAAGGCATCGCGCAATATGCAAACCCTGCACCTTCCTCCGATTACCGACCGCAAGATCCGCTTCGCCCTGGTGGGTTGCGGCCGCATCGCCAACAACCACTTCGGCGCGCTGGAAAAGCACGCCGACCGCGCCGAGCTGGTCGACGTCTGCGACATCGATCCGGCGGCGCTGGCGGCGGCGGTGGCGCGCACCGGCGCCCGCGGCCACAGCAATCTGACCGACATGCTGGCGCAGACCGCGGCCGACATCATCATTTTGACCACGCCGTCCGGCCTGCATCCGACCCAGAGCATAGAGTGCTCCGAGGCGGGCTTCCACGTGATGACGGAAAAGCCGATGGCCACCCGCTGGGAAGATGGCCTGGCAATGGTCAAGGCGGCGGACAGGGCCAAGAAATACCTGTTCGTGGTCAAGCAGAACCGCCGCAACGACACGCTGCAGCTGCTCAAGCGCGCGATGACGGAAAAGCGCTTCGGCCGCATCTACATGGTCAACGTCAATGTGTTCTGGACCCGTCCGCAGGAGTATTACGACGCGGCCGGCTGGCGCGGCACTTGGGAATTCGACGGCGGCGCCTTCATGAACCAGGCCAGCCACTATGTCGACCTGCTGGATTGGCTGATCGGACCGGTGGAGAGCGTGCAAGCCTATACCGCCACCTTGGCGCGCAATATCGAGGTGGAAGACACCGGCACCGTCAGCGTCAAATGGCGCTCCGGCGCGCTGGGCAGCATGAATGTCACCATGCTGACCTACCCGAAGAATCTGGAAGGCAGCATCACCATTCTGGGCGAAAAGGGTTCGGTGCGCGTCGGCGGCGTGGCCGTCAACGAAATCCAGCACTGGGAGTTTTCCGAGCCGCACGCGATGGACGAGGACATCAAGCAAGCCAGCTACGCGACCACCAGCGTCTACGGCTTCGGCCATCCGCTGTACTACGACAATGTGATCAAGACCATGCGCGGCGAAGCCACGCCGGAAACAGACGGCCGCGAAGGCCTGAAGTCGCTGGAGCTGCTGATCGCGATGTATTTGTCCGCGCGCGACGGCCGCCGCGTCAGCCTGCCGCTGGATTATTAAGGCGGACAGCATGTTCAGAAAGATAGTAGACGGCGTATTGTGGGGTTTGGGATTCTGGCTGGTCGGTGGTGTTTTGATGTTGATATTTTCCTCTTTCGGAAGCCATGTAGAAGCCCAGAAGCAAGTGCCAGCGGTATCAGCCCAGCAGCGGGATGCCGAGCGCCAACGCGCTCGCTATGAAGACTTGATGAGCCGCCAGGAAAAAGCCATGGCTCGTTACGAGCAACAGTTGAATCGTCTGGATAAGCTTTTGGAAAAATGGGAGCGGCAGAAATGAGCCAGGTTCACATCCACCCCTCCGCCATCGTCGACGACGGCGCGCAAATCGGCGAAGGGACCCGCGTCTGGCATTGGGTGCACATCTGCGGCGGCGCCAGGATAGGCAAAGGCTGCTCCTTCGGCCAGAACGTGTTCGTCGGCAACGACGTGCTGATCGGCGACAACGTCAAGGTGCAGAACAATGTGTCGATCTACGACGCGGTGACGCTGGAGGACGACGTGTTCTGCGGCCCGTCCATGGTGTTCACCAACGTCAACAATCCGCGCAGCCACGTCAACCGCAAGAACGAATACCGCCGCACCGTGGTGAAGAAGGGCGCCTCCATCGGCGCCAACGCCACCATCGTCTGCGGCCATACCGTGGGCGAGTTCGCCTTCATCGGCGCCGGCGCGGTGGTGACGCGCGACGTGCCGGCCTACGCGTTGATGGTGGGGACGCCGGCCAAGCGCATAGGCTGGATGTGCCGCTGCGGCGAGCGCATCTCAAACGAGATCGGCACGCAGAGCTGTCCGGCCTGCGGCATCCATTACGAAGTCGGCGGCAATCACTGCACGCCGGTTTGATTTTTTAGCCGCGAACCCCACGAAACGACACGAAAAATAGCAGACCGGACGCGCAGGTTCGCAATTTGGAAATTCCACGCGTAATTGCGTGTTTTTCGTGGTTTCGCGGCAAATGAAAGCCTAAACATGTCTATCCAGTTCATCGATCTGAAAGCGCAATACCAGCATCTGAAAGCCGACATCGACGCCCGCATCCACGCGGTGCTGGATCATGGCCAGTACATCATGGGGCCGGAGGTGAAGGAGCTGGAGGAGCAACTGGCCGCCTACACCGGCGCCAAGCACGCCATCGGCGTCTGCGACGGCACCAAGGCGCTGCTGATCGCGATGATGGCGCTGGGCATCGGCCCCGGCGACGAAGTCATCACCACGCCGTTCACTTTCATCGCCACCGGCGAGATGATCGCCTTGCTCGGCGCCAAGCCGGTGTTCGTCGACATCGACCCCGTCAGCTACAACCTGGACCCGGCGCGGCTGGAAGCGGCGATCACGGCCAAGACCCGCGCCATCATGCCGGTCAGCCTGTATGGCCAGGCGGCGGACTTCGACGCCATCAACGCCATCGCCGCCAAGCACGGCATCCCGGTGATCGAAGACGGCGCGCAAAGCTTCGGCGCCAGCCAGCACGGCAACAAGTCCGGCAATCTGTCCACCATAGGCTGCACCAGCTTCTTCCCGAGCAAGCCCTTGGGCTGCTACGGCGACGGCGGGGCGGTATTCACCAGCGACGACGCGCTGGCCAAGAAAATCCGCGAGATCCGCGTGCATGGCCAGGACCGCCGCTACCACCACCCGGTGATCGGCCTGAACGGCCGCCTGGACACCATCCAGGCCGCGGTGCTGCTGGCCAAGCTGCCCAGCTTCGCCGACGAAGTGGCCGCGCGCGAGCGCATCGGCGCGCGTTACAGCGCGTTGTTGAAGGACGTGGCCCGCGTGCCGGTGATCGGCGCCGGCAACACCCACGTCTACGCGCAATACACCATCGAGGTGGACGAGCGCGACGCGGTGCAGGCCAAGCTGAAAGCGCTGGGCGTGCCCACCGCCGTGCATTACCCGATTCCGCTGCACCTGCAGCCGGCCTTCGCCCACCTGGGCCAGGGCGAGGGCAGCTTCCCGCACGCCGAGGCCGCTGGCCGCAGGGTGATGAGCCTGCCGATGCACCCCTTCCTGACGGAAGCGGCGCAGGATGCCATTGTGGATGCGGTGAAGCAGGCGTTGGGCTGAGCAAATGGTGTTCTTGCCGCGCATTCCGCGCCATGGCTTTGCCGGCCACATCGTCACCCTGGCCACGGGCGCTGCGGTGGCGCAGCTGATTCCCTTGCTGGCGGTGCCGTTGATCGGACGCTTATATACGCCGCACGATCAGGGCATCAGCACAGTCTATGTGAGCTGGCTGTCCGCCTTGGCCGTCCTCGCCACCGCGCGTTATGAAATGGCCATCGTATTGCCGGCCGAGGAAAAGCGCGCCGTCAATCTGATGGGCTTGTCGCTGCTGTGCGCCAGCTTGCTGGCCGGCGCGCTGTTCATGCTGGCCATACTGGGCGGGCACGAGCATCTGGCGACCCACCTGGGCGCGCCCTCCTTGCAGCCATGGCTGTTGTTGCTGCCGCTTTCGGTCTGGCTGAACGGCATGATGCAGGCCTGGACCAATTGGAACAACCGGCACCGCCGTTACCGCGCCAATGCCAATGGACGCATGGCCCAATCCATCGGCATGGCCGGCACCCAGGTATTGGGCGGCGTGCTGGGCGCCGGCGCGGCAGGCTTGATCCTGGGGCAGCTGGCCGGGCAAGTGTCTTCACTGCTGGCCCAGCTGTGGACCGACATCAAGGCCCGCTTCGGCTGGCGGCATGAGATCAGCCGGTCCGGCATGGCGGCGGAGGCCAAGGCCTATGTCGAATTTCCCAAGGTCAACGCGCCGCATGCCTTGAGCATGGCCATGCAGGACACGATCACCATCACGGTGTTGACCATGCTGGCTGGCATCCATGCGGTGGGCCTGTACGGCATGATGATGCGCGTGTTGAAGATGCCGGCGGCGCTGATCGGCCAGGCGGTGGGGCAAGTGGCCTATCGGGAGTTGGCCGAGGCGCGCAATCAGGGCCAGCCCTTGCGGCCTATCCTGCGCAAGATGATGTTGATGTTGTTCGGCATGGGGTTATTTCCTTTCCTGGTGATTCAGCTATTCGGCCAGGAGGTTTTCACTCTGGTGTTGGGTCCCAAGTGGTCGGAAGCGGGCCGCTACGCCGAGGCGATGTCGCTGTTCATCCTGTTCCACTTCGTCGCCTCGCCGCTGGGCATGGTGCCCCCGGTGATCAACCGGCAGCGTTTCGCCTTTTTCTTGTCCCTGGTGCAGTCCGTGCTGTTCCTGGGGTCATTGTGGCTGGGATTCCATCTCTGGCGGGATGCGGTGGCCACTTTCCAGCTGGTCTCTGTGGTGATGGCCGGTTACTTCCTGGTTTATTTCTCCTGGCTTTATAAGGCGGCGCGATGAACTTGCACGGACTTTTCAGCCGTATCCGCTTTCGATTGTCCGCATGGATTCGGCCGCGCATGGTTTACGGCTTCCGGCGCGGCGATGGCGTTTACCTCAAGCGTACCCGCGTTTCCAACATGACGCGCTTGGAGCATATCGACAAGTTGATGGTCGAGGACAATGTCTACATCGGCCACTTCAATCTGATCGACGCCTCCGGCGGCCTCCACATCGGCGAGGGCTGCCAGATCACCAATTATGTGTCGGTGTTGACGCACTCCAGCCACGTGGCGATACGCCTGTATGGCCGCGAGTACCTGTCGCAAAGCAAGCACGTCGGCTATCTGAAAAAGCCGAGCCGGCTAGGCAAATACAGCTTCGTCGGCCCGCATTCGGTGCTGATGCCGGGCGTGGTTTTGGGCAAGGGCAGCATCGTGTCGGCTTATAGCTTCGTGCAGGCCGGCGAGTACCCCGACTTCGCCATTCTGGCCGGCAACCCGGCGCGCGTCGTCGGCGACACCCGCGACGCCGACGCCGAATGGCTGGCGCAGAACCCGGAGCTGCATCACCTGTACGAGGCCTGGGCCGATGACTGATCGCATCGCCCGCCTGCTGGTGGTGGGTTCGGCCTCGATTCATACCTGGCGCTTCCTGGCCGGCATCGCGCCGCACGTGGACGAGCTGTACCTGGCCTGCAACGGCGAGGTGCCCGCCGACCGGCGGCCGGCCAATCTGAAGGCCGAGCTGCGCGTCGATTTCAGCCTGAAGGCGCTGTCCAGCGCCGGCAAGCTCAAGTCCTGGATCGCCGAGGTGAAGCCCGACGTGGTTCATGTGCACCAGGCCAATAGCGTGGCCTGGCACGCGCGCCGCGCGCTGGCTGGCTCGAATCTCCCCATGCTGCTGACGGCCTGGGGCTCGGACGTGCTGCTGCTGCCCGATCAGAACCCCGTGATGCGCGCCATGGTGCGCGGCAATCTGCAGGCTGCGGCGGCCATTACCTCGGATTCGCTGTATATGGCGGCGAAGATACGCGAGCTGGCGGGGGACTGCCGCATCGCCCTGCTCAATTACGGCATCGACGCGCTGCCGCCGCAGCCTGTTATCGCCGCCAAGAAGAAACAGGTCTTGTCTTGCCGTTTGCACAAGCCGCTGTACCGCATCGACGCCATCCTCAAGGGCTGGGCCGAGGTGGAAAGCAGCGGCCAGTTTGATGGCTGGAATCTGGTGGTCGCCGCCAGCGGCGGCGAGACCGACAATTTGAAGCGGCTGGCGGCCTCCCTGGGCCTCAAGCGAGTCGAGTTCGCCGGCTTCGTCGACAGTGCCGCGCTGGGCAAGCTGTACTCCGACTCCCGCGTCTTCGTCAGCGTGCCGCGCTCCGACGCCACCAGCATCAGCTTGCTGGAAGCGATGGGCCATGGCTGCCTGCCGCTGTTGTCCAATCTGCCGGCCAACGGCGAATGGGTGATAGACGGCCTGAACGGCATGATCGCCGAGGACGTGAGCCGGCTGGCGCCGCAACTGCTCCGCGCCATGGAGCGGGCCGAAGACGACGCCGCGCTGTCGCGCATCGCCGAAACGAATCGCGGCCTGGTGGCGGCCAAGGCGCTGCATCAGGCCAATATGGCCGGCTTCGCCGATTTGCTCCGCGAGCTGGCCGCGCAAAAGGTTTAAAAAATGAAAATCGCCCATCTGACCTCCGCCCACCCGCGCCACGACATCCGCATCTTCGTCAAGGAGTGCAGCTCGCTGGCGGCGGCCGGCCACGAGGTGACGCTGATCGTCGCCGACGGCCAGGGCGAGGAAATCCGCAACGGGGTGCGCATCCACGATGTCGGCCCCAAGAGCGGCGGCCGTTTCTCGCGCATGACGGGCACCGTCAGGCGCGTTTACCAGGCCGCCTTGAAGCTGCGGCCGGACGCGGTGCATTTCCACGATCCGGAGCTGATTCCCGCCGGCGTGCGCCTGAAGCAGGCCGGCATCAAGGTGGTGTACGACGTGCACGAAGACGTGCCGCGCCAGATTCTGGCCAAGCACTGGATACCCGGCGCGGTGCGCCCGCTGGTGTCCAGCGGCTTCGAGACGCTGGAAGACTGGGCCGCGCGCCGCTTCGACGCCATCGTCACCTCCACGCCGCACATCCGCAAACGCTTCGAGAAGCTGGGCGCCAAGGCGCTGGACGTGTGCAACTTCCCGATCCTGGAAGAGCTGGTACGCGACACGCCGTGGGAAAGCCGCCGCAACGAGGTGTGCTATATCGGCGGCATCAGCCGCATCCGCGGCATCGAACCCATCGTCGCCGCGCTGCCGGACACGTCCACCCGGCTCAACCTGGCCGGGCCGTGGAGCGAGAGCGATTTGCGCGCCAAGGTGCAGGCCCAGCCCGGCTGGGCGCGGGTCAACGACCTGGGCGTGCTGGACCGCAAGGGCGTGGCCGAGGTGCTGGCCAAGAGCAAGATCGGCCTGGTGACCTTGTTCCCCACGCCTAATTACGTCGACGCGCTGCCGATCAAATTATTCGAATACATGGCCGCCGGCATGCCGGTGATCGCCAGCGACTTCCCCATATGGCGCGAGATCGTCGACGACGCCGGCTGCGGCGTGCTGGTGGATCCGCAAGACGCCGCGGCCATCGCCGCCGCCATCAACGCACTGCTGGGCGACGAAGCGCGCATGCGCGCGCTGGGCGAATCCGGCAAGCGGGCGGTGCTGAACAAATACAGTTGGGCGGCCGAGGCCGACAAGCTGGTGGCGCTGTATGCGTCCTTGTAAAAACTAAAGGATGATTTAGCTACGGAAGCAGATGGACAGACAGGGACGCATCGCTGTTGAAGTCTGGGAGGCGGCAGGTCGAGCCGTACTTGGGTTTTGTCCGTGTTGCTCCGTGTGTTTCCGTGGCTAATTACAAGATGAAGATACTGTATATCAACCACTACGCCGGCAGCCCGCGCCACGGCATGGAATTCCGCCCCTATTACCTGGCGCGCGAATGGGTGAAGGCCGGCCACGAAGTGAACATGCTGGCGGCCGACGTGTCCCACCTGCGGCAGAGCCATCCGCAGGTGGACGGCAAGTACCGCGACGAGGACATCGACGGCATCCGCTACACCTGGTGCAAGACGCGGCCGTATAGCGGCAACGGTGTCGGCCGGGTACTGAACATCTTCAGCTTCCTCGCCAAGGTGATGGGCTTGTCCAAGCGCTATCTCAAACAATGGAAGCCGGACGTGGTGATCGCCTCGTCCACCTATCCGCTGGACACCGTGCCGGCGGCGTGGATCGCCAACAAGACCGGCGCGCGGCTGGTGTACGAGGTGCACGACCTGTGGCCGCTGACGCCGGTGGAAGTGGGCGGCATGTCGCCCAAGCATCCTTTCATCCGCCTGCTGCAATGGGCGGAGGATTTCGGCTACAAGCGCGCGGACACCGTGGTGTCGATGCTGCCCTGCGCCAGGGACTACATGATGGCGCATGGCATGGCGCCGGAAAAATACGCGGTGATTCCCAATGGCGTGGACGTGGGCGAATGGCAGGGCGAGGCGCTGCCGCTGTCCGCCGAGCACCGGATGCGGTTGGCGGAGCTGAAGTCTCATGGCCGCTTCGTCGTCGGCTACGCCGGCGGCCACGGCCTGGCCAATGCGCTGGATTATCTGCTGGAGGCCGCGGCCTTGATGCAGGACGTGCCGGTGACCTTCGTGCTGGTGGGCGACGGCCCGGACAAGGCCGCCCTGGTGGCGCGCGCCGCCGAGCTGAAACTGAACAATGTGATGTTCCTGCCGTCCATCGCCAAGCGCAGTGTGCCGGCCTTCCTGGCCGAGTGCGACGCGCTGTACATAGGCTGGCGCAAGCTGCCGATCTACCGTTTCGGCATCAACCCGAACAAGCTGTTCGACTACATGATGGCGGGCAAGCCGGTGATCCACTCGGTGGAAGCCGGCAACGACATGGTGAAGGACGCCGGCGCCGGGCTGAGCGTAGGCGTGGAAGACCCGGCGGCCATCGCCGACGCGGTCAAGCGCATGGCGGTGCTGCCCTTGGCCGAGCGCGAAGCGATGGGCGCGGCCGGCAAGGCCTATGTGCTGGCCAACCACGATTACGCGGTGCTGGCGCGGCGCTTCCTGGCGGCGGTGAAGCTGTGATTTTGGCGTAGGGCGGAAGCCCGCATAGCGGGCGTTCCGCCGATGCCGGGCACTCGCTCAAGGGCTTGGTGAGGGATGGCGTTTGTTGCCGCTGCGCGGCGATGTTTGAAGCGCCGGTTTCGCCCGGCGGACGAGGTACTTTCTTTTGCTTCGCCAAAAGAAAGTACCCAAAGAAAAGGCGACCCGAGGCTGCTCGAAACCCCGTCCTGTTTCATGCCGCCAAGGCGCCGCCGAACTCGTCCCGCGCTAACGTCGCGGGACTCAAACAAAACGGCGGCTTAAAACCTTGGCGGCATGAAACATGACGGCTCGCGCCAACGGGAGGGGGGCGAGTCGGCGTCGTTAAGCGCGTAGGGCGGAAGCCCGCTATGCGGGCGTTCCGCCTTTGTTGAGATGAATCGAGTGATGGCGGAACGCCCCTTCGGGGCTTCCGCCCTACTAAGCTCAATCGAAACGTGGATCGAAAGTGGGCGATGGCTAATGTTCATTCAATTTGGAAAACATTGGGTTGGTCGTTTTACATCAGCGGGCTTTTGTATTTTTTCTTTGCGGGAGCGTTTTTCTCGTGGATAGGGTCCCAGTATAAGGAGCCGGAAGAGGCGAGGTTGAGTTATCACTCAGGTAAAATAACGGAAGTGTCTTTCCCAAGAAATAAACATCCTGGTCTACAAGTCGATTTAGTTTACAACTTGTATTGTTCTTTGGATGGTTGGGGAGAATGCTCCGCCTGTGCAATAGCTAAGCGTTGCAATGACGCAGGGAAAGTGCGGTCCGAAGAGGCATTTGGTTCCGCAGTGCAAGTCGGATTCTGGCCATCCCGTCGTTCAGGCGGAATGATTTACAGCCTTCGCGTGGATGGCAAATTAGTTTTCGATTACCAAGATGCTATCCAGCATTACCGACGAGAAAGTAGGTCGCTGCTCCAAAAAGGATTGATTTTTTCGGGGGTGAGTTTATTAATCATGCTTGCTCATGCTGCCTATTTTTTCCGTAATCGACGTAGTGTGGTGAGTGGATAGGGCGGAAGCCCGCTGTGCGGGTGTTTCGCCTTTGCTGAGATGAATAGCGTGATGGCGGAACGCCCCTTTGGGGCTTCCGCCCTACGCAAGATTTGGCAGGCCGCGCGCGTGGCGCGCGGCGATGGACAGGGATGGCGGCCGATTGCGGCCGCGCTAAGACGAAAGACTGGGAAATGAGCGAACAGAAATTCTTGCCGTTTGCCTTGCCGGACATCGGCGAGGAAGAGATCAACGAAGTGGTCGACGCGCTGCGTTCCGGCTGGGTGACCACCGGCCCCAAGACCAAGCAGTTCGAGGCTGACTTCGCGGCCTTCCTGGGCGACGGCGTCGAGGCGATCGCGGTCAACTCCGCCACCGCCGGCCTGCACCTGGCGCTGGAAGCCATCGGCATCAAGGACGGCGACGAAGTGATCGTGCCGTCCTATACCTTCACCGCCACCGCCGAAGTGGTGCGCTACCTGGGCGCGCATCCGGTGTGCGTGGACGTGGACGCCGCGACCTTCAACATCCGTCCGGATGCGATTCGCGCCGCCATCACGTCTAAGACTAAGGCCATCATTCCGGTGCACTTCGCTGGCCTGGCCTGCGAGATGGACGAGATCATCGCCATCGCCCGCGAACACGGGCTGAAAGTGGTGGAGGACGCCGCCCACGCCATGCCCACTTACTACAAGGGCAAGCTGGTGGGCACGCTGGATTCGGACGTGACCGTGTTCAGCTTCTACGCCAATAAGACCATGACCACCGGCGAAGGCGGCATGGTGGTGTCCAAGCACAAGGACATCATCGCCCGCTGCAAGGTGATGCGCTTGCACGGCATCAGCCGCGACGCCTTCGACCGCTATGTGTCCAAGACCCCGGCCTGGTTCTACGAGGTGGTGGCCCCGGGCTACAAGTACAATATGCCGGATACCGCGGCGGCGATGGGCATCCATCAGCTGAAGAAAATCCGCGGCTTCTACGACAAGCGCGAAGCCATGGCCCAGCGCTTCGACCGCGAACTGGCCGATCTGCCGCTGATCCTGCCGGCGCGCGCCAAGGACGAGGGCAGCAACCACGCCTGGCACCTGTACCCGGTGCGGATCCAGCCGGAAGCCGGCATCAGCCGCGACGACTTCATCGCCAAGATGGCGGAAAAGGGCATAGGCTGCTCGGTGCACTTCATCCCGCTGCACCGCCAGCCGGTATGGCGCGATGGCTACCAGCTGACGCGCGAGCAGTTCCCGGTGGCCGACGCGGCGTTCGAAGCCGAGGTGACGCTGCCGCTGTACACCCGGATGACGGACGATGACCAGACCCGCGTCATCGCCGCCGTGCGCGAGATACTGGGCGCATGAGCCAGCGGTTGGAAAAAGAGGGCGGCGAACTGCTGCCGCCCTGCTGCCGGCCGCGCCGCCACGGCTCGCGGCTGATCAAGCGCCTGTTCGACATCGCCGCTTCCGGCGCGGGCCTGGCTGTGCTGGCACTGCCGCTGCTGGCTGTCGCCTTGTGGGTGAAGCTGGATTCGCCGGGGCCGGTGTTTTTCCGCCAGGTGCGGGTGGGGCGGGGCGGCGCGCTGTTCCGCATCCATAAATTCCGCACCATGCAGGTGGACACCGAGCGCCAGGGCCAGTTGACCGTCGGCGCCGATTCGAGAATCACCGGCGCCGGCCGCCTGCTGCGCAAGACCAAGCTGGACGAGCTGCCGCAGCTGCTGGACGTGCTGTTCGGCGATATGAGCCTGGTCGGTCCGCGGCCGGAGGTGCCCAAATACGTGGCGCACTATCCGGCGGACGTGAAGGACATCGTGCTGTCGGTGCGCCCGGGCATCACCGACTGGGCGTCGATCCAGATGATAGACGAGAACGAGATACTGGGCCGCGCCGCCGATCCGGAGCGCGCCTATATCGAAGAAGTGCTGCCGGAGAAGCTGGCTTATTACGTGCGCTACGCCGAAACCCATAGCCTGTGGGAAGACATCCGCATCATCGTCGCCACCTTGATGAAGATCGTCAGCCGATGACCATCGCGATCCGATCCGCCGCGCAAGCCGATGCCGACGCCTTGGCCAGCATCTACCTGGCCTGCCGCCGCGCCATGGACTACGCGCCGCTGGCGCATGCTGAGGCGGCGGTGCGCGCCTGGTTCGCCGGCGTTTTGCTGCCATCGGGCGGCGTCTGGCTGGCTGAGCGCAATGGCGAGATCGCCGGCTTCGCCGCTTGCTCCCAGCAGGATGGCCAGTTTTGGCTGGATCAGTTGTATGTCGCCGCGCGGCATCAGGGCGCGGGCATCGGCCAGGCTTTGCTGGAGCAGGTGTTGGCGGGGCGCACGCCGTCCTGCCGCCTGCATGTGTTCCAGGCCAATGCCGGCGCGCGGCGCTTCTACGAGGCGCATGGATTCAAACTGCTGAGCCTGGGCGACGGCCACGATAACGAGGAACGCTGTCCGGACGCGCTATATCAATGGCGGCCGGATACGAAAGAATGACCATGTTTGAAAAACTGCTAGCCTTCTCCCGCCACAACAAGATGGCGATGCTGGCGCTGATGGACGCCCTGCTGCTGCCGCTGGCGCTGTGGAGCGCGGTGTTCCTGCGCCTGGGCGGCTATTGGGATCACAAGCTCAACCCGCACTTGTGGATCTTCATCGTGCCGCCCTTGTGGGCCATTCCCATCTTCATCAAGCTGGGCCTGTACCGCGCGGTGCTGAAGTATCTGGACGACAAGATCATCTATACGGTGTTCAGCGGCGTCACCTTGTCCGTGCTGGTGTTGCAGGGCGTGATCCAGATGTTCTCGATCTGGGCCATGCCACGCGCCTCGGTGGTGATCTTCTGGGTGTTCGCCATGGCTTATATCGGCGGCAGCCGCTTCCTGCTGCGCGGCCTGGTGCGGCGCATAGACGCCACCGACGCGCCGCGCGATCCGGTCATCATCTACGGCGCCGGCCGCGCCGGTGTGCAGCTGCTGCTGGCTCTGCAGGCCGGCCGCGAATACCGGCCCATGGCCTTCGTCGACGACAACCCTGAGCTGCGCCGCCGCACCTACCGCGGCGTGGCGGTGCACGCGCCGGACGAGCTGCCGCAATTGATCAAGGACACCGGGGCCAAGTGCATCCTGCTGGCCATGCCCTCGGTGGGGCGCGGCCGTCAGCGCGAGATACTGGAATCGCTGGAAAAGCTGCGGGTGCCGATCAAGCGCCTGCCCGGCATTGCGGATCTGGTCTCCGGCGAGGCGCGGGTGGAGGAGCTGAAGGAAGTGGAGATCGAGGACCTGCTGGGCCGCGATCCGGTGCCGCCCAAGGCCGAGCTGCTGGCGCGCAACATCAAGGGCAAGGTGGTGATGGTCACCGGCGCCGGCGGCTCCATCGGCTCCGAGCTGGCGCGGCAGATCGTCAAGAACCGGCCGTCGCGCATCGTGCTGTTCGAGCTGTCCGAGTTCGCGCTGTACAGCATAGACCAGGAGCTGGCGCAGATCGCGCCGCGGATTCCGCGCACGCCGATACTGGGCTCGGTCACCGACTACGACAGGCTGAGCCAGGTGATGCGCGCCTTCCGGGTGGAGACGGTCTACCACGCCGCCGCCTACAAGCACGTGCCGATGGTGGAGCACAACCCGGTGGCCGGCATCGTCAACAACGCCTTCGGCACAGACACCACCGCCCGCGCGGCGGAGGATTGCGGCGTCGATACCTTTGTCTTGATCTCCACCGACAAGGCGGTGCGCCCCACCAATGTGATGGGCGCCACCAAGCGCCTGGCGGAGCTGACGCTGCAGACGCGCCACGCGCGCGGCAGCCGCACCCGCTTCGTCATGGTGCGCTTCGGCAATGTGCTGGGCAGCTCGGGATCGGTCGTGCCGCTGTTCCGTCGCCAGATCCAGGCCGGCGGTCCGATCACGCTGACCCACGCCGACATCACGCGTTACTTCATGACCATACCGGAAGCGGCGCAGCTGGTGATCCAGGCCGGCGCGATGGGCGACGGCGGCGACGTGTTCGTGCTGGACATGGGCGAGCCGGTCAAGATCATCGACCTGGCGCGGCGCATGATCCACCTGTCCGGCCTGGAAGTGCGGGACGAGGAGCAGCCGGACGGCGACATTGAAATCCTGGTCACCGGCCTGCGTCCGGGCGAGAAGCTGTACGAGGAGCTGCTGATAGGCGACAACGTGCTGCCCACCGACCACGCCCGCATCCTGCGCGCCCAGGAGTACCATCTGTCAGAGGACGAAATGGCTTCGCTGCTGGCGCGGCTGCGCGATGCCTGCCAAAGGCTGGACGCGCCGGAAGCTTTCGCCCTGATGCAGGAAGCGGTGCATGAATTCCAGGCTGCCGAGGCCACCCAGGACTGGGTGACGCTGCAGGGCTGATCGCTCCCCCTCCCGCAATCAACGGCTGCAAGCTACCACTTGCAGCCGTTGTCTTTATCGAAGGCGTCCTTCAGCAACATGGGCGCGGCCAACAGGCCCAGGCTGGCATAGGCGTTTTTGCAATCTGCGCGCTGGGCGCTATCTATGCTGCTTGCCAGCTTTGCCTTGTCCGGGTCTTCGCGCAAAGGTTTGGCATTGGGGTTTTCCGGCTCCAGGCGGCGCATTTGCTGGCGCAAGCCTTCCATCGTCAGGCGAGGTTCGTCCTTGGCCGCGCTGGCGTCGGCTTTGCCTCGGCGCGGGTGAGCCCGCGCAGCCAAGGCGGGTGATTGGGCCGGAGCGGTCGGTCTTGCGGACGATTGGGCGGCGATGACAGGGCGAGCCGCGGCGGGCGGGATGGCCGGCGCGGGCTGGGCAAGGGCAGAAGCCGGCGCGCTTGGCGTAATCGGCAGAATCCTCACCTGCACGAGCGGCGTTTCGCGCCACGCCGGAACCGGGGTGTGGTCTATGCGCAGATACAGCAGCGTCAAGACATGGAGCAAAACGCTGGCGCCGATGGCCAGGGCGCGGCCGCGCCTTGGGCGGAGCGGCGGCTGGGAAAGAAGAGTGATCATCGGATAAATCTGAATATCTGGCCTTGATATGTCAATGGTCTAATTGTTGGCATTGTGTCGCGGAATGCGCGGGATGTGATAGAGCGCGGCGACGCCGGAAAGTGCCGCGCCGGTGTAACATCGGGCATCTCTCCCCCATGGACATCTGGCGATGGAAACCCGCTGGCTGGAAGATTTTTTGGTATTGGCCGACACCGGCAGCTTCACCCGCTCGGCCGAATTGCGCCATTTGACGCAGCCGGCGTTTTCGCGCCGCATCCGCGCCTTGGAGAGCTGGCTGGGCGCTGACCTGATAGACCGCACCACCTACCCGACCAAGCTCACCGCCGCCGGCAAGCTGCTGCAGGAACAGGCGGTGCCGTTGTTGGCCCAGCTCAATACCACCCGCACCATGCTGCGCGGCCTGCAGCCGCTGCCGCGGGGCACGCTGGAGTTCGCCGTGCCGCACACCCTGTCGTTCTCGTATTTTCCCAAGTGGCTGACGGCGGTGGAGCATGGTTTCGGCGAGCTGTCTTGCCGATTGCAGGCCAGCAATGTGCACGACGCGGTGTTGGCTTTCGTCGAAGGCGGCAGCGATTTCCTGATGTGCTACCACCACCCCAAGCAGCCGGTGGAGCTGCAGGACGCGCGCTACGGCGGCTTGCGCCTGGGCGCGGAGCGCCTGCGGCCGTATTCCATCGCCGCGGACGGCGCGCCACGCTACGCCTTGCCCGGCAGCCCGGAAGCGCCCCTGCCTTTCCTGGGCTATGCCAGCAACGCCTATTTCCGGCTGATGAGCGATCTGCTGCTGGTCAGCGGGCCGCAGCCGGCGCATTTGTCCTTGCGCTATGAAACCGATATGGCGGAAGGACTGAAGCAGATGGCCCTGGCTGGGCACGGCCTGGCCTTTCTGCCGGAAAGCTCGGTGGCCGCGGAATGCCAGGCGGGCCTGCTGGCGGCGGCAGGCGGCGACGAATGGAGCGTGCAGATGGAGATCCAGCTGTATTGCGATCTGCGCCACGCCAAGCCGGAACAGGCCGCTTTGTGGGCCTATCTGGCGGAGCGCTACCCGGCGGTGTGAGTCTGGCGTCCAGTGCAGGCAAGGCTTTGGCAGGGTTATGCATTTTCTGCATAACCCCATCCGCATTCGGAATTGGCCAAGCCGGCGGGGCAGGCATACAGTGCGTGGCATTGCAGGCCGCGATGACGGCCGCCTTGAGGAGACCCGCAGATGAACACCCGCATCGAACACGATTTGCTTGGCAACCGCGATGTGCCGGCCGACGCCTATTGGGGCGTCCATACCCTGCGCGCCATCGAAAACTTCCCCATCACCGGCCAGACCATAGGCGGCTACGGCGACCTGATCCGCGCGCTGGCCTGCATCAAGCAAGCCGCCGCCCAGGCCAACCGCGACCTCGGCATCCTGGAGCCCAAGCTGGCCCAGGCCATCGTTGCCGCCTGCGAGGAAATCCGCGCCGGCAAGCTGCATGAGCAGTTCGTGGTCGACGTGATTCAGGGCGGCGCGGGCACCTCCACCAATATGAACGCCAACGAGGTGATCGCCAACCGCGCGCTGGAGCTGCTGGGCCACGCCAAGGGCGAGTACCAATATCTGCACCCGAACGAGCACGTCAACCTGTGCCAGAGCACCAACGACGTCTATCCCACCGCGCTGCGTCTGGCCGCCTTCTGGGGCGTGCTGAAGCTGGTGTCGCGCATGGAGGTGCTGCGCAAGTCCTTTGAGGACAAGGCTGAAGAATTCAAGGACATCCTGAAGATGGGCCGCACCCAGCTGCAGGACGCGGTGCCGATGACGCTGGGCCAGGAATTCCAGACTTACGCCGTGATGCTGGGCGAAGACGAGCAACGCCTGAAGGAAGCCAGCGCGCTGATGCTGGAGATCAACCTTGGCGCCACCGCCATCGGCACCGGCATCACCGCGCATCCGGATTACGCCAAGCTGGTGTGCCAGCACCTGTCCGAGCTGATCGGCAGCCAGCTGATCACCGCGCCCAATCTGATCGAAGCTACCCAGGACTGCGGCGCCTTCGTGCAACTGTCCGGCGTGCTCAAGCGCGTGGCGGTCAAGCTGTCCAAGACCTGCAACGACTTGCGCCTGTTGTCGTCCGGCCCGCGCGCCGGCTTCGGCGAGATCAATCTGCCGGCGCGCCAGGCGGGTTCGTCCATCATGCCGGGCAAGGTCAATCCGGTGATTCCGGAAGTGGTGAGCCAGGTGGCGTATGAAGTCATCGGCAACGACATGACCATCACCATGGCGGCGGAGGCCGGCCAGCTGCAGCTGAACGCCTTCGAGCCGGTGATCGCCTACAGCCTGTTCCGCAGCGCCGGCCATCTGGCCAATGCCTGCGACACGCTGACCGAGCACTGCGTCAAGGGCATCACCGCCAACCGCGAGCGCTTGCGCCTGAGCGTGGAAAACTCCATCGGCCTGGTGACCGCGCTGAACCCGGTGATCGGCTATGAAGCCGCCACCCGCGTCGCCGCCGAGGCGCACGCCAACGGCAGCAGCGTGGCCGACGTGGTGCTGGCCCATGGCCTGCTGACCCGAGAGCAGCTGGACGACATCCTGCAACCGGAAACCCTGACCCAGCCGCGCTGGGTGACGCTGTAAACCGCTTTCTCTTTTCTCCTTTGTTTGACTCGTGATTCCCGGCGCCTTGTGCGCCGGCTTTTTTTTGCGCGCGTCCGGCGCTCGCCAGGCCTGGCGGCTTGCTCGATAATCCAAGTTTTGACCGGAGCGCGGCATGGCCCAAACCTATCTATTGAGCGAAGAACAATTGCAAACGCTGACGCCGCGCTTGCAGACCTATCTGGCGGAGCAGCTGGGCGTGGAGGCAGGCGGTTTCGAGGCCCGTTTTCTGCTGGACTTCCTGGCGCAGGAAATGGGCCGCGCAATCTACAACAAGGCCTTGCAGGATGCGCAAACGGCGTTGGCTGCGCGCATGGAGAGCTTGCAGGCCGCCATTTGGGAGCTAGAGAAATAGCGCGCGGACTGACCGCGGATTCAATTGGGGTTACAATTGCGCTTCCCCCAGATTTCCCATGTTGCCGAATGCTTTATTTGCGCTTGATGATGAGAGGCTTCCTGCTGGTGATGCTGATGGTGGTGCTCGGCTTCGCCTATGTGGCCTGGAGCATCGTCGAGTTTGGCCAGCCGGGCGAACAGGGCGGCGCCGACGCCGCCCTGGTGCTAGGCGCGGCCGCCTGGGGCCACAAGCCGTCGCCGGTGTTCCGCGAACGCATCAACCACGCGGTCAAACTGTACCAGAGCGGCAAGGTGCGCTGGATCGTATTCACGGGCGGCACGCCGGAGCCGGGCTACCCGGCCGAGGCCGATGTCGGCCGCGAGTTCGCCGCGCGCCAGGGCGTGCCGATGACGGCCATGCTGGTGGAAAACCAGTCGCGCACGACGTGGCAGAACCTGTCCAACGCGCGCGACATCGGCAAGCAGTTCGGCATCCGCTCCTACTTGTTGGTCAGCGACCCGCTGCACATGCGCCGCGCGGTGCTGATGGCCAATGACCTGGGCCTGCGCGCCTTTCCGGCGCCCACCCAGTCCAGCCGTTTCCGCACCTTGTCCAGTTGGTCGCGCTTCCTGGCGCGCGAAACCTGGCTTTACGTGGGGTATCGCGTGTTCCGCCAGCTGTCCTGAACGATGTGGATAAGTTTGAAGAAGCCTCATGGTTGTGGATAAGTGGCAAACGCGCTTTGCGCAAAGAAAAAAGCCGGCGTGAGCCGGCTTTCTTCATGCGCGAGGTGCGCTCGCTCAGGCGGTGTGCCACAGATCGATCAGCTCGCTGGCTTCCAGCGACTTCACTTCGGCGCGGGCCTGCAGCCAGGCGGTCAGTTCGCCGCGCAGCGCGTCGTCGATCTTGCGCTCGCTGACCGGGAAGGCCACGCCTTCCAGCTTGCCCTTGCCGTCGAAATGGCCGCCGAAGCTGATGCCGGCTTCGTCGACGCAGCTGAGCCAGCCATCCAGCAGCGCGTCGGCGTCCACGCCTTCATGCAGTTCGGCCACCAGGTGGAAGCCCAGCTCGCGGAATTCGCCCACGCGCATTTTCTTGCGCTGGCGGGCGTTCAGGCGTTTCAGGCGTTGGACGGAGTTGGGGTTGCGCGGGAAGGCCATGGGAAATCCTCGTTCTTCAAATCGGGCGATCATATCAGGTTTTGGCGCGCATTCCGGTTAAGATCATGCCGTGCGCGGCTGCGCGTTCACGATGGGAACAGTCCTGATGCAGATTTACACCATAGACGATTTCCGCCGCATGCCCTGGGCCAATGGCGGCGGCATGACTTGCGAGCTGTTCCGGCTGCCGCATCCGGCGCGGCCCGAGGCGTTCGCCATGCGCTTCTCCGTGGCCGAGGTGGAGAGCGGCGGGCCGTTTTCGCATTTTCCCGGCATTGATCGCCATTTGGGCCTGTTGGATGGCGGGGGCATGGCGCTAGAGCGGGATGATGGCGGCCATCTTCTTCTGGATGGGCTGGGACAGGTGGTGTCTTTTGCCGGCGAGATCGGGGTGCAATGCCGTTTGCTGGCGGGGCCGCTGCGCGATTGCAATCTGATGTTGGCGCGCGACTGGGGACGAGGCGAGCTGGCGCGGCTGGCGCCGGCCCATGGCGAGACCGTGCGGCTGGCGGCGGCCGATGTGGCGCTGCTCTACTTGCAGCGCGGCGAGTGGACACGGGACGGCCAGGCCCTGCCGAGCGGCGGGCTGCTGTTGCTGGAAAATGAGGCGGCCAGCCTGCTCGCCGGCCGCGGCGCGGTGGCCTGGCGCGCCACGGTCCGGCGTGTGCGGGCCTGAGGCGGCAACCAGAAAAAAGCCGGGCGCCTGCCCGGCTTCCGACGCGCGCAGAACCCTTACAGTCCCAGATCGCTCCATAGCGCGTCGACGCGGGCCTTGACCGCGTCGTCCATCACGATGGGCGTGCCCCATTCGCGGCTGGTTTCGCCCGGCAGCTTATTGGTGGCGTCCAGGCCCATCTTGCCGCCCAGGCCGGAGATCGGGCTGGCGAAGTCCAGGTAGTCAATGGGCGTGTTCTCGATCAAGGTCGTGTCGCGCACCGGATCCATGCGGGTGGTGATCGCCCAGATCACTTCCTTCCAGTCTCGGGTATTGACGTCATCGTCCACTACCACGATGAACTTGGTGTACATGAATTGGCGCAGAAAGCTCCAGCAGCCCATCATCACGCGCTTGGCGTGGCCCGGGTACTGCTTCTTGATGCTGATCACCGCCATGCGGTAGCTGCAGCCCTCCGGCGGCAGATAGAAATCCACGATTTCCGGAAACTGCTTTTGCAGGATGGGCACGAACACCTCGTTCAGCGCCACGCCCAGAATCGCCGGCTCATCCGGCGGCTTGCCGGTGTAGGTGCTGTGGTAGATCGCGTTTTCGCGCATGGTGATGCGATCTATGGTCAGCACCGGGAAGCTGTCTTGCTCGTTGTAATAGCCGGTATGGTCGCCGTATGGGCCTTCCATCGCCATGTCGTTGGGGTGGATGTGGCCTTCCAGGATGATCTCCGCCCGCGCCGGCACTTGCAGGTCCGAGCCTATGCATTTCACCAACTCGGTGCGGCTGCCGCGCAAGAGGCCGGCGAACTGGTATTCGGACAGCGTGTCCGGCACCGGCGTCACCGCGCCCAGTATCGTCGCGGGGTCGCAGCCCAACACCACCGCCACCGGATAAGGTTTATCCGGGTTTTGCTGGCGGAACTCGCGGTAATCCAGCGCGCCGCCGCGGTGGGCCAGCCAGCGCATGATCACGCGATTCCTGCCTATCACCTGCTGGCGGTAGATGCCCAGGTTTTGCCGCTTTTTATTGGGGCCGCGGGTGACGGTGAGGCCCCAGGTGATCAGCGGCGCCACATCGCCCGGCCAGCAATGCTGAATGGGCAATTTTTCCAGATCCACCGCTTCGCCTTCCCAGACGATGTCCTGGCACGGCGCTTTCTTGACTTCCTTGGGGGCCATGGACAGTACCTGCTTCAAGAGCGGCAGCTTGCCCCAGGCATCCTTCAGACCCTTGGGCGGCTCCGGCTCTTTCAGATAGGCCAGGGTCTTGCCTATCTCCCTGAGTTGCATCACATCTTCCGCGCCCATGCCCATGGCCACGCGCTCCGGGGTGCCGAATAGATTGGCCAGCACCGGGAAGTCGTAGCCGCGGCCTTCGCGGCGCGGTTGTTCAAACAGCAGGGCGGGACCGCCGGCTTTCAGCACGCGGTCGCCGATCTCGGTCATCTCCAGATGTGGCGATACCGGCGCGCTGATGCGCTTTAATAGCTGTTTTTGTTCGAGTTGGGCAATGAATTCCCGGAGGTCGGCATATTTCATGACTGTTTCATGATCTGGCGCAAAGTTGGCGGATGGGCGCTTGGATAATCTGGCTTCGGACGTCGCGCACGGCTGAGTTGGCCATTTTACTGGCAAAGGCAGCCAGCGTCAGGCTTGATTTTCTTTACCCTTGGAGAAAAAAAACCATGAAGAAGCTCGCACTCGCCGCCATGATCGGCATGATTTCCGCCAGCGCTTTTGCCGCTCAAGGCGACATCCTGGCCCGTTTCCGCGTGATCAATGTCGATCCGTCCGCCAGCTGGAGCAATTCTGGCGTGGTGCCGGGCCTGAGCGTCGATGCCAAGAACGACACCGTGCCTGAGCTGGATTTCACCTACATGATTACCAACAATATCGGCGCCGAGCTGATCCTGGGCACCTCCCGCCATAAGATCACCGCCAACGGCGGCGACATTGGCAAGGTGTCGGTGCTGCCGCCGACCCTGACCCTGCAATACCATTTCATGCCTGAGGCCACCTTCCGTCCGTATGTCGGCGCCGGTCTGAACTACACCCGTTTCTACAGCTCGGGCCTGAGTGCGCTGGGTACTCCGCTGAGCGTGAAGAACAACAGCTTCGGCCCGGCGCTGCAGGCCGGCGCGGATATCGCGATCAACAAGGACTGGTTCTTCAACGTCGACGTGAAAAAGCTGTGGATCCAGACGGACGTAACCGCCGACAAGCTGGCCGGGGCCAAGCTGGGCACGCTGCACGTCGATCCGTGGGTGTTCGGCATCGGCATCGGCACCAAGTTCTGATCTTCTCGATTTGCCGTGATCACAAGGACGCCGCCAGGCGTCCTTTTGTTTTGGCTTATGGCTTGTTTGATGACATTGGAATTGCATGTCCGTATCTGGCGTGCGGCGAGGTCGTCATGGCCGCTTGCAGTGAATTTCTAGGATTGCGCGGTGTCCCTGTTTATATGCGAGTCAGGCAGCAACTGCTTGCATACCCGTTGATGGCAGGATATCCGGCTCTGAAGAAGGCGCTTATCGTCGTTTTGCGCGTGGATGGATGTCGCATTTAGACAAATTTGTTGTCAAAAAGCATCAATTTTGTCCAGCCGAGAACGCGCGGCGTCAAGGAGGGTTTCCCGGCTTTTTTCATTGAAAAGAGCAACTTATGCCAATGGATAGCCATGCCATTTGCGCGATGTTCGAAAATAGGCTGAGGGCTTGAATTTGCTGGGGAATTCGCCGGCCTAGACCTATGAATTTTTGTTAAACTGGCGCCCTTTTTCGTGGCGGGGAAGATTCATGGCTCTCCTTGAAATCAAAAACGTGGTCAAGCGCTTCGGCGACTATACGGCCGTCAATGACGTCAGCCTGTCGGTCGAGGCGGGCGAGTTTTTCACCCTGTTGGGACCGTCCGGTTGCGGCAAGACCACCTTGCTGCGCATGCTGGCCGGCTTCGAGCAGCCGGACGCCGGCCAGATCCTGCTGGATGGCCAGGACATGTCGCAGGTGGCGCCGGAGAAGCGTCCAGTGCATACCGTGTTCCAGAGCTATGCGCTGTTCCCCCACATGACGGTGCGCGAGAACATCGCGTTTCCGCTGAAGATGGCCAAGTGGGACAAGGCCAAGATCGCCAGCCAGGTGGATCAGCTGCTGGCTGATGTGCGGCTGACTCAGTTCGGCAACCGCTATCCGCATGAAATGTCCGGCGGCCAGCGTCAGCGCGTGGCCATCGCCCGCGCCCTGGTGGACCGTCCGCGCCTCTTGTTGCTGGATGAGCCGCTGTCCGCGCTTGACGCCAAGCTGCGCGAGGAGATGCAGATCGAGCTGATCAATCTGCAGAAGGAAGTGGGCATCACCTTCGTCTACGTGACGCATGACCAGGGCGAGGCGCTGGCCTTGAGCCACCGCATCGCGGTGATGAGCCACGGCAAGGTGGAGCAGCTGGACACGCCGGAGAAGCTGTACAGCAATCCGAAGAACCGTTTCGTCGCGGACTTCCTGGGCCAGTGCAATGTGCTGGAGGGCGTGGTCAAGGCGCTGCACGGCGACAGCATGACCGTCTCTCTCAAGGGCTGCGGCGATGTGGTCTGCCAGGTGAAACCGGGCGTGAAGGAAGGCCAGCAAGGCTGGCTGGCGCTGCGTCCGGAAAAGGTGCGGCTGGATAAGACGCTGGCTGCCGCGGCGGACGAAGTCCACTTCAAGGGCCGCGTGCATGATTGCCTCTACCTGGGCGACGTCACCCTGTATGTGGTGGAGGTGGCCGATGGCGTGATGGTGGAGGCCATGCAGGCCAACAACATCCCGGGCGTCGCCAAGTTCTTCGACGACGGCGACGTGGTCGAACTCGCCTGGCGTTTCGACGCCGGCAGTTTCCTGACGGAGTAAGCCATGGCCATGCGCGATCGTTTCGGCAAGTGGGCGCTGTCCTGGCCCCCCTTGCTGTACCTTCTATTGTTCTTCCTGATTCCGTCGCTGATCATGCTGGTGGCGGCATTCCGCCAGCCCGGCGATTATGGCGGCCTGGCGCCGCTGTTCACCATGGAGGACGGCCAGCGCGTCTGGCAACTGACGCTGGACAACTTCCACCGCCTGGTGGAGGAACCGCTGTATCTGGAGCTGTTCGCCAAGTCGGCCGGCTACGCGCTGACCACCACCGTGGTCTGCCTGGTAATGGCTTATCCGCTGGCGTGGCTGATCGCCCGCTCCGGCAAGAAGTACCGCGACCTGCTGCTACTGCTGGTGATCCTGCCGTTCTGGTCCAACTTCCTGATCCGCATCTACGCCTGGATGATCATCCTCGGCCCGCAGTCGGCCTTCACCAAGGCGCTGAACACGGTGCTGGTGGCGATGGGCTTCGAGCCGGTGCGGCTGCTGTTCACCACCTTCGCGGTGATCGTTGGCCTGGTGTACGTGCATCTGCCCTTCATGGTGCTGCCGCTGTACGCCAATCTGGAAAAGCACGACATGGCGCTGCTGGACGCGGCGCAGGACCTGGGCGCCAACGCCTGGCAGCGCTTCTGGCGCGTGACCTGGCCGCTGAGCCTGCCCGGCGTGTTCGCCGGTTCCGCGCTGGTGTTCATCCCGGCGCTGGGCATGTTCGCCATTCCGGACATCCTGGGCGGCACCGAGTCCATCATGATAGGCAATCTGATCAAGCAGCAGATTCTGGACACCCGCGACTGGCCCTTCGGCTCCGTGCTGTCCATCATGCTGACCGGCGGCGTATTGCTGATCGCGGCGCTGGGGGCCGTGGTGGCCAGAAAGGGGAAGGCGCGTGGCTAAGAAACAATCTAAATGGCTGTGGGCTTCGGCCATCGTCACCTATCTGTTCCTCTACCTGCCGCTGTTCATCGTGGTGCTGTACTCGTTCAATAACTCGCGCCTGAACGCGGAATGGGTGGGCTTCACGCTGAAGTGGTACGACAAGCTGTTCCACGACGACAAGATGCTGACGGCCGCCGGTAACTCACTGGTGATCGGCATCCTGGCCAGCTTCTTTTCCACCATCCTGGGCACGCTGGCCGGCATCGCGCTGCATAAGTACAAGCTGAGGCTGCTGCCCTTCCTGGTGCTGACGCCGATCGCGATTCCGGAATTGCTGATGGGCGTGTCGCTGGTGATCTTCTTCGTCATCGTCAACCAGTTGATCGGCATTCTGGAGCTGGGCTTCGTCACCATCCTGCTGTCGCACATCGCCTTCTGCATCGGCTTCGTCGCCATCGTGGTGCGCGCGCGCATGCAGGGCATGGACGACAGCCTGGTGGAAGCGGCCCGCGATCTGGGCGCGTCCCCGTTCCAGGCCTTCCGCCTGATCACGCTGCCGGTGATCAAGCCTGGCATCATCGCCGGCGCGCTGATGGCGTTCACGCTGTCCATCGACGACTTTGTGATCACCTTCTTCACCGCCGGCGCCGGCGCCAGCATGCTGCCGCTGGAGATCTATTCGATGATCAAGATCGCGGTGACGCCGGAAGTGAACGCGGTGTCGTCCTTGCTGATGTTGCTGACGCTGGCGCTGATCGTCATCGCGTCCCGGGTGTCGCCCAGCGCGCTGCGCGCCAATGGCTGACGGATTCGGGCGGCATCGGGGAGAGGCTGCCCGCTTTTGCAGTACCACCATGCTGTGCCATACAAAGGAAACAATATGAAGAAGATACTCGCGCTGTTGGCGCTGGCAGCGTCGACCCACGCGTTCGCCGCCGATGAACTGCATCTGTACAACTGGAACAACTACCTGTCCGAAGCCGCGGCCAAGAATTTCGAAGCCTATTGCAAGTGCAAGCTGGTGCAGGACTACTACGGCGACAATGAAGAGATGCTGGCCAAGCTGGCCGCCGGCGCCAAGGGTTACGACATCGTGGTGCCGACCGGCTTCGCCGTCGACGCGCTGATCAAGCAGGGCAAGGCCCAGCCGCTGGACAAGGCCCAGCTGCCCAACTTCAAGAACCTGAACCCGGGCTATCTGAACAGCTTCTTCGACAAGGGCAACAAGTACTCCGCCCCGTACGCCTTCACCACCACGCTGATCGGCTACAACGAGACCAAGCTGAAGCAGCTGGGCCTGGGCGACAAGGTCAACAGCTGGGCGCTGATTTTCGATCCGGCGCTGCTGGCCAAGATCAAGGGCAAGATCACCGTGCTGGATTCGCAGCGCGAGCTGGTGGCCGCCGCGCTGATGTATCTGGGCAAGCCGGCCAACTCCACCAATCCGGCCGACTGGAAAGCCGCCCGCGACGTGATCCTGAAGGCCAAGCCGTACTGGGCCGCCTTCAACAACCAGTCCTATATCAAGGAGCTGACGGTCGGCAATATCTACGTCGCCTTCGGTTACTCCAACGATATGTTCCAGGCGCAGCAAGATGCGAAGAAGGCCAAGCGCAGCTTCGCCATCAACTTCAGCCTGCAGAAGGAAGGCAACACGCTGTCGCTGGATAACTTCGTGGTGCTGAAGGATGCTCCGCGCAAGGACCTGGCCTACAAGTTCATCAACTTCATGCTGGACGGCAAGAACGCCGCCGGCCTGACCAATGAGCTGGGCAACGGCAACCCCAACGCCGCCGCCGGCAAGTTCGTCAAGACCGAGCTGACCAAGATCCCGGCCATCTTCCCGACCGCCACCGACCTGCCGCGCCTGCAGCAGCTGCATGATCTGAATTCTAAGGATCGCCGCGAGCTGAACAAGGTGTGGTCCGAGATCAAACTGAAGTAAGCGGATACGCCATGCAATAGAAAGGCCGGGAAGTTTCCCGGCCTTTCTTTATATGTGCGCTCAGTTCAGATGCAGCCGCAGCAGCTGGCTGATCTTCTCCACGCGGTAATCGACGTGGGCCGGTTTGCGCGGCTCATGGCTGACCCAGATCGTGGTCATGCCCAGCTCTTTGGCCGTCAGCAAATTGGGCAGGGAGTCTTCCACCATGATGCAGTGGGCCGGGTCCAGGCCTTCGCGTGCCAGCACGGTCTGAAACGCGCCCAGATGAGGCTTGGGAATATAGTTGAGCTGGTCTACGCCATAGATGGATGAAAAGTGGTGCTGGATCTTCATTCTTTGCAGAATGCCTTCGACGTAATGCTGGGGGCCGTTGGACAGGATGATCTTGCGGCCGGGCAGGGTGGCCAGGCTCTCGGCCAGCCGGTCTTCAAACTGCAGCCATTGCGCCAGCACTTCCACCGGGTGGGTGTCGATCAGGAACTGCTGCGGGTCTATGCCGTGATGGGTGGTCAAGCCATGCATGGTGGCGCCGTATTGCGCCCAGTAGCGCGAGCGCAGCGCGCAGGCTTGCTCCTCGTCCACGCCGAGGTGGCGCATCATATATTCGGTCATCAGGGTGTTGATATGGTCGAAGATGCCGCCGCTGGCGTGATGCAGGGTGTCGTCTAGGTCGAAAATCCAGGTTTTATGGTTCACGTTGGCGCTGCATGGGCTAATGAAAGGGGGAGGCTGATTATCCCTGTGGGGCGGCTTTCCGGCCAGTGGATGCGTTTCTGCCGTCTTCCTAAATTATAGTTTTGTTACAAATCAGTTGCTTAGGGTGATTGAGTGAAATTCTTTCAACTTTTCTCGCAAAAGGTGTTGACGAGGTTTAGGCCCGGGCGTATAGTTCGCCTCCTCAGCTGACGCAGCGAACGAAACGGCGGAAACGAAACGGTTTCCGGTGCGACGAAAACAGCGTCCAGCACTGCTCTTTAACAGAACGAATAACCGATAGGTGTAAGTGCTTGGTGAAAGCCAAATACTTGCACTGCAAGAGACAAGAGATACTTGTTTATTTCTTTGAACTTGCGTGCCAGAAAATTGCTATGAGATTGAACTGAAGAGTTTGATCCTGGCTCAGATTGAACGCTGGCGGCATGCTTTACACATGCAAGTCGAACGGCAGCACGGGAGCTTGCTCCTGGTGGCGAGTGGCGAACGGGTGAGTAATGCATCGGAATGTACCGTGTAATGGGGGATAGCTCGGCGAAAGCCGGATTAATACCGCATACGCCCTGAGGGGGAAAGCGGGGGATCGAAAGACCTCGCGTTATACGAGCAGCCGATGTCTGATTAGCTAGTTGGTGAGGTAAGAGCTCACCAAGGCGACGATCAGTAGCGGGTCTGAGAGGATGATCCGCCACACTGGGACTGAGACACGGCCCAGACTCCTACGGGAGGCAGCAGTGGGGAATTTTGGACAATGGGCGCAAGCCTGATCCAGCCATGCCGCGTGTCTGAAGAAGGCCTTCGGGTTGTAAAGGACTTTTGTCAGGGAGGAAATCCCTAGCGCTAATACCGCTGGGGGATGACAGTACCTGAAGAATAAGCACCGGCTAACTACGTGCCAGCAGCCGCGGTAATACGTAGGGTGCAAGCGTTAATCGGAATTACTGGGCGTAAAGCGTGCGCAGGCGGTTGTGCAAGTCTGATGTGAAAGCCCCGGGCTTAACCTGGGAACGGCATTGGAGACTGCACGACTAGAGTGCGTCAGAGGGGGGTAGAATTCCACGTGTAGCAGTGAAATGCGTAGAGATGTGGAGGAATACCGATGGCGAAGGCAGCCCCCTGGGATGACACTGACGCTCATGCACGAAAGCGTGGGGAGCAAACAGGATTAGATACCCTGGTAGTCCACGCCCTAAACGATGTCAACTAGCTGTTGGGGGTTTGAATCCTTGGTAGCGTAGCTAACGCGTGAAGTTGACCGCCTGGGGAGTACGGCCGCAAGGTTAAAACTCAAAGGAATTGACGGGGACCCGCACAAGCGGTGGATGATGTGGATTAATTCGATGCAACGCGAAAAACCTTACCTGCTCTTGACATGTACGGAACTTGGTAGAGATATCTTGGTGCCCGAAAGGGAGCCGTAACACAGGTGCTGCATGGCTGTCGTCAGCTCGTGTCGTGAGATGTTGGGTTAAGTCCCGCAACGAGCGCAACCCTTGTCATTAGTTGCCATCATTCAGTTGGGCACTCTAATGAGACTGCCGGTGACAAACCGGAGGAAGGTGGGGATGACGTCAAGTCCTCATGGCCCTTATGAGCAGGGCTTCACACGTCATACAATGGTCGGTACAGAGGGTCGCTAAGCCGCGAGGTGGTGCCAATCTCATAAAACCGATCGTAGTCCGGATCGCACTCTGCAACTCGAGTGCGTGAAGTCGGAATCGCTAGTAATCGCAGATCAGCATGCTGCGGTGAATACGTTCCCGGGTCTTGTACACACCGCCCGTCACACCATGGGAGTGAGTTTCACCAGAAGTGGGTAGGCTAACCGCAAGGAGGCCGCTTACCACGGTGGGATTCATGACTGGGGTGAAGTCGTAACAAGGTAGCCGTAGGGGAACCTGCGGCTGGATCACCTCCTTTCTAGAGAAGGCGATCGCCAAGCACTTACAGCCTATCGGTTATTCAAGTTAAGGGCATTTTCGATGAAAATCGGCGCAGCTCTGCGTTGAAAGCTTCCTCGTGTACTCGATGTACACGTCGTCAGCTTTCGCCTGGATCTGCTTGATTTTGATCGAAAAGGATGTGGTATCAAACGACTACTGGGTTTGTAGCTCAGCTGGTTAGAGCACTGTGTTGATAACGCAGGGGTCGTAGGTTCGAGTCCTACCAGACCCACCAGTATTTTTTGGGTCAGGCAAGGCGCGAAGGAGCGACATGTGCTTATGCACATGAGCGACTGAGCAACGCAGCATCACCCAAAAAGAGGGGGATTAGCTCAGTTGGGAGAGCACCTGCTTTGCAAGCAGGGGGTCGTCGGTTCGATCCCGTCATCCTCCACCATCGCAAACAAAATCGAATTCGGAAGAGTTGGATTCTGTTTGCGTTGTATAAACGCCCGATCTTTAACAAACTGAAGAAGCCGAATATATAAAGACGGCGAGATGAAGATGCAGAGTTAATTCTGTGCATCAACAAATCGTCATCTTGGGTATTTGATTGTATCTAAGGCTGCGTCGCCATATCAAAAGGGGCGGTGCAGTCGTCGCACAAACACTCTCTGTTGTTGCGGTAATTTAGGTTACTGAAATGATAGGGTCAAGCGACTAAGTGCATCTGGTGGATGCCTTGGCGATCATAGGCGATGAAGGACGTGTAAGCCTGCGAAAAGCGCGGGGGAGCTGGCAATAGAGCTTTGATCCCGCGATGTCCGAATGGGGAAACCCCTCCGCAAGGAGATCCCTGACTGAATCCATAGGTCAGAGGAGGCGAACCGAGTGAACTGAAACATCTAAGTAACTCGAGGAAAAGAAATCAACCGAGATTCCGTAAGTAGTGGCGAGCGAACGCGGAACAGCCTGACTGTGTTATGAGTTGCGTTAGTGGAATGGAATGGAAAGTCCAGCCGTAGTGGGTGATAGCCCCGTACACGAAAACGCATCGCAAGAACTAAGCAGTCGAGAAGTAGGGCGGGACACGAGAAATCCTGTCTGAAGATGGGGGGACCATCCTCCAAGGCTAAATACTCATGATCGACCGATAGTGAACCAGTACCGTGAGGGAAAGGCGAAAAGAACCCCGGGAGGGGAGTGAAATAGAACCTGAAACCGGATGCATACAAACAGTGGGAGCGGACTTGTTCCGTGACTGCGTACCTTTTGTATAATGGGTCAGCGACTTACGTTCAGTAGCAAGCTTAACCGAATAGGGGAGGCGTAGGGAAACCGAGTCCGAATAGGGCGATTGAGTTGCTGGGCGTAGACCCGAAACCGAGTGATCTATCCATGGCCAGGATGAAGGTGCGGTAACACGCACTGGAGGTCCGAACCCACTAGTGTTGCAAAACTAGGGGATGAGCTGTGGATAGGGGTGAAAGGCTAAACAAACTCGGAGATAGCTGGTTCTCCCCGAAAACTATTTAGGTAGTGCCTCATGTATCACTTCCGGGGGTAAAGCACTGTTATGGCTAGGGGGTCATTGCGATTTACCAAACCATGGCAAACTCTGAATACCGGAAAGTGCGAGCATGGGAGACAGACGGTGGGTGCTAACGTCCATCGTCAAGAGGGAAACAACCCAGACCGCCAGCTAAGGTCCCAAATGATCAGTTAAGTGGTAAACGAAGTGGGAAGGCCTAGACAGCCAGGATGTTGGCTTAGAAGCAGCCATCATTTAAAGAAAGCGTAATAGCTCACTGGTCGAGTCGTCCTGCGCGGAAGATGTAACGGGGCTCAAACTGATAACCGAAGCTGCGGATGCACAGTTTACTGTGCGTGGTAGGGGAGCGTTCTGTAGGTCTGTGAAGGTGTCTCGTAAGGGATGCTGGAGATATCAGAAGTGCGAATGCTGACATGAGTAGCGATAAAGCGGGTGAAAAGCCCGCTCGCCGAAAGCCCAAGGTTTCCTACGCAACGTTCATCGGCGTAGGGTGAGTCGGCCCCTAAGGCGAGGCTGAAAAGCGTAGTCGATGGGAAACGGGTTAAAATTCCCGTACTTTTATGTAGTGCGATGTGGGGACGGAGAAGGTTAGGTCAGCAGACTGTTGGAATAGTCTGTTCAAGCCGGTAGGCTGGGGTGGTAGGCAAATCCGCCGCCCCTTAAGGCCGAGAAGTGATAACGAGGGTCTACGGACCTGAAGTGACTGATACCACGCTTCCAGGAAAAGCCACTAAGCTTCAGCTACATAAGAACCGTACCGCAAACCGACACAGGTGGGCAGGATGAGAATTCTAAGGCGCTTGAGAGAACTCAGGAGAAGGAACTCGGCAAATTGATACCGTAACTTCGGGAGAAGGTATGCCTGTTGAGGTGTAGTGACTTGCTCACGAAGCTTTGACAGGTCGCAGAGAATCGGTGGCTGCGACTGTTTAACAAAAACACAGCACTGTGCCAACACGAAAGTGGACGTATACGGTGTGACGCCTGCCCGGTGCCGGAAGGTTAAGTGATGGGGTGCAAGCTCTTGATCGAAGCCCCGGTAAACGGCGGCCGTAACTATAACGGTCCTAAGGTAGCGAAATTCCTTGTCGGGTAAGTTCCGACCCGCACGAATGGCGTAACGATGGCCACACTGTCTCCTCCTGAGACTCAGCGAAGTTGAAGTGTTTGTGAAGATGCAATCTCCCCGCTGCTAGACGGAAAGACCCCGTGAACCTTTACTGTAGCTTTGCATTGGACTTTGAACAGACTTGTGTAGGATAGGTGGGAGGCTTTGAAGTCAGGACGCTAGTTCTGATGGAGCCGTCCTTGAAATACCACCCTGGTGTGTTTGAGGTTCTAACCTTGGTCCGTGATCCGGATTGGGGACAGTGCATGGTAGGCAGTTTGACTGGGGCGGTCTCCTCCCAAAGTGTAACGGAGGAGTTCGAAGGTTACCTAGGTACGGTCGGAAATCGTGCTGATAGTGCAATGGCAAAAGGTAGCTTAACTGCGAGACCGACAAGTCGAGCAGGTGCGAAAGCAGGACATAGTGATCCGGTGGTTCTGAATGGAAGGGCCATCGCTCAACGGATAAAAGGTACTCCGGGGATAACAGGCTGATACCGCCCAAGAGTTCACATCGACGGCGGTGTTTGGCACCTCGATGTCGGCTCATCACATCCTGGGGCTGTAGCCGGTCCCAAGGGTATGGCTGTTCGCCATTTAAAGTGGTACGTGAGCTGGGTTCAAAACGTCGTGAGACAGTTTGGTCCCTATCTGCAGTGGGCGTTGGAAGTTTGACGGGGGCTGCTCCTAGTACGAGAGGACCGGAGTGGACGAACCTCTGGTGTACCGGTTGTCACGCCAGTGGCATTGCCGGGTAGCTAAGTTCGGAAGAGATAACCGCTGAAAGCATCTAAGCGGGAAACTTGCCTGAAGATGAGACTTCCCTGGAGGCTTGACCTCCCTGAAGAGTCGTTCGAGACCAGGACGTTGATAGGTCGGGTGTGGAAGCGCTGTGAGGCGTGAAGCTAACCGATACTAATTGCTCGTGAGGCTTGATCCTATCATTTGAGTGGCTTGGGGAACCAAGACGCGAGATAGAGTGTGTGCGACACAATTGAATACCGAATATTCAGAATCAGAGAACCTCTCTGGTTCAGGCTTCTTGAGTTTGTACAAGTTTATGTCTGGTGGCCTTAGCGAGATGGTCCCACGCCTTCCCATCCCGAACAGGACCGTGAAACATCTTAGCGCCGATGATAGTGTGGCATTCGCCATGTGAAAGTAGGACACCGCCAGACGCCCCATAAGACAAAGCCCAGCTCAAACGAGCTGGGCTTTGTGCATTGGCGCCGCGCGCCGACCCCAACCCGCCCCGACAGGATGCCCTGCCGGGGCTTTGTTTTATTCTTTGCGGCCTTTTGCAGTGGCCAACAGGCCAGCCAACTCGTCCTCGTTCCAAACTGCCACACCGTGCTGTTGCAGTAAGGCGGCCGTCACGCCGCTTCCTAGCCGCAATTGCTTGGAGAAGCTGCCATCGTAGATTTGGCGATTGCCGCATGATGGGCTATTTGCCTTCAGTAGGGCCAGTTTGCAGCCATGGCTTTGCGCAACGGCCAGGGCTTGTTCGGCGCCTGAGATAAAGGCCTGGGTCACGTCTTGCTGGTGGTTGGTTTGTACGCAGGCAGCCCCATTGAGGACGTCCTCGCCTTGTCCTCCATGGATTTCGGCTGCCGGTCTGGGGGTGGGCAAGCCACCTAGGCATTCCGGGCAGACGGCAATCAGCTCAAACTTTTCTTGAAGGGTCTGCCAGGCAGGCGAACGCATGGGTTTGGACTGGCCATCGTAACGGACGGGCTGACCCAGCAGGCAGGCGCTGATCAATAGCTTGGGCGGGTTCGTCATAGCTGTTTTTCCAGGAGTTTGGCCAACTGTTGCGCTGCGGGCAGGATACGCTCATCCGGCACCGCCGCGTAGCCCAGTACCAGGCCATTGCGGTCGGGCTGCGCTAAGTAGTGGCGAGCCAGCGGCCTGAGCCATAAGCCTTGTTCGGCTGCGGCCGCTTGCAATGCCCACTCATCGAAGCCCAAGGGCAGTCCGGCCAGCAGGTGCATGCCGGCATCGCCGCCGGAGAGCGGCAAGCTTGAACCCAATAGCTGGGTCAGCGCGTGCCGCAGCAAGTCCTGACGACGGGCATAGATTTCTCGCATGGCGCGGATATGGCGAGCGAAGTGGCCGCGTTCGATGAAGTCGGCCAGCGCAGCCTGTTGCAGATAGCTGGTTTCGCCTTGCAATCGGCTTTGGCATGCGCGGAAGGGGTCGACCAGTTCCGGAGGCAGCACCAAGTAGCCTAGCTTGAGGGCGGGAAACATGACTTTGCTGAAGGTGCCCAGATAGATGACGCGCTGTTCCCGATCCAGGCTCTGCAGAGCGGCAAGCGGGTTAGCGGTATGGCAGAACTCGCCGTCATAGTCGTCCTCTATGATCCAGCTGTCGTGCCGGCTGGCCAGCTTGAGTAGTTCCAGCCGGCGCGCCAGGGTCATGGCCACGCCTGTGGGATATTGATGGGCGGGTGTGACATAGATGATTCGGGGGGCGGGCGCGAGCCTGTCGGCGCGCATGCCTTGGGTGTCGACGGCAACCGGATGGCATTGAAGGCCTGCTTCCAGCATGGCGGCTTGCGCGCCGGCATAGCCGGGCTCTTCCAGCCAGGCATGGTCGCCGGCATCGGTCAGCAGCTTGGCGCATAGCGATAGGCTGGCTTGCGTGCTCGAGGTGATCAGGATTTGCTCGGGCACGCAGTGCACGGAGCGGGTGAGGAAAAGGTATTCGGCCAGCACCTGGCGCAGGGCAGGCAAGCCGCCTTGGCGTGGATAGTGCATCCACTCCAGCGGCGCCTTGCGTTGAGCGCGCGCCAGGCAACGTTGCCATTGTTGATGCGGAAACTGCTGCAGTTCCGGCTGGCCGGGGATGAAGGCGCCCAATTTGGCGGCGGGCACGCGGCTGCGCATTTGCAATTGGCTGCCGCGGCGGGACAGCTGCCTGCGCATATTGGCGGACATCGGTTCCACCGCGGCAAAAGCCCGGCAGACATAGGTGCCGGAGCCATGCCGGCTCTCCAGATAGCCTTCGGCGATCAGTTGATCGTAGGCCGACAGCACGGTATTGCGGCCTAGGCCAAGCGATTCGGCCAACAGTCGGCTGGCTGGCAATGGACTGGCGGGCGCCAGCCTGGCTTGACGGATCAGTTCGCGCAGCAGGCGATACAGTTGGCGCGACAGGGTTTCGCCTTGCCCGCGTTGCATGCGGGCAAGCAGGTAGCGGCACAGCCAGTCATCGGACAAAGTGGTTCCATCATTTCTGTGAATGTGGCGCTTATGATAGTACTAAATCCGACGTACGATGCAGGCATTGTTACGAACGGGAGCCAGGGCATGATCAGCCAAGAAGCCTTTTACGCCGCCAAGTTGGCTTATGAAATGGATGCCGCCGATGTGGCGCACGTGATCGCCGCGGGGGAGCATTCCCTGATCCTGGTGGATGCGCGCAGCGCGGAGGCGTTTGCTCATGAGAGCATCCCCGGCGCGATCAGCCTGCCGCATCGCTTGATGACGGAGGAGAGCACCGCGAATCTGGCGCGCGATGTCACTTATGTGACTTTCTGCGATGGCATCGGCTGCAATGCTTCGACCAAGGGCGCCCTGAAGTTGACTCGCCTGGGTTTCCAGGTCAAGGAGCTGCAGGGCGGACTCGATTGGTGGAAGCGTGACGGCTACGCCACCACCCGTGATGCAGGCTGCGGCAAGGAGGTGTGCGATGCGTGCTGAGTGGGAGGCGTTGGTTCAGCCGGCGGAGCGGATCGCCACCGGTCAGCTGGTTGGTTTGCCGGTGCCGGACTGGAAAGGCGCGGCATTTCCGCCGCATCTGGCCTTGCCTGGCAGGCATTGCCGCGTGGAACCGCTGGATGTCGATCTGCATGGCGCGCAGTTGTTCGACGCTTTGCATCAGATGCCAGGCGGCGCCAATTGGACTTATCTGAGCCATGGCCCGTTTGCGGCGCTGGAGGATTGGCTGGCCTGGATGCGGGCCAGCGTTGCCCAGGCGGATCCGCAGTTCTACGCCATTGTCGATGCCGCCGACGGCGTGGCCATCGGGCTGTGCAGCTATCTGCGCATCGCGCCGGCCGATGGCTGCATCGAGGTGGGCTTTCTCAATTTCTCGCCGCGCTTGCAGCGCAGCCGGCTGGCGACCGAGGCGATGTACCTGATGATGCGGCAGGCCTTCGAGCTGGGCTACCGGCGTTATGAATGGAAGTGCGACGCGCAGAACGCGCCTTCGGTCAAGGCCGCGCTGCGGCTGGGTTTTACCTTCGAGGGATTGTTTAGGCAGGCGCGCGTCAATAAGGGGCGCAATCGCGATACCGCCTGGTTTTCCATCCTCGATCATGAGTGGCCGGCGAGGCGGCGCGCGCTGGAAGCGTGGTTGGACGACGGCAATTTCGATGCGCAGGGGCGGCAGCGGCGCAGCTTGGCCGATTTCGCGGTTGAGGCCGGGCAATGAGCCGGACGGCAAGCTGGAGCGGCTTGCTGCAGCCTTGGGCGCGGAATGAGCATGGCCAGCGCGTGGGCCATGCGCTGGCGGACTGGCGTGGCGCTGACTGGCCCCCGCCGCAGCGGCTGGAGGGCCGATGGTGCCGGCTGGAGGCGCTGGATGCGGAACGGCATGGTCCGGCGCTGTTTTCTAGCCTGCATCGCGAAACGGACGGCGCCGGCTGGACCTATCTCAACCAAGGGCCATTCCCCGACCAGCAGGACTGGGCGAGAGCATTGGCTGGTTTCGCGGCGCGGGCGCATGCGCATTACTACGCGCTGGTTTCGGCTAAGACCGGGCTGGCGTGCGGCATCGCGTCTTATCTCCATGTCTGCGCTGCCGATGGCGTTTTGGAAATCGGCGGCGTGCATCTCTCCCCCGAAGTGAGACGGAGCCGTGCGGCGACCGAGATGTTTTATCTCATGTTGCGGCAGGCTTTCGAACAGGGTTTCCGGCGTTGCGAGTGGCGTTGCGACGCGCATAACGAGGCTTCCGCGCGCGCGGCGCTGCGGCTGGGCTTCACGTTCGAGGCTTTATGGCGGCAGCGCCGTGTCAGCAAGGGCAGAAATCGCGATGCCGCCTGCTTTTCCATGCTGGACCACGAATGGCCGGCGCGGCGGGCGGCGCTGGAGCGCTGGCTGGCGGCGGATAACTTTGACGAGGCGGGCCAGCAGCGGCGCAGTCTAGCTGAATTTGGGTGATGTCGCGCGTCGGGCTTCATGCGAGAGGATGGCGGCGCTACAATAGATGCTTGTAATCGTTGATAGTGTTGTCTGATGAAATCTCTGCCGCGCAACGCCCGCATCCGGGGCGAGCCCTTTCTGCCCAGCCGCTTCATTTTCGGCGATGCCGTCGATGAGCAAGGCCTGGAAGGCTGCGAATACCTGATGCATACCGAGTCACCCGCCTTCATCTGCCGGCTGGTGGGCAATGACGATACCGACTTCCCCGGCCGCGAGCGCGAGGAGTTGGCGAGCGCGATGCTGTACGACGAGGAGGAGAAGATCACGGTCTATGTCTGCAATTTGCGGCTGCGACTGTTCGACTTCAATTTCTACGACGAGATCGAACCGAGCGCCGGGGAGTTGCAAGACATTTGCGACGAGGCGATGCGGACTTACCAGCGGCTGCAGAAGGCCTATATGGAGCGCGATGCCGCCGGGCCGCCGCCGCGCGAGATGCGCATGGGGCCGACCAAGCCGCTGCCGCCCGCTGAGCGCCAGCGCGCAGTCGCTCAGCTGGCGCAGCAGGCGCGGCAAGCTGTTGGCACGCCGGTCGGCGGCATGCAGCTGGCTGCCGCGGTGCAGCTGGCCTTGTTGGCGGGCGATCAGGCGGTATTCACCGAGGCCCAGCTGTCCCTGCTGAGCGAGCCCGAGGCGCGCCAGTTGCTGATCAACAGCGCGCGCGACGCCGTGGCGTTCCCGGAGGTGATGCGTAAGGACGGCTCGGTGGTGTCATTCGAGCTATGGGCCTTGCCGTTTGCCTTTTCCCGCGCCCAGGGCGGCGTATGGTGGCATTTCCCGCGGCTTGAGGCGCTGGAAGTGGCGCTGGCCGATGCGCTGGAAGTGCCGGAGAAGTCCATTCTGTGGATTTCGCCTACCTTGTTTACCGTGGAGATGCTGAACGAGCGCGGCTGCCAGGACTTGGTGCAGCTGGCGCCGGTGATGGATGCCGGCTGCGATTTCGCGCCGCTGGATCCGGAGTCGTCCCGCGCCACCTATGAGGCGGCGCGCAAGACCCAGGACCCCAAACTGGAGATGGCCTGGATTCCGTTCCTGGTGGAGCGCGGCGCGCTGCCGATGGAAAAGGCGCGCCGATTGGCCCGCCGCGCCCTTGATGTGGCTATGCCGCTGGTGCAGCAGGCCGTCGCCGCGGAAATGGAATATGGCGAGGCGGAGCTGTTTGCGCCGCTGCCATGGTGGGAGGCTTTGAACAGCGGCATGCGCGCCTGGAACCGCAAGCGTCTGGGCGTGACCGCGGCGCTGTTGGCCAGTAGCCAGGGCGGTCTGGACAAGCTGGAGGCCGTGGCCGAATATCAGCCGGAAATCCAGGGTTTTGACGTCATGCTGCGGGTGAAGGGCAGCGAGGAGGCTGCGGCGCGCGTGCCCTGGCTGGTGGTGCCGGACGTGGCGCCGGACCGGGACGCGGCCTGGCGCGACCTGGCCGATTGCCTGCGCGAGGCGGGCGTTCCGCTATCGCAAAGCGTGGCCAGGCTGCATTGAGCGCGGGGCGCATCATCCAACAGGGGGCTTAGGCCCCCTTTTGCGTTACTTTTGCCAGTAGGTTTTGACGTTGACGAATTCGTACAGTCCGAATTCCGACAGCTCGCGGCCATAGCCCGATGCCTTCACGCCGCCGAACGGCAGGCGCAGGTCCGAGCTGGTATGCCGGTTGATGAACACGCCGCCGGCCTCGATCTGCCGAGCCAGTTGCCAGGCTCGCTCCTGGTCGGAGCTATAGACGCTGGCGCCTAGGCCAAACGGCGTATCGTTAGCCAGACGGATGGCGTCGGCCTCGTCAGCGGCGCGCAAGATGCTGGCCACCGGGCCGAACACTTCCTCGTGATAGACGCGGCAGGCGGGCGTGACATGGTCCAGCACGGTGGCGGGATAGAAAAAACCCGGCGTGTGAGGCATCTGGCCGCCCAGCTTCAGCACGGCGCCATGATGGCAGGCATCCAGCACCTGAGCGTGCAGCGCCTCTCTCAGGTCGGCGCGCGTCAACGGGGACAGCGTGGTGGCCGGATCGCGCGGGTCGCCGGCGCGCAATTGCGCGGCCTCGGCGCAGAAGGCTTCGACAAAGGCCTCGGCGATTTGCGGCACCACGATCATGCGTTTGGCGGCATTGCAGCTTTGGCCGGCATCGCGGAAGCGCGAATGGGCGGCGTCGCGCGCGGCGGCGGTAATGTCGGCGTCGGCCAACACGATGAAGGGGTTGCTGCCACCCAGTTCCAGCACGGTTTTCTTCAAATGTTTGCCTGCCAGCGAGGCGATGGTGCGGCCGGTGTGGGTGGAGCCGGTGAAGGCGACGGCATCGCAATGGCGGATGGCTTCCTCAACCAGCTCGGTATCTATCCAGGCCATGCCCAGGGTCTCCAGCCCGGAGGCGAGGACAATGTCCAGCAGCAGCTGGCTGCATTGCGGCACAGATGGCGCCGGCTTCACCAGGCAGGCGTTGCCAGACATCAGGGCGGGCACGGCAAAGCGCAGCACCTGCCAGACCGGGTAGTTCCAGGGCATGACTGCCAGCACCAGGCCCAAGGGTTCAAAAGCGACGCCGCTGCGGCTGGCCTGGGTCGGAATCCGCAGTGCTTGCAGCAACTCCGGCGCCAGCGCGGCGTAATAGCGTATCAGCTGGATGGACTTGTCGATTTCAGCCAGGCATTCGCTGGTGCGTTTGCCCACTTCCAGGGTCACCAGGTCAGCCAGCGCGTCCCGGTTCTCCGCCAGTTTTTCCGCCAGTTTCAGCAACGCTTCGGCGCGCTGCTCGACCGTGCGTTGCGACCAGTCGCGCTGGGCACGCCGGAGCTGTTCGAGCTGATGGGCGAGCGTGTCCGTAGTCCAGGCGGAGCGGGTAAAGCACACCTCGCCGGTGGCAGGGTTGCAACTGGTGAATGCAGTCATGGCGCTGGAATGGCTGAAAAAAGTTAATGTAACAAATAAATTGCCATGAACCCATCCCCTGTTAATGTTGGGTTTTGTAAGCTACTGTTTTCAATCTGCTTTGCCTGGTGTTTTTCCGGAAAGGCGCGGCTGTCGACGGCGCCTAATATTCATTTCAGCCAATTTGCCTGCCTGCGGTTTCTGGTTTGCGCTGACTCCTGGCCGTTTGGCCAGATTTCCGCGTGGAGAGGCGGTTTTACATTTCGGCTGCCTGAACAGGCTTAAGAATAGGAGGCTGAAATGAAAGCATTTTTCCCGCTGCAGTTGAATGACCTGGTGTTGGATGTGGTTGAGTCCGCCGCAGAGCGCGAAGCGCTATGGGCGTTCCGCCACAAGATATTTCGGGAGCAACTGGGCTGGGTGCCGGTATGCGAGGATGGCTTGGACCGCGATGATTACGATGATTTCTCGGATAACCTGGCTCTGTATCGCGCGGGGGAGGTGGTGGGCGCCATACGCCTGACGGGGGGCGAATCCCCCTTCATGCTGGAGGCAGAGTTTTCCCGCTTGTTGCCGCGCGGCGAGACGATAGTCAAGGGCAGGGAGTATTCGGAAATCACGCGCCTGGCCATAGATCGGGAGGCATTAGGGGGGCGGGAGTCCGTCATGGCGGCCAGGATGTTGTATCTGGGGGCCTGGCTTTGGTCCAGAATCCGCGGCGTGCGCTGGATGTATTTCGTGGTGCAGCCGGTGTTTTATCGTCGGCTGGTGATGTTTGGTTTTCCCATCGTGCCGGTGGGCGTGCCGCTGCCGCTGGATGGCGGGGTGATGTCGATGACGGGCCTGCTAGACTGGCGGCAGGCGCCGCCGGAGCTCATTCACTCACTATGTCCCGGGGTGTCTGTGTCAGATGCATGCCAAGCACTATGGCGTGAGTACGATTATTCGCATTGAGCTTGCGTATCACGTTGGCGACGTGGAATTTCACCGTGCGCTCGCTGATGTCGAGAATCGTGGCGATTTCCCAGTTGGTCTTGCCGCGGCTCATCCAATGGAAAATGTCGTATTCGCGTTGCGACAGCGGCATGTTGTTGGGGGAGGCCGGCGGCAGATTGGCGATGCGCACCGCCGCCTGGTGCAGGTGAGGCGTCAGGCAGTTGAGCATGGCGACCAGCGCCGCGTTGCGCGCGGGTTCGCGGCCGCCGATGGACAGGATGCTGCCCACGTTGTTGCGTTCCGAGGCCGCGCTGAAGGTGATGCCATTGCCCATGCCGTTCTGCGTGGCTTCGGCCACGAAGCGTTTTTCTTCCGCGCCTTTGGCGCGGCTGAAGCGTTCTTCCCAGCTCACTGGGCCTTGCCCCAGGTGAATGCGCATGATGGGGTCGTGCTGGGCGAAGTTTTCCTCGGCATATTGATCCAGCCAGCTGGACGGGTAGCTGACGTTGAGCACTTTTTCCATGCGCTGAATCTGGTTCTGGTTGTTGAGGCGGCCGAGGACCAGGATGAGTTTGTCGGATGGGGCCTGGGCCAGAATGCTGTCGAGAAAGGCTTTCAGCTCGCCCTCGGTCTCGATGTGCCCCGCCATGTGTATCCATTCCAGCAAAGTCCACTGCTGCGAACTGGTGAGGCCGGCAGGTAGAGGTCTTGCATTGATGGGTTTAGAGATCGCCATGAGCGGGTCATCCTTAGGTTTATGTCCGATACGCGCAGCAGATAGTAGCCTACATGCTTGGCGCATGTAAGAATTCGCGCTCAAAAAAACATATGCATTGTTGTTTTTTTGTTGGTAAGTATACCAAACTTGCAGGCGATTGTTCCTGGGAAAACTACTGATAAATCACGGTCTTGTTGTTTGGCGTTCATGTTTTGTTAATGGGGAAATATTTCCATCATTGATATTTTCTTGACATTTTCTATGTTCTTTATTGGGATTTGTCTGCCGGCGGGTGAGGCTGGAATGGGAGGCTGTCGCGTTTTTTGATCAATCCATTGGCATAAATTGTAAGTGGAAGCTAATAAATTCTGGCAAGCAAACGCTTTAAAGCGCATAATTGCTTCGCATAAAAAATAGATTGAGGACGCCCGGCAGGATGGGCGATGGGGAAGTGTAGTGCCGCGGTGGCGTGAGCCGGCGACGTGATGACCGTATTTTTAGAAGAATTTTCAATATCATCCAGGATTGATGGAATCTTTTTAAAGTGTTCACTTCAATCCTGTGAACGGCTATGCCTGGCCATGGTCTCAGTGGTTTGAGGCTTGCCGGGCAAGCATGCCAGTTCAGGAATCTCCTCGCCTATGGATACCTTAAAAGCGCTAATGGTCTTCATGACCACTGCTGAAAACGGCAGTTTCTCCGATGCGGCCCGCAAGCTTGGCGTGTCGCCGGCTGCCATCAGCCAGAGCATAGCCAGACTGGAACAGGAGCTGGAAGTGCGACTGTTCAACCGGACCACGCGTCAGCTGACGCTGACCGAGGATGGGCGGCGTTTCTATGCCCAATGCCGCGGCCCGGTCAATAATCTGGATTCGGCGATCAATCAGTTGAAAGCCAGCCGCGACGAGCCGGCCGGGCATCTGCGGGTCAGCATGCCCAACTCCTTCGGCCGTCGTTTCATTCTGCCCATCATGGGCGAGTTCTGCGAACGCTACCCCAAGGTGCGCGTGTTTTTTGGCCTGGACGATCATTTCAGCGATCTGATCGAGGATGGCTATGACGTGGGCGTGCGCACCGGCATGATGCCGGACAGCCGCATGGTGGCGCGCAACCTGGCGCAGATGCCCTTGTACGTGGTGGCCTCGCCCGAGTATTGGGACCGCCACGGCCGGCCGACCTCGCCGGAGGAACTGGGCAACCACGACTGCATCAATTTCCAGTTCCCGACCTCCGGCCGCCTGTTCAAGTGGGAGTTCGACCGCAAGGGCGAACGCATCCCGGTGGAGGTGAACGGCACTTACACCTTGAACGACATGGAGGCGGTGGCCGAGCTGGCGCGGTTGGGCATGGGCGTAGCGCAGCTGCCGGGGCATGAGGTGGTGCACCTGATACGCAGCGGCGAACTGGAGCCGGTGCTGACCGATATGGTGTCGGTGGAGCGCTCCATCTACATCTGCTTCCCGCACCGCGACCACATCGCGCCGCGTACCCGCGTCTTCGTCGATTTTGTGGTGGAGAAGCTGTCGGACCATCCGGACATCATGGCCGATCTGCCGGGGCTGGACCTCAGCGCCAAGCGCAGCGCGCTGCAGCAGAGCATCGGCATCGTTTGAGCGCTGTTTGTCCTATGGCCAAGGCCGTCGCCGCGCGACGGCCTTTTTCATGCGCTCAGCGCGTGGTCGTCGCCAAACTCGCCGACGATGCGGTCGCGGCCGGCCTCTTTGGCCGCGTACAGGCGCATGTCGGCGCGATGGACCAGGCTGTCCGGCGTGTCGTCCTCCTGCAGCGTGGCGACGCCTATGCTGGCAGTGACTGTGTCCACCGGCGCGAAGTCCAACTCGCGCAGCAGGCGGCAGATGTCGGCCGCCAGTTGCAGGGCGCCGATCTGGCCGGTTTCCGGGCAGATGACCAGAAACTCCTCGCCGCCCCAGCGCGCGATGGTGTCCAGCTGACGCGCCCGCTGTTGCAGCGCGTGGCCGAAGCGTTGCAGCACGCGATCGCCGACTAGATGGCCGTGCGTGTCGTTGATGCGCTTGAAGTGGTCCAGGTCTATCAGCAGCACGGAGAAGGGGCGGTTGGAGCGGAAGCTGCGCTCGGTTTCTCTTCGCAGCACGATGTTGGCGCGCCGGCGGTTGACCAGGCCGGTGACTTCGTCTCGCTCCGCCTGGCGCCGCAGCGCCTTGAGCAGGACTCGCGCTTCGCGCAGCCGGCGCACGGCGAACACGGACATGGAAATGGCCAGGGTGAAGCTGACCAGCAGGACTTCGTCCAGTTCGGAGTCGGGGTGGCGGTGGAACCAGTCGTCCAGTAGCTCAAACAGGTCGAGGTAGCCAAACAGCAGGAAGCTTGCCAGATTGAAGGCGGCGATCCAGGCCAGTTCCACCCAGATGCGCCGCTGGCTGTACGGCCAGTATTTCATGGTGCCCCATTCATCGTAGTGCTAGCTTCTTGCTAGCCCATGGCGAGGGCAGGGGCAAGATGGCTTCAGGCCACCATCAGCCGCGCCAGCGGCGTTTCGCTCCAGTCTATGCTGTCCAGCAGATTCTTCACGATCAGTCCCAGTTCGGTATTGCCCTCTATGCGTAGCTTGCGGTTGAAGAACAGCGTGTCCGGATCCTCCTCGCGCAGCAGCATGCGGGCGAAGTCCGCGCATTGCGCCGCCAGGGTCAGGTCGACGGGGCCGCGCGAGGCGGTGAAGCCATGCGCCGTGGCGGCCAGGCTCAGGGTCAGGCCGGCGTCCAGCAACTGGATTTCGAAGTGTTTTCCCTCCAGCAGCGCCATGTCCACCGGCAGCACGCCGCGCTTGGCCAGCAGATTGAGCGAGCCGGCCAGCAACTGGCTGGGCGGCGTGGCGGGCAGCTTGGACAGCAGGCGGCCCAGCGGGGCCGGCAGCGTCAGGTCAGGAATGCGCATGATGATTCTCCAGGGCTTGTATGCCGGCGGCGCCGCGCCAGTAGCCGTCCACCAGGGCGCCGGGCGCCTGCGGCGCCAGCCTGGCCAGCAGTTCGTCTTGCCGCTCCGGTGTTTGCAGCAGCTGGGCGCAGGCCTCCACCACTTGCGCCGTGCCTTGAAACTGCGGGCTGACGCGGATGCGCCGCGCGCCGATGGCTTGCAGCTCGCGCAGATGCGGCAGCAGGGAGTGGCAGCCGTCGGACAGGGTCTGGATGCCGTTGAGGGCAAGGAAAGGCTGGCCTTCGCGCGTGGCCAGCCTCATGCCGTCCGGATGCTCCAGGCAGCGGAACTGGCAGTCGTCCTTGTTCAGGTTGTAGTGGCGCGCGGTGAAGCAGCGTGAGGACAGCGCCAGCGGCAGCCGGCCCCAGGCGAAGACTTCGGTCTCGATGTCCAGCGCTTGGCGCGCGGCTTCGTCCAGCACGCCGGCCAGCATGTCCCGGCTCATTTCCACCGGCGGCAGCCAGCGGTAGGCGCCCAGGCTGCGCATCAGGGCCAGGGTGTCGGCATTGTAGATGTTCAGGTGGTGGCCGGCGACGAAGGGCAGGCCTTGCTCGCGCGCCAGACGCGCCGCGCCCAGGTCGTTGGCCTCGATGGCCAGTTCGCCGTTGTCCACCAGCTTGCGCAGGCGCTTGAGATCGGACTCGCTTTCGATCAGGGCTTGGCTGCTGAGCACCACTTCCTTGCCGGTGGCGGCCAGGTCGCCAGCCAGGGCGATCCAGTCCTGGGCGCGCATCTGCTGGCGGCGCCCGCACACCACTTCGCCCAGGTAAATGCTGTCTACGGGCCAGCCGGCCGCGTCGGCGTAGAAGCGCAGGATGTCGTCGCGGCTCCAGAAGAACAGCACCGGGCCGAGCGACAGTTTCAATGGGATGGCTTGCATGGCGTCCTCGGTCTCATTTCCAGGGGCGGTTATACGCGCCCAGCGTTTGCTGGCAGCCTTCCGCCACCTTGCTCAGCGCCTGTTGCCAGGCGGGCTGCACCATGAAGCGCTGGCGTTCGCGGCCGGCGGCGTCCAGCGCCTCGCGCAGCACCCGCGTCACTTGCGCGACATAGGCCGGGCTGCGCTGGCGGCCTTCCACCTTGATGGCGGCCACGCCTATGTCCAGCAGCTGCGGCAGCATGCTGACCACGTTGAGGCTGGTGGGTTCTTCCAGCGCGTAATAAGTGTCGCCGTTGACCTCGAAGCGGCCCTTGCACAGCGTGGGGTAGCCGGCGGGCTGGTCCTTGCCGTATTGGTCGATCAGGATGCCGGAGAGCCGCGCGTCCAGGTGAGTGGGCCCTTGCAGCCATTGCACGTGCTTGGCCGGCGAGCATACGCCGTGGCTGTTGGGCGATTCGCCGGTGGCGTAGCTGGACAGCAGGCAGCGGCCCTCCACCATCACGCACAGGCTGCCGAAGCCGAAGACCTCGATTTCCACCGGGCTGCGCGCTATGACCTGGCGCACCTGCTCCAGCGTCAGCACCCGCGGCAGCACGGCGCGCTGGATGCCGAACAGCTCGTGCGCCAGCTGCAGCGCTTCGTGGTTGGTGGCGGAGCCTTGCACCGACAGGTGCAGCCGCAGCGCGGGGTGGCGGCGGCGGGCGTAGGCCAGCAGGCCCAGGTCGGCCAGGATGACCGCGTCCACGCCCAGGTCCGCGGCCTGGTCCACTGCGCGCTGCCAGCGCGCGATGTCGCCGCCCTGGGCATAGGTGTTGATGGCCAGCAGCGCTTTGCGGCCGCGCTCATGCGCGTAGCGGATGCCGATGCGGGCGGTGTGGTCGTCGAAATTGAGCCCGGCGAAGTTGCGGGCGTTGGTGTCGTTTTTCAGGCCGAAATACACGGTGTCGGCGCCGTTGTCTACGGCGGCCTTGAGCGCGGGCAGGCTGCCCGCGGGGCACACCAGTTCCGGCAGAGGCTGTCTGGCTGGCATGGGAGTCTGGGGTGAGGGAAATGCGCCGACAGTAACAGAGGCGGCCGGAGCGGCCCTTGTCTTGAGTCAAGCGCGCGGCTCACTTGGGCGGCGGCGCGGTTTGGAGCAAGATAGGGGCGCTCAGGCTCAGTTCGTTGGCGTCTCCCTGGCTGTCGGTCCAGCGCATGCGTACGGTCAGCATGCCGCCGGCGGCGGCGCTGAGGCACTGGAAGCGGGCCAGCGGGCCGCTGCTCTGGTAGGGGGCGTAGCTGGCGCCCAGGCAACTCAACTGCGCGCCGCTGTGTCTTTCTTCCAGCACCGCCTGGGCCAGGTTGGTGGCGGTGTTGTAGTCGTTGGCGGCGATCTGGCTGTGCAATAGCTCGGTCTGCAGCCGCAGCAGGCCCAGCACGCCCACCGCCAGCACCAGCAGGGTGATCATCATTTCCAGCAGGGTGAAGCCGGCCAGGCGTTTCATGAGCCGGCTCCGCTGTCCATCCAGCTGTAGGGCAGCGCCTGCAGCGTCTTGCCGCCGCTGCCGCCGCCTTGGCTGGGCGTGTCGCCGGGCTGGAAGGAGTCGGGCAGGTCGCTCAGGTCCATCGTGACGCTGCCGCCCCATTCGTGATGGCCGCTGGCGTCGCCTTGGCGGGCCGCGCTGATATAGCCGTGTATGGTGGTGCTGCCGCCGGCATTCAGCAGATTGCCGGCCCATACATTGCCGAAGACCTGGCTGGACGCGCCCAGGGTGATGTTGCCGCCCTGGAACTTGCCGCCGCGAAAGCCGCCGGCCAGCAGCACGATATTGCCCACGGGGCGGCCTTTGAATATTTTGCCCTGGCAATAGTCCCGCGGCGCGTTGAGCGGGAAGTCGCTATTGCTGCAGATGCCGATGGTGCCGGCGTAATTGACGGCGTAGCTGACATGCTGGCCGCTGGTGGCGATGTGGCCGGTGGCAAGAAAGCTGTTGTAATAGGTGCCGCTGCCGATTTCCAGATCGCCGTCGAACCACAGCACGCCGGGCGCCATGGTGGCGCCGGCCAGCTTCCACTTGCCCGGCGCGCTGCCGGCGAAACAGTCGCTGGTGTTGGGATCGTAGCCTTTGCAGATCAAATAGCTGGGGCCGTGGCCCAGGCAGCGTCCCGCGCCGTCTAGCTCGCGGCACAAATGGTTGGGCTGCTGGCTGTCCGCCGCCTTGCCCAGCTGGTAGCTGCCGTCGGGAATATTGTTGACCTGGCGCACCGTCACCAGGATGCGGCCTTGCGCGTCGCGCTCGAAGCGGTAATTGGCCTCGCCGCGGAAGTCGTAGGCGTCGATGCGCGGCCGCGTGACGTCCAGCCTGGGCACGGGCTGCAGTTTGACTTGCAGTTTGGGGTCGAGGCGGACGCGGATGTCCGGATTGTTGACGTTGTAGCCGACGCGCCCGGCCACGACGCCGTCGATAGGCGCGCCCCAGCCCTGGATGAGCAGGTCGCCCAGCGCTCGCAGCGCTTCCATGCCGCCAAACTGCTGGATGTCCACCTTGCCCTCGGTCTCCAACCCGCCGAACTTGGCCCCGCCGCTGTTGATTTCGACATTGCCCTTCACTTGCGCCTGCCGGACCGCGTACTGGCCGCCGGGGCTGCTCAGGAAGCGGGCGTTGCCGTTGACGCGCGCCAGTTGCTCTATCATCGCGCTGCCGCTCAGCGTCAGATTGCCCATGGCCTTCACGGTCTGGTAGCGGCCGTTGGACAGTTCGATATTGCCGTTGGAGTGCAAGGTATTGATGGACTGGTTGCCGCTGACGGTGATGTCGCCGGTGCTTTGCAGGGTGTCGATGTTGAGCACGCTGCCGCCCAGCGCCACCTTGCCGTCCACGGTGACGTTCACCGGCGTGTCGCTGATCAGTTTGAAATCGCCGCCCAGATCGAGGTCGCCCACGATGTTGAGCGCATCGCGCGCGCCCTCGTCGCCCTGTCCTTGCAGGAACAGCCGCCGCACGGTCACCTGGTGGCCGTCGTAGCGGCCGACGCTGATCAGCATCACGCCATTTTTGCCCTGGTCGACGCGGCTGACCTGGTAGCGGCCGTCCGCGGCCGTCTTGGGGAAGGCTTGACCCTTGGCCAGCATGGCCTCGCCCGCCAGCAAGCCCTCCTCGGCATAGTTCAGCGCCTGGTGGTAACGATGCTGGTTCTGCGCGTTGGCGTGGGCCAGGATCAGCTGGCGCGAGGCGGACAGCAGCACCAGGCTGGCGATGGCCAGCAGCGTCAGCGCCATGAATAGCGTGGCCAAGCCGCGCTGTCGGCTGCGGCCGTTCATTTTGTCTCCCGCACGGGCTGATTGCGCAGGGTGACGCTGGTGCGGATGTCCAGCTTTTCATCGTCCGGGTTGGCCGGGACGCGGGCGCTGACGCTCAGCGAGATGGCGTCGGCTCCGTCCGGGGCGAAGCGCAAGGCGTCGATGACGCCGATCTCCGGCTTGCTCAGGTCGTCCCATTGCGCGTCCGGCGCGGAACAGCTCCAGCCGGCCTGGTCCGCAGCCAGGCGCTGGATGCGGCCCTGGCCGGCGGCGTCGCGCTTCAGGCGAAAGGCGAAGTAGCGCTTGCCGTCGCTCTTGGCCGGCGGCGGCGCGTCATAGGCGTAGCGCAGGCAGGCGCCGCCCATTTCGATATACAGCTTGCCGAAAGGATTATCCTTGACGGCGCCGGTGCCGGACCAATAGCCGGCGCGGCGCAGCTCCATAGCCATCAGCGACAGCGCGCCGTCCAGCATGGCACCCAGCTGGGCCTGGCGGCGGTCATGGCTCTGGCTGCCCAGCAGGCCCACCAGCAAGGTGGACATGGCCAGCAGCAGCAACAGGCCTATGGTCATGCCCACCAGCAGCTCCAGCAGGCTGACGCCGCGTATCGTTTTCCGGCTCATGGGCAGCGCACGGCTTCGTTATGGATCAGCCCGGTGGACAGCAGCTGCAGCGTGGCCGGCTGGCAGGCCGCGCGGCTGAGCCGCAGGTCGATTTCCTTGATGGCGTTGCCGCCGACATCCTGCGGCATGCCGCGCAGCGGGGAAAACGCCAACCGCAAGGGCAGCGTCTGGCCGACGGGATTCAGGACGATGCCGGCGTGCTGTTCGCTGCCGATGCAGCGCAGGTCGTGCTGGCTGTCGCAGCCGGCGCCGGCCGCTTGTTCGGAAACCCGCATCAGCCAGCCGCCATTCTGCTGGCTGAACTCCACCCAGACCAGGCGCTGGCGCGTGGTGGCGGAGCGGCGCGCCAGCTCCAGGCTCTGGCGGACATCGTCCAGCGCGCCCTGCAGCTGTTGGCGTGCGATCCATTGGCCGACGGCGGGCAGCGCCAGGGTGAGCAGCAGGGCGAACAGGGTCAGCGTCACCAGCAGCTCCAGCAGGGTGACGCCGCGCAGCTTGTGTTTCATCGACCGCTCCAGCAAGCCGGCGGCTCCAGCGTCACCGTTTGCTGGCGCTGGTTCAGCGTGAGCGTCTGGCAGTCCGCATCGCCGGATTGGGCGCCGTTGGCGACCGCCTGGGCGCGTACGAAGAAACTGTAGGCTTCTTCACCCTTGGGCGTGCCGGTTTCCAACCGATAGTAGCCCTGGGTGCTGTTGCCGCTGGCAAACGGCGTTTTCAAATCGGCCAAGGCGCCAGCATAGCCGGTGTGGAAGCCGCGATAGCGCACCTGGGCCTGCTGCAGCCGGTACAGCGCGTCCAGCGCGTCGCTGCGGCGGCTGCGCTGCATATAGTGCTGGTAGCCCGGAATGGCGAAACCCAGCAACAGGGCGACCAGGGTCAGCACAATCAGCAGTTCCAGCAAGGAAAAACCGCCGGCGCGCGGGGAGGGGCGAAGGAAACTGATCATCAGGCCGCAGGCTCCGACAACGATGGCAGGGGGCGGGGCGGGCGCGAGAACGCGGCAAGGCGCGGCTCTAGCGGAGGCATCTCTAACTGAGTCCTAGAAGTTTCAATCAGTACAGTCAAGATTGCGCCGCCGCTCACGCTCCTGGCAGCACGGACTTGGTGAGCGCCACCCAGGCGATGTAAGCCACCACCGCCAGCGCGGCGACAAAAGCGAAGCCGCGCGCCCGCGCCGTGGGCCCGCGCAGCGCGACGCTGCCCAGCGCCACGTAAGCGACCAGGCCGACGATTTTGGCCATCAGCCAGGGGCTTTGCAGGATCGGCCAGCCGCCCATTATCACCAGGGCGATGGCGCAGCCCAGCAGCAGGGTGTCGATCACATGCGGCAGGATGCGCAGCGGCTTGTTTTGCAGCAAGTGGCCGCGGCCGCCCAACACCAGCGCGCCGCGCGCGGCGAACAGCAAGATGGACAGCAAGGCAAAGCCCATGTGGGCGTGCTTGACGATCAGGTATGGATACATGGCAGGTATGGGCAAAGAGGGCGCGACGCGCCGATGCCGGCCATGTTATAGGCGACGGCCGGCGTTTTCTAGCCTGTCTGCGCCGTAACGCGGCAGTGGGCGACGACAAATCAGTGCAATTCATTTTGCATATGGTATTTTATTGGTATTGTGTTGCGTTGATCCATATCAATAAGCGTGGCCAGCCCCTTTCGTGGCCATGCTCAATGCTACAATCGGCCCATATCCCACCCGGCTGCGCATCCCATGCTGTTCCTCTACCAATCCAATCGACTCGAGCAACTGGGCGAACTGTTCCGCGGCATGACTCAGGCCATGCCCTTGGCCGACCCCTTCGCCGCCGAAACCGTCATCGTGCAGAGCCGCGGCATGGGGCGCTGGATCACGTTGGACCTGGCGCGCGAGGCCGGCGTGGCGGCCAATATCGACTTCGCGCTGCCGGCCGCCTTCGCCTGGCGGCTGATGCAGAAAGTGATGCCGGACCTGCCGAAGAAGTCCGCTTTCGTGCCCGAAGTGCTGGCCTGGCGGCTGCTCGCCCTCCTGCCGCGGCTGGAGGGCGAGCCTTTCGAGCCGGTCATCCATTATCTGCAGGGCGGCGAGACGGCGGCCTTCGAGCTGGCCGGCAAGATCGCCGACATCTTCGACCAATACCTGGTGTTCCGCCCCGACTGGATACGCGCCTGGGAGGCCGGCGAGCTGCTGGGCCTGGGCGAGGACGAAGCCTGGCAGGCGGCGCTGTGGCGGGCGCTGGCCGACAGCGATCCCGGCCGCCACCGCGTGCGCATGCTAGACCAGTTCTTCTCCGCGCTGAAAACAGAACACCTGCCGCAGCGGGTGACGCTGTTCGGCATCGCCAGCCTGGCGCCGATGTACCTGGCCCTGGTCAAGCGCCTGGCCGAGCTGACCGACGTCTGCCTGTTCACGCTGAATCCATGCGAAGCCTACTGGGGCGACATCGTCGACGCGCGCCGCATGCTCAAGCTCAGGCAAGCCGGCGACCTGTTCGCAACCCAGGGCCATCCGCTGCTGGCCTCCCTGGGCAAGCAGGGGCGGGATTTTTTCGAGCTGATCGCCGAAGACGCCGAGCTGGACGCCCGGCCGTTGTTCGCCGCGCCCAAGGGCGACAGCCTGCTGGCCCGGCTGCAGCGCGACATCCTGCAGCTCAATGATCCGGCGCAGCTGCCGCGTGCGTACGATCCGGCCGACGACTCGGTCGAGGTGCACGCCTGCCACGGCGCGATGCGCGAGCTGGAAACGCTGAAGGACCGGCTGCTGGCGATGTTCGCGGCCGATCCCAAGCTCAGCCCGGCCGACGTGGCGGTGCTGACGCCGGACATCAACGCCTACGCGCCCTATATCGACGCGGTGTTCGGCCGCCGCGACGACGCGCCCAACATCCCCTACGGCATCGCCGACCGCCGCGTCGAGCGCGAGCAGCCGCTGCTGTCCACCTTCGCCGCCGTGCTGAAGCTGGCCGACTCCCGCTTCGCCGCCGACGAAGTGCTGGCGCTGCTGGACTGTCCGGCGCTGCTGGCGCGCTTCGGCCTGGCCGACGCCGATCTCGGCTTCATCCAGGACTGGGTGCGCGGCGCCGGCATCCGCTGGGGCCGCGACGCCGCGCACAAGGCGGCGCTGGGCCTGCCGGCCGAGGCCGCCTACACCTGGCGCTGGGGGCTGGACCGGCTGCTGCTGGGCACCGTGTTGCCGCCGGCGCTGGCTGGCGACGAGGCCGGCCTGTTCGCCGGCCTGCTGCCGCACACCGCCGCGCAAGGCCAGTTGGGCGAGACGCTGGCGCGCTTCGCCGATTTTTACGACGCGCTGGACGACTTGGCGCGCGAATGGGCGCGGCCGGCGGCGCCGGCAGTTTGGGCGCAGCGCTTCCACTGGGCCTGCGACGCGCTGTTCCTGGCCGAAGGCGACGACGAAGCCGCGCTGGAGCTGCTGCGCGAGGCCTTCGGCGAACTGGCCGAAGACGCCGAGCTGGCAGGGTTCGAACAAGAGGCGGGCCTGGCGGTGGCGCGCGACTGGCTGCTGCGCAAGCTGTCGCTGTCGTCGGCCCAGGGCTTCTTGTCCGGCGGCGTGACTTTCTGCGCGATGGTGCCGATGCGCTCGATACCATTCCAGGCGCTGTGCCTGATCGGCATGAACGACGGCGCCTACCCGCGCGACGAGCGGCCGGTCAGCTTCGACCTAGTGGCGCGCAATCCGCGCCGCGGCGACCGCTCGCGCCGCTTCGACGACCGCTACCTGTTCCTGGAGGCCATCCTGTCGGCGCGGGGCAAACTGTATCTGTCCTATGTCGGCCAGTCGGCGCGCAGCGGCGAGCCGCTGCCGCCGTCGCCGCTGGTGTCCGAGCTATTGGACACGCTGTCGGCGATGTGCGGCGAGGACATGGCGGCGCGGTTGACGCTGCGCCACCCGCTGCAGCCGTTCTCGCCCCGGGCTTTCGATGGCGGCGATGCGCGGCTGGCCAGCTTCGAGCCGGCCTTCGCCGCCGCGCTGGCCGCGCCGCCGGCCAAACCCGCGCCCTTCATCGCGCCGCTGCCGGACGAGGCGGCGGCGACGGTGGTCAATCTGCACGATTTCATCCGCTTCTGGCAGAACCCGGCGCGGGCCTGGCTGGCGGACCGGCTGGCGCTGCGCGTCGCCTACCAGGGCGAAGCGCAGCCGGCGCGGGAGCCGTTCGCGATGGCGCGCGACGCCAGCCGCGAACTGCGCCGCCAACTGGTGGAGGCCATGCTGCACGGCAAACCGCCGCAGCCGGTGCGCCAGCGCGTGGCCGCCGCCGGCCTGTTGCCCACCGGGGAGCTGGGCCAGGCCTGGCTGCAGGAGGAGGGGCGCGCCAGCCTGCGCCTGGCAGGCAGGCTGCCGGGCGCGTTGCGGGAAGAGCCGCTGCCGCCGCAGCCGGTGCATCTGCAGATATCCGGCTTCACTCTGGTGGGGGAGCTGTACGGCCTGCGGCCGGAGGGACGGCTGGATTTCATTGTCGGCAAGATGAACGCCGCCCAGCGCGTCGCGTTGTGGCTGAGCCATTTGATCCTGTGCGCGGCGCGGCCGCCCGGCATCGCCTGCCACAGCGCCTGTTATGACGACGCCGGCAATACCGTGCTGCGCGACGAGATCGACGCCGCCGGCCTGCTGGCGCCGTGGCTCGTCCGCTGGCAACAGGGCCAGGCCCAGCCCTTGCCCTTCTTCGGCCGCACCAGCTGGGCCTATGCCGAGGCGCTGGCCAAAGCGCCGGAAAACCGCGAAAAAGCCCTGGCCGCCGCCAGGCAGAAGTGGGAGCCCAATTTCATCCAGGGCGACGGCATCGCGCAGAAGGACGAGCCGGCGATCGCGCTGGCCTTCCGTCATCAAGACCCGCTGGAGGATCCGCTGTTCGCCCAGTTGGCGGAAACGCTGCTGCTGCCGCTGGCGGAACGGCTGCTGGGAGACGGGGCATGAGCGCGATGCAGGCGCTGGACGCGCTGAACTGCCCGCTGGCGGGCGTCAACCTGATCGAGGCCTCGGCCGGCACCGGCAAGACCTGGACCATCGCCGCGCTGTTTGTCCGGCTGTTGCTGGAAGAGCGCGATGGCGCGCCGCCGCCGCTGATCGACCAGGTGCTGGTGGTGACCTACACCAAGGCCGCCACCGCCGAGCTGCGCGAGCGGCTGCGCAAGCGGCTGGCCGAGATGCTGGCGCTGCTGGACGGCAAGGCCGACGGGGACGATTTTTTGCGGACGCTGGCCGCGCGCTTTCCGGAGGGCCCGGCGCGTGACGTGGCCCGCCAGCGGCTGACTGCCGCGGTCAACGGCTTCGACGCCGCCGCCATCTACACCATCCACGGCTTCTGCCAGCGGGTGCTGACCGACGCGGCGTTCGAGAGCGGCCAGACCTTTCAGGCCGAGTTGGTGGACGACGACGCGGCCCGGCTGGCCGAGATCGTCGACGATTTCTGGCGCCGCCGCATCGTCGCCGCGCCCTTGCTGGCCCAGGTGCTGGTGGAGCGCGGGGAAACGCCGGACGCCTGGCTGGCCGAGATCCGCCCCTATCTGTCCAAACCGTATCTGAAGCTGCGCGCGCCGGATGCGGCGGGGCTGGAGACGGCGAGACGGACGGCGAGCGAGCGATGGCAGCGGCTGGCTGCCGCGCCGGAGCGGGTGGAGGAGGGGCTGGCGCGGTTCCTCGACCACCCCGGTTTCAAGGCCAATATCTACCGGCCGGACACCATGGCGCGCGCCGCCGACGCGCTGCGCGGCTGGCTGGCGCAGCCGGACGACTTGCCGGAGCTGGACAGCGACAGCCGCAAGCTGATGGAAAAACTGCTGCCGGAGGCCTTGGCCAAGGGCATGAAGAAAGGCTGCGAGCCGCCGGCTCATCCCTTGTTCGAACTGGTGGAAGCCTGGCTCGACGCCTGGGGCGCGTATCTGGAGCAGGTGGCCAAGTCGTTGGCCGGGCTCAAGCTGGAGCTGATCGCCTGGGCCAACGAAGAGCTGGCGCGGCGGCGCGGCGTGGAGCGCAGCCGCAGCTTCGACGACCTGCTGACCGACCTGGGCGCGGCGCTGGCGCACCCGGAAACCGGCCCATTGCTGGCGGCGCAGGTGGCGGACAGCTTCGCCGTGGCCTTGATCGACGAATTCCAGGACACCGATCCCACCCAGTACCGGATCTTCCGCCGCTGCTTCGTCGAGGAGGCGCGGCCGGTGTTCCTGGTGGGCGATCCCAAGCAGGCGATCTACAGCTTCCGCGGCGCGGACATCTTCGCCTACCTGGCGGCGCGCCACGACGCCGAGCGCCAGTACACGCTGGACACCAACCGCCGCTCAGACGCGCCGCTGGTGGCCACCGTCAACGCGCTGTTCGGCCGCGAGCTGCCGTTCCTGCTCGACGGCATCGCTTACCAGCCGGTGGCGGCCAGTCCCTCGTCCGGCGGCAGGCTGGAAGTGGATGACGACCGCGCGCCGTTCAACGCGCAATGGATACAGGCCGGCGAAAAAGAATTGAGCAAGGAGGCCGCGGAACGCGCGGCGGCCGAAGCCTGCGCCAACGAGATCGCCCGCTTGCTGACGCTGGCGGGCGAGGGCCGCGCCGCCATCGTCCAGGGCGAGGCGCGGCGGCCGCTGGCCGGCGGCGACATCGCGGTGCTGGTGGCCACCCACAGCCAGGGCGACCGGGTGCGCGGCGAATTGCGCGCGCGCGGCGTGGCCAGCGTGGCGCTGACTCAGGAGAGCGTGTTCGCCAGCCGCGAGGCCGGCGAGTTGCTGGCCGTGCTGCACGCCTGGGCCGAGCCGGCCAACGAGGGCCGGCTGCGCCGCGCGCTGGCCACCGAGCTGGCGGGCTTGAACGCCGCGGAGATCAAGGCCGAGCTGGAGGATGAGACACGCTGGGAAGCCCAGCTGCTGAAGAACGCCGACGACCACCAGCGCTGGCGCGAGCGCGGCTTCATGGCCGCCTGGCGGCACTGGTTCGCCCGCGAGCGCGCGGCGGAGCGCTTGCTGCCGCTGCCGGACGGCGAGCGGCGGCTGACCAATCTGGGCCACCTGGCCGAACTGATCCAGCAAGAGAGCGAAAGCCGGCAGGGCATGGCGCCGCTGCTGGCCTGGTTCGCCGCCCGCGTCGCCGATCCGCCGCGCGGCGAGGAGGCGGCGCTCAGGCTGGAGAGCGACGCGGCGCTGGTGAAGATCGTCACCGTCCACACGTCTAAGGGTTTGCAGTACCCGGTGGTGTTCTGCCCATTCTTGTGGAATGGCGCGCTGGAGCGGCGCGGCGCCAGCTTCTGGAGCTATCACGACGGCGACGAGCCCTGGCTCGCGCCGGAGGCGGCCGCCGACGACGCGGTGAAGCAGGCGGCGCGCAGCGAGCTGCTGGCGGAGAAGCTGCGCTTGCTGTACGTGGCGCTGACCCGCGCCCAGTACCGGCAGTACATCGCCTGGGGCTGGGTGAGGGAACTGAAGACCGCCGCGCTGTCCTGGCTGCTGCACGCGCCGGGCGCGCGCGATCTGGCGGCGCTGGAGGCGCTGGAGCTGGACGGCGGCATGGTGGAGGCGCAGCTGCGCGATTTCCTGGCCGGCCGCGGCGAGGCGGCGCGCTGGCTGGCGGAGGTTGAACCCAGCGCGCTGGCGGGCAGCCATGACGGCGGCCGCGTCTACGCCGCGCGGCCGTTCGCGCGCAAGCTGTACACGCCTTGGCGCATCGCCAGCTTCACGTCGCTGACCCATGACGCCGGCAGCCATCTGGCCGAAGCGCCGGATTACGACCGCGCGGCGCGGCAGGCGGCCGCAGAGCCGGCGGCGGAACCGGCGCGGGACCGCTTCCGTTTCCCGCGCGGGGCCAAGGCCGGCGTCTGCCTGCATGAAATCTTCGAGAACATCGGCTTCGGCGCGGACGAGGACGAGATCCGCGCGGCGGTGGCGCGCGCGCTGGCGCGGCATGGTTTTGGGGAGGAATGGCTGGACGCCGGCTGCGACCTGATATTGTCCACGCTGAACGCCGAAATCGCGCCCGGCGCGCGGCTGCGCGAGGTGGCGGACGGCAAGCGGCTGATCGAGCTGGAGTTCACGCTGCCGGTCAAACAGCTGGACGTGGGCGCGCTGATCGCCGTCTTGCAAAAGCCGGAGCACGGCCTGGCCGAACCGTTCCGCCAGGCCGCGGCGGCCTTGGATTTTGCCAGCGTGCAGGGTTATCTCAAGGGCTTCATCGACCTGGTGTGCGAGGCGGGCGGCCGCTACTACCTGATCGACTACAAGTCCAACCACCTGGGCGACGACTACGGCGCTTACCGTGAGGACAGCCTGGTCCAGGCGGTGGCGCGGGAGCATTATTACCTGCAGTACCTGATTTACCTGGTGGCGCTGCGCCGCTACTTCGCCGCGCGCGGCGCGGATTGGGACGGCTGCTTCGGCGGCGTGCGCTATCTGTTCCTGCGCGGCATGGGCGAGCCCGGCTGCGGCGTGTGGGCGGACGCGCCGAGCGCGGCGCTGCTGGACGCGCTGGATGGTTTGCTCAAGAGGGATCGGTAGTTTTACGCAATGCTGACTACCGGAGACTGCAACTAAGCTAAGCAAGTGGATAAGGACAACACAGCATGTTTGAATCTGCCGAAATCGGCCACAGCATAGACAAAGACACTTTCCGCAAGATGATGCCCTCGCTGCGCGAGGCCTTGCTGGACGTGCAGTACGAATTGAAGGAGCAGGCCAACTTCCCGGTGCTGATCCTGATCCATGGCTTCGACGGCGCCGGCCGCGGCGAAACGATGAACCTGATCAATGAGTGGCTGGACCCGCGGCTGATCGACACCATCGCCTTCGACAAACCCAACGACGAAGCGCGCGCCCGGCCCTGGATGTGGCGTTACTGGCGAGAGTTGCCGGCCAACGGTCGCATCGGCATGTTCTTTGGCTCGTATTATTCCGACACCCTGTTTGACCGCGTGTTCAGCCGCAGCGACCGCGACGCCTTCGACCGCCAGATTTTCGACATCCTGCGCCTGGAGCGCATGCTGACGCTGGACGGCGCGGTGGTGCTGAAGTTCTGGTTTCATCTGAGCCGCGACAAGCAAAAGCAAAGGCTGAAGCAGCTGGAGCAGGATTCGGCGACCAGCTGGCGCGTCACCAAGAGCGACTGGGATCATTACGAGCGCTACGACAAGATACGCAAGTACGGCGAACACATGCTCAGACTGACCAATACCGCTTACGCGCCCTGGATCATCGTGGATGGCGAGGACGCCAACTACCGCAGCCTGACGGTGGCCAACACCATACTGGAGGCGATACGCAACCGCATCGGCCAGCCGGTGCTGACGACGGACCGGGTGGAGGCGCCGCCGCTGCTGGCGCCGATAGACAACAAGCTGGTGCTGGACACGCTGGTGCTGGATCAGAAGCTGGACAAGGACAGCTATCAGAAGAAGCTGGATCAGCTGCAGGGACGGCTCAACAAGCTGACGCGCGATCCGCGCTTCGGCGCCCACTCGCTGGTGCTGGTGTTTGAAGGCAATGACGCGGCGGGCAAGGGCGGCAGCATCCGCCGCATCACCCAGGCGCTGGACGCGCGCCGTTTCCGCGTGGTGCCGGTGGCCGCGCCGACGCAGGAGGAAAAGGCCAAGCCCTGGCTGTGGCGCTTCTGGCGCAATGTGCCGGGCAAGGGCGGCATCACCATCTTCGACCGCAGCTGGTATGGCCGGGTGCTGGTGGAGCGGGTGGAGGGGTTCGCGCAGGAGGCGGACTGGATGCGCGCCTACTACGAAATCAACGACTTCGAACATCAGCTGACGGAAAACGGCGCCATCGTGCTGAAGTTCTGGCTGGCCATCAGCCAGGAAGAGCAGCTGGCGCGCTTCAAGGGGCGAGAGGACACCGGCTTCAAACGCTTCAAAATCACTGACGAAGACTGGCGCAACCGCGACAAGTGGGAGGTGTATCGCCAGGCAGTCAGCGACATGGTGGACCGCACCAGCACCAGCAAGGTGCCGTGGACGCTGGTGGAGGCCAATAACAAATATTTCGCGCGCATCAAGATACTGACCACGATCTGCGACGCGTTGGAGGCGAGATTGAGTGAATAAGTGGTATGGAGTTGCCCTGGCCCTTTGCCTGATGTGGCAACCGGCCGGCGCGCAGCAGGTGTTGCGCGCGGGCGTGGCCAACGACACCAGCGAACCCTTGCGGCAGGCGGGCGGGGATGGTGCGTTGCAGGCCTACCGCGCGGCCCTGGCGCTGATCGCCAGGCAAAGCGGCATCCGCTTTCAGCTCGATTATTATCCAACCCAGCGGCTGGAGCAGCTGTTTCAGATCGGCCGGCTCGATGTGGAAGTGGGCGTCAATCCCGCCTGGCGGACGCTGTCGCCGGTGGCGGGGTTCTACACCCAGCCCATAGGCGAAGTGGAGTTCCAGCTATGCCTGCCGCCGGGCAAGAAGCGTCAGCCGGTGACGCTGGCGGAGATGAAGGGGTGGACCGTCGGAACCCTGGCCGGCATGCATTATCCGTTGCTGGAGCCGGCCTTCCAGTCCCAGCGCATCAAGCGCGACGTGTCCACGAGCGAAGACGAACTATTGGACAAGCTGCGCCTGGGGCAGGTGCAGGCGGTGGCCCTGGAGCGTGGCCGCGCCTGGTACTGGAACCATCGCATCGAAGGCAGCCGTTGCCAGCTGTCGGAGTCGGCGGGCCGGCTGCCGGTGATGCTGCGGCTGCATCCGCAATACCGGGACCTGCTGCCCAGGCTGAACCAGGCCATCCAGACGCTGAACAGCCAGGGCAAGCTCAAGCCCCTGTTCGCCTTGCACAGCGCGGCCGGCGCCCATTAGCCGGCGCGGCGGCGCCACCCATGGACTTTCCCGATGAAATCCCCGATTCCGCATTTGCCCGGGCAACTGGCCGCGCTGTTCGCGCGGCTGCAGCCCGATATCGATGACAGCTTGCTGGCCGTGATCGGCGAGCTGAGCCACGCCAATCAGGCCGGCCACGTCTGCCTGCCGCTGGCGCACCGCGCTGAATTGAAAGCCGTGCGCGGCAGCCCCCTGGTCGGCGTGCCGGGCGCGTATGCGCCTTTGATCCTGGACGACGCCGGGCGCCTGTATTTCGCGCGGCACTGGCATGATGAGGACAGGCTGGCCGCGGCGCTGATCCGGCTGGCCGAGCCCTTGGCCCCGCCGGATGAGGCCAGCCTGTCTGAGGCGTTGCAGCGACTGTTTCCCGCGCGGCAGCACGATGAGCCGGACCGGCAGAAAATGGCCGCGGCCTTGGCTTTGCGCCAGCGGCTGATGGTGATTTCCGGCGGTCCCGGAACCGGCAAGACCACTACCGTGGTGCGGCTGCTGGCCCTGCTGGCGGCCATGTCGCCGCGGCCGCTGGTGATGGCGATGGCCGCGCCGACCGGCAAGGCGGCGGCGCGGCTGACCGAGTCAGTGCGCGCCGCGCGTGATCGGCTGGACGTGGCGGATACGGTGCGCGGCCAGTTGCCGGCGAAGGCGGAGACGCTGCACCGCTTGCTGGGTTTGCGTCCCGGGGTGGCTCTGGCTAGGCATCATGCCGGCAACCCGTTGCCGCTGGACCTGTTGGTGGTGGACGAGGCTTCGATGATCGACCTGTCGCTGATGGCGCGCACTGTGGAGGCCTTGCCCTCCCGGGCTCGGCTGATTCTGCTGGGCGACCGCGATCAGCTGTCTTCGGTGGAGGCTGGCGCGGTGCTGGGCGAGCTGTGCGCCCGCATCGGCTATCGAGAGAGCACGCGGCAATGGCTGTCGCGCGTGGCGGGCGCGGCGCCGGGCCAGGCAGAGGGCGGCGCCTTGACGGATTGCGTCGCCCTGCTGACCCGCAGCCACCGCTTCGGCGCCGATTCCGGCATCGGCGAACTGGCGCGACGCGTCAACGACGGCGATGGCGAGGGGGCGCTGGGGGTGCTGCGCGGCGCGGGCCGGGACGATGTGGCCTGGCTGGACGAATGGGACGACGCCGAGCTCTTGGCCAAGCGGCGGGACTACTTGCGCTCAGTCGCCGATGGCGCGGCCCCGGACGCGGTATCGCGCGCCTTTTCAGCCTTTATGCTGCTGGCCGCGGAGCGCAGGCAGGTGGCCGAATGCAATCGGCGCATCGAGCAGCGGCTGGAGCGGGATGGCGTCAAGCTGCCTGAGCGCGAGTGGTATCCGGGGCGGCCGGTCATGATCGCGGAGAACGACTACGGCTTGGGGCTGTTCAACGGCGACATCGGTTTTGCCCTGCCGCGGGGCGGGGGGCTGCGCGTGCTGTTTCCGGCCGATGACGGCGGTTGGCGCGAGTTCTCTCCCGCCCGGCTGCCCGCGCATGAGACCGTCTTCGCCATGACGGTTCACAAGAGCCAGGGCTCGGAATTTGACGAAGTCTGGCTGCAGTTGCCGGAGCAGGCCGGCGCGCTGTTGAACCGCGCCCTGATATACACCGCCATCACGCGCGCGCGCGCGTCTTTTTCGGTGAGCGGCAGCGAGGCCGTGTGGCGGGAGGGCGTGGCCAGCGCGCCGCGCCGCGACTCCGGCTTGGCGGATCGTTTGCGCTGAGTTGATGGATGGAATGCAACACTTGCCGCGAATGTGCGAGGAAGAATGGTCAAGGCTTCTGAGACATCCTAAGATGCAGCCTTCCCGAAAAAAAGCTGGGGGAGTGCTCATGCAGGTGGATGCCATACTGGGCTATCTGGACAAGGTCAGCCGGTTTGATTCGCAGCAGTTTACGCCATTGTTTATCGGCTCGGAGCGGATGGGTTACGTCAATGCGCAATGGAAGGAACGATTGTTGCAGCACGAGTCCGCGCTATTCGAGGAAAACTATCTGGGCGTATCCTGTCGGCTGGATGGCAGTTATCGCAGCATCAGCCACGCTTTGGCGCAGGCGGCGCGGCGTTGGCAGCAGGCCGGCTGGCTCAATGGCTGGCGGAATGAGAACTTCACCGCGTTCCGGCAAGACGGCCGTCCCTATTTCGAGCTGGAACGCGCGGCCTTCCGCCCCTTGGGCCTGACCAGCCGCGCGGTGCATGTCAACGGCCTGTGCCGCATGGCCGATGGCGAGGTCCGGATGTGGGTGGGGCGGCGCAGTCCGCACAAGGCAGTGGACCCTAACCGCATGGATAACCTGGTTGGCGGCGGCGTGGCCGCCGGTGAAACGCTGGGATTGGCCTTGCAGCGGGAAGGTTGGGAAGAGGCGGGCATCACCCAGGACAAGCTGCATGGCTTGCAGCCGGCCACCCTGCTGCTGGCGCAACGTCCGGTGGCGCGCGGGCTGCATAGGGAGTGGCTTTACGCCTACGATCTATGGCTGGCGCCCGGAGAGGCACCGGCTTGCCAAGACGGCGAGGTGGCCGAGCATGTGCTGTTGCCGTTGGATGAGGTGGAGCAACTGCTGCTGGCCGAACGCTTCATGATAGACGCGGCCCTGGTGAGCATGGACTGCCTGTGTCGCCTGGGTTACTGGCGAGAATCGACCGCTGTTGTCGAGACGGCCTTGACGCGCGTTCGTCACGCGCTGGGGCGGGATGAAGCCATTCTTGCCTGATCGGCACGAAAAATTCCATTGAAATAAAAAAGCCCGCAAGTGCGGGCTTTTTTACGGACGTCAGAAATGCATCAATGTATTTTACTCATTAATGGAGCGCGAAAATGACTTATGCCATGGCTGGAATATCAGATTCAGCTACTGTTTACAAAGGAAAAATGGTTCTTCTTGCTGGGGGGATCTCTCCGTTCCATAGCTTAGGCTTTAAATATACTCATGGTAATATTGCCAATGCATAATACGTACGGTATAAAAACAAATTGACCCGCGTTTTGCTTTGGATAATAAAAATGTACAAGTTGAAGCTGATCTCTCCCAACTTCGGAGTCGACGATCGGGGACCGTTGCATCCGACGCAGGAACAGGCGCGGCGGGCGGCGGAACTGATGCTGAGGGTGTACCGCGGCAATGTGCGGGCCGAGGTGCATAAGGTGGATCTGAAAACGCGCAAGACCGAAAAACTGGAGGAGGTTTACGTCAAGGTGGAGCGTGTCGACTAGCGCCTGCGGTTACAACTTTCCCATTGCGCCTTGGTTTGAGATAGGCTAACGTCATCGCTCCCTTAACCCCTTGTCCGCGCGCCTCCCCGGCGACGGAGAATGGAGCGATCTTTATGTTTGGCTGGTTTGAACGCCGCGTATCCCCGTATCCGGACACGCCCCCTGCCCAACCTCCCCAGGGCTTTTTTTCCTTTATCTGGTTCTGCACGCAAGGCCTGCGCGGCCTGATTCTGTGCATGACTTTGCTCACCGCTTGTATCGGCGCCTTCGAGGCCCTGCTGTTCTCCATGATGGGCTCGGTGGTGAGTTGGCTGGCCAAGACGCCGGCGGATCAGCTGTGGCTGCGCGAGCGCGAGCATTTGCTGCTGTTGGCCGGCATCCTGTTCGGCAGCGTATTGTTGGTGGCGTTTCAGGCCGCCAGCAAATATCAGGGCCTGTTTTCCAATTTTCCGATGCGGCTGCGCTGGAATTTCCATCGCCACCTGCTGGGCCAAAGCCTGAGCTTCTACCAGGACGAATTCGCCGGGCGCGTCTCCGCCAAGGTGATGCAGACTGCCTTGGCGGTGCGCGACACGGTGTTGATCATTACCGACATCCTGGTATTCGTGGTGATCTATTTCGTCACCATGATCGCCGTGCTAGGCCATTTCGATCTGGTGCTGCTGCTTCCCTTCCTGGGCTGGCTGACCCTTTACGTGGCCACGCTGTGGTACTTCGTGCCCAAGCTGGGCAAGGCCGCCAGCCTGCAGGCTGACGCGCGCAGCCTGATGACCGGCCGCATCACCGACGCCTACACCAATATCGCCACGGTGAAACTGTTCTCGCATGGCCAGCGCGAAGCGCGCTTCGCCAAGGGCGCGATGGAAGAGTTCCTGAACACGGCCTATCGCCAGATGCGGCTGGTCAGCGGTTTCGAGATCGTCAACCAGCTCACCAGCATGCTGCTGGTTGGCGTGACGGCGGGGTCGGTGCTGTGGCTGTGGAGCCTGGGCAAGGTGGATGTGGGCGCGGTGGCGGCGGCCACCGCCATGGCCTTGCGCCTGAACGGGATCTCGCACTGGATCATGTGGGAGATGTCCAGCCTGTTCGAAAACATCGGCACGGTGCAGGACGGCATCACCACGCTGTCGCGGCGCGTCTCGGTGCTGGACAAACCCGGCGCGGCCCAGCTGGAAGTGCCGCGCGGCGAAATACGCTTCGACAGGGTCGACTTCGCCTATGGCGGCAGCAAGCAAGTGATCAGCAATTTGAATCTGACGATACGACCGGGCGAGAAGATCGGTCTGGTCGGCCGCTCCGGCGCCGGCAAGTCCACCATCGTCAATCTGTTGCTGCGCTTTTACGACCTGGACGGCGGCCGCATCCTGATTGACGGTCAGGACATTGCCGGCGTGACGCAGGACAGCCTGCGCGCCAAGGTGGGCATGGTGACGCAGGATACTTCTTTGCTGCATCGTTCGGTGCGGGACAACCTGCTGTACGGCCGGCCGGATGCCGGCGATGAGGACATGATCGTGGCCGCGCGCAAGGCGGAGGCGGACGACTTCATCCGCACGCTGAGCGACCCGAAGGGCCGCACCGGCTACGATGCCCATGTCGGGGAGCGCGGGGTCAAGCTGTCCGGTGGACAGCGCCAGCGCATCGCCATCGCGCGGGTCATGCTGAAGGACGCGCCCATCCTGCTGCTGGATGAAGCGACCAGCGCGCTGGACTCCGAGGTGGAAGCCGCGATACAGAGCAGCCTGTACCGGTTGATGGAAGGCAAGACGGTGGTGGCGATCGCGCACCGGCTGTCCACCATCGCGGCGATGGACCGTCTCATCGTGCTGGATGGCGGCCAGATCGTGGAGGAAGGCACGCACCAGCAGTTGCTGGCGCGCGGCGGCCTCTATGCCAGGCTCTGGGCTCACCAGAGCGGCGGCTTCCTGGGAGAGGAAGACGGCGACGAGCAAGAAAGCGCGTCGCTGATGGGTTAATCAGGCAGCCCCTGCTCTCGAGCAGGGGTTTTTTGCGCCCCGAGGCGCGCGCGGCCTGCGGAGTTCATCCAGTACGACGGCATCGAATGGCGTGAAATTAGGCTGGGAAATGATCTATATCAAATTCAGCATATAAAAAAAGCGGGCTTGGATGCGACCACGCCGCCGGATGCCGTCGCCGGGACGGGCTTGGCATGTTTTTTCTGATTGCCAGAAGAATCAGAAAGAAATAGGAAATAGATAGAAAAATAAAAAAGGCTTGCAGCAATACGCTGGCAAGCCCTTGATTTGACTGGCGCACCCGACAGGGATCGAACCTGTGACCTTCAGCTTCGGAAACTGACACTCTATCCAACTGAGCTACGGGTGCATCGTGCTTTGGCACTCAGGAAGGGCATCATACAGCAAGACACTATTCCGAGTCCAGAGTGTGGTTTTTTGCCATGCGAAGATGCATACCTTATAATCAACCGGTTTTAATTGTCATTTTTTTCAGGCGAGGCTTGGGATGAGTAATGAGAACGGAATGGCCCCCGGCCAGATCATCAAGGTTCTGGTCAGCGTCGTTGTCTTTCTTGTCGTGGCGATTTGGCTTCTGGCCAAGCTTGCTACCAGTGGGTTCAATGTGGATGCCGAGGTGATGACCAAGGAGGCCGTGGCCGCTCGTCTGAAGCCTGTAGGCGAAGCCAAGGCCAGCGATGCGCCGCCGGGCATGCGTACCGGCGAGCAGGTGTTCAAGGCTATCTGCATTTCCTGTCACGGCGCAGGTTTGGCCGGTTCGCCCAAGTTTGGCGACGCCGCCGCCTGGGCGCCGCGTATCGCCAAGGGCTGGGATATGCTGGTCGATCACGCTTTGCACGGCTTCAACGCGATGCCGGCCAAGGGCGGCTCGCCGGATCTGACCGATGACGAGGTGAAGCGCGCGGTGGCCTATATGGGCAATGCCGGCGGAGCCAAGTTCACCGAGCCGCCGGTTGGCGGCGCTGCCGGCGCAAGCGCGGCGGCCGATCCGGCGGTGGTGGGCAAGAAGATTTATGAAAGCGTGTGCGTGGCTTGCCATGCCGCCGGCGTGGCCGGCGCGCCGAAGTTTGGCGACAAGGCCGCCTGGGCCGTGCGTTTGAAGCCGGGCCTGGACGAAGTGGTGAAGATCGCCACCAAGGGCCTGAACGCGATGCCGCCTAAAGGCGGCTATACCGGCAGCGATGCGGAATTCCGCGCTGCAATCGAGTATATGGTCAATAACTCTAAATAATTCAGTGCTTTGAAAAAAACGCCATGCTGCCCGGCCGCATGGCGTTTTTCGTTTCATTACATCATGATGAAAAGTCAATTAATATGACTTGATCGAAAGGACAGGTGGCATGGTTGCCATCTTCGGGCATCATAGGACCATCTGATTGACAGGTTTGCAGCCATGCTGACCGGTCAGGTGAGGTTCCCCAGCCTCGCTTCACCCAGAGATGTTCCTCATTCTTCTTTATGGCGTCTTTTCCAAGGCGCCATTTTTCTTGCCCGCTCAGTTCTGAGGCGCCTCGCCGGACTTGTCCTTGCTGGCCAGCATGGCGGTCAAATTGGCTAGCCGCGATTTGCCCTCGCTCTTGCTGACCAGAGGCTCTGCGCCAGGCTTGCCGAAGTGGCGCAGATCCTCGCCGTTGATTTCGCCGATGAAGCGCGACGGCTCGATGAATTGCCACTCGCCGGCGCGGCGACGTTTGACGCAGTAGCTCAGCGTCAGGCTGCGCTGGGCGCGGGTGATGCCGACATACATCAGCCGCCGCTCTTCCTCCACCATGCCGTTGTCCACGGATTCGCTGTGCGGCAGGATGCCTTCCTCGCAGCCCACCAGGAACACGTGCGGATATTCCAGTCCCTTGGAGGCGTGCAGCGTGGACATGCGCACCGCATCGACCTCACCCTCGTCGCGGCCTTCCAGCATGGTGATCAGCGCGATGGTCTGGGTCAGCTCGATCAGGTTTTTGCCGTCAGTCTCGCCTTTGCGCGACAGCCAGTCCACCATTTCCAGCATGTTTTTCCACTTGGTTTCGGCGATCCTGGGGCTGTCCTCGCTATCGTACAGCCAGGCCTCGTAGCCGATGGCCTGCAGCAGCTCCAGCGCCAGCTTGCCGGCCGGCTCGCGGGTGGCGCGGTATTGCAGCTGGGAGATGAAGTCGCAGAAATGCTCCAGCGGCGCCAGCTGCGCGGCCTGAATCTGCACGCGCAGGCCGGCGTCGTGGGCGGCGGCGAACAGGCTCTTGCTGTACTGGCCGGCCCAGGCGCCCAGTTTTTCCAGCGTGCCGGCGCCGACGCCGCGTTTGGGCGTGGTCAGCGCGCGGATGAAGGCCGGGTCGTCATCCGGGTTGGTGATCAAGCGCATATAGGCCAGCAGGTCCTTGATCTCCGGCTTGTCGAAGAAGCTCTGGCCGCCGGCCATCTGGTAGGGGATGCGCTGGTTGCGCAGCGCCTGTTCGAAGATGCGCGCCTGATAGTTGCCGCGGTAGAGGATGGCGTAGTCCTTGAACTCGGTGCGGTGTTCGAACTTGTGGGCCAGCAGTTTTTGCACCACGGTTTCCGCCTCGTGCTCCTCGTCCTTGCACTGGACGACGTGGATCGGTTCGCCCAGGCCCAGCTCGCTCCACAGCTGTTTCTCGAACAGCTTGGGATTGTTGGAGATCACGCTGTTGGCGGCGCGCAGGATGCGCGCGGTGGAGCGGTAGTTCTGCTCCAGCTTGATGACTTTCAGCGCCGGGAAGTCCTGTTGCAGCAGGCGCAGGTTTTCCATATTGGCGCCGCGCCAGGCGTAGATGGACTGGTCGTCGTCGCCCACGGCGGTGAACAGGCCGCGCACACCGGTCAACAGTTTCACCAACTGGTACTGGCAGGTGTTGGTGTCCTGGTATTCATCTATCAGCAGGTAGCGCAGCTTGCCTTGCCACTTGAGCAGCACTTCCGGGTGCTCGCGGAACAGTTGCACCGGCAGCCGGATCAGGTCGTCGAAATCCATCGCCTGGTAGGCGGTCAGCGTGTCCTGGTAGGCCAGGTAGGTGCGGGCGCAGATGCTCTCCCATTGGCCGTCCGCGGTCTGCATCATTTCATCCGCGGTCTTGAGGTCGTTTTTCCACAGCGAGATCTGGCTTTGCACCTTGCGGATCTCGTCCTTGGAGGTGGTGTTCAGGATGTCGGCGATGATCTTGCCGGCGTCGTAGGCGTCCAGGATGGAGAACTGCGGCTTGTAGCCCAGGTGCGGTGCTTCCTGCCTGAGGATGTGCATCCCTAGCGAGTGGAAGGTGGAGACGGTGATGCCGCGGATTTCCGCCGAGCTCATCAGCTTGCCCACCCGCTCCAGCATCTCGCGCGCCGCCTTATTGGTGAAGGTGATGGCGGCGATGTGCCTGGCGGGGATGCCGCCTTCGCGCACCAAGTGGGCGATTTTGTAGGTGATGACCCGGGTCTTGCCCGAGCCGGCGCCCGCCAGCACCAGCAAGGGGCCGTCGAGATAATGGATGGCCGCGCGTTGCGGCGGATTGAGCAGGGGAGCGGACATGGCGATGAGACCCGGGCGGGCGTAGCAAATCGGTAATCGAGGCCGTGCATTGTAGCATGGGGTATCATGGCTTATCGCGGATGGAATCCCAAGCCCGATCCGCATCACGAGGAAACCATATGGCCATCTACGCAATCGGCGATATCCAAGGCTGTTTCGACCCCTTCCAGCAGTTGCTGCGCCTGATCGACTTCAATCCCGGCAAGGATACCTTGTGGCTGACCGGAGATCTGGTCAACCGGGGGCCGCAGTCGCTGGATGTGCTGCGTTGGGTGTTCCGCCATCAGGACCAGGTGGAAATGGTGTTGGGCAATCACGATCTGCATTTGCTGGCGGTGTCGGAAGGCTTCGGCAAGCTGCATCGCGATGACACGATCAACGAAGTGCTCAATGCCGCCGACGGCAAGGTGCTGTTGGATTGGCTGCGTTGCCAGCCCTTGATGCTGGAGGGCCATGGTTACGCGATGGTGCACGCCGGCTTGCTGCCGGAGTGGACGATATCGAAGGCGCTGCGGCTGGCAGAGGAGGTGGAATTCGGCCTGTCCGGCAACCGCCACCGCGAGTTCCTGGGGCGCTTGTACGGCAACAAGCCCGCGCGCTGGAGCGACGACCTCAAGGGCGCGGACCGGTTGCGGCTGATCGTCAACGCGATGACGCGCATGCGCTTCCTGACGCGCGACGGCGAGCTGGATCTCAGTTACAAGGGCGAACTGGAAGGCGCGCCGGCCAATCTGGTGCCGTGGTTCGAGGCGCCGAACCGCCGTCACGGCGGCACGCCCATCATCTGCGGCCACTGGTCCGCCTTGGGCGTGCATCTGGACGAGGATGTGCTGGCGATAGATTCGGGCTGCTTATGGGGCGGCAGCCTGTCCGCGCTGAGGCTGGACGACAGGCAGCTGTTCTCGCTGCCCTGCCGGGCGTATCGGGAAATCGAAATGGCGGCCGGCGGCTAGCGTCAGGCGCCGGTGTGCGCGGTGGGGGCGGCTTCCTGGGGCGGCGGCGCGTCCAGTGGCAGCCCCAAGCCGCGCGCGACCTCGCGGCGAGCCTCTTCCGCCAGCAGGAAGCGATTATCCAGGCCGCCATCGCCGGCCCGCAGCGGCTTGCCATAGCAAATTTCGATCTCGATCTGCGGCACCGACAGCACTTTGCGCATGCTTTGCAGCAAGGAAATGTCGTCGATATAGGCCGCCTCCAGCAACAGGCTGCCATCTGGGCGCTGGTAACGCAGCGACACCGGCTGCACGATGCCGCCGGCCAATAAGGCCGCCTCGAACAGGGAGGCCTTGAACGGCAGCAGGCCGCGACCGTCCGACGTGGTGGATTCGGGAAACACCGCCATGCAGCCGCCCTTGTGCAGCGCGTCGGCCAGGATCTGGTTGACGCGGCTGGCGTCGCGGCGGTTCGCGCGGTCGATGAACAGCGTGCCGGCGACATGGGCCAGCCAGCCTATCACCGGCCACTGGCGGATCTCGCGTTTGGCGACGAAGCGCGACACGGTGCAACTGTTCAGCGCGATGATGTCCAGCCAGGACACGTGGTTGGCCACCAGCAGAGTATTGGGCGGATAGAAGCCGGGATTGACGCCCTGCACCTTGACGCTGGCGCCCAGTATCTTCAGCGCCTGCTGCGCCCAGCGGCGGGTGACCACGGCGCGTTCTGCCTGCGCCAGCCGGGAATAGCGGGTGGCGACGATGAAAATGCCGACGGCTAGATGCGCGAGCAGGCGGATAACGCGGCCGCTGCGGGTGAGGAGCGAGGTGGTGGCGTGTGTCAAGGCTTCTTTAAGATTTCGCGTCTGAATGATTACAGCCCGCCACTCTATCACGGCTGGCACAGCGGGCAATAGTAAGTGCTGCGCTGTCCCTGGCGGATATGACGGATGGGCGTGCCGCAACGGCGGCAAGGCGCCTCTTGCCGGCCGTACACCATATAGCTTTGTTGGAAGTAGCCGGGCTTGCCATCGCTGTCGACAAAGTCGCGCAGCGTGCTGCCGCCCGCGTCGATGGCGCGCATGAGCACGGCCTTGATTTCCGTCGCCAGCCGGTCGCAATCGCCGCGCGTCAATGCGTTGGCGGCGCGGGTAGGGGCGATCCCGGCGTGGAACAGCGCCTCATTGGCATAGATATTGCCGACCCCAACCACGATATGGTTGTCCATGATGGCCAGCTTGATGGCGCTCTGGCGGCGACGCATGGCTTCAAACAGCGCCGCGCCGTCAAACGCGGCGGACAGCGGCTCCGGCCCCAATGCGTTCAGCAGCGGATGCCGCTCTATCGGTCCGACATGCCACAACACGGCGCCGAAGCGTCGCGGATCGCGGTAGCGCAGCAGCCGGCCGTCCAGCAGCAGGTCCAGGTGGTCGTGTTTCTGCGGCGGCGTGCCGGCCGGCATCACGCGCAGGCTGCCGGACATGCCCAGATGGATCAGCAAGGTGCCGTGTTGGCACGCCAGCAGCAGATACTTGGCGCGACGCCGCACGGCCAGAATGGTTTCGCCGCGGAGGATATGGTCCAGGTCCGGCGGCACGGGCCAGCGTAACGCGGGCTGGCGTACGACGGCGCCGAGCAGGGTCTGACCCTCCAGGTGCGGCGCAACGCCGCGACGGGTCGTTTCGACTTCAGGCAATTCGGGCATAGGGTGACGATTCGGTAAATGGTGCAAACATAAAAACCGGGCATGCTATTCTACGCGTTCAACAGGCTTTGAGCAGGCAACTTGACTCCAGTATGAAACCGCTGAAACAAACCCTTCCCTTGTTGTTGGTGATGATGTTGTCGGCCTGCGCCGGCATTCGGCCCCAGGCCCCCCTGGCCGTGCCCGCTCAGCCCAATCCGCAGCTTGACGCGCAGGCCGGCGAGCCCGCCAAGCCGGAGGCGTCCCGACTGCCCAATGTGGCGTTGACGCCGGAAATCCTCTATGGCGTGCTGGCCGGCGAGATCGCCGCGCAGCGCGGCGAAGCCGGCTCGGCCGGCGTGACCTATCTGGATCTGGCGCGCCAGACGCGCGACCCGCGGCTGGCGCAGCGCGCAGCGGAGTTTTGTCTGTTGTCCGGGCAGTTGAAAGAGGCGACGCAGGCGCTGCGGCTGTGGATGGAGCTGGATCCGAACTCCCTGCCGGCGCGGGAGCAGCTGTTCATCGCGCTGATGCGCGGCGGACGGCTGGCTGAGAGTCAGCCCCTGATTGAGGAATTGTTGCGGCGAGAGCCGGCGCGGGCGCCGGCCATCTTCGTGCAATTGGCCCGCCTGAGTTCGCGCCAGGACGGCGGCTCGGCCGAGGCCTACCGCATGGTGGCGGAGCTTGCCGCCGCCTATCCCAATTTGCCGGAGGCGCGCTTCGCCGTGCTGGCCGCCGCCGCCGACAATAACGATCAGGCCGCGGTGGATCGCGAGTTTGACCGGCTGGCGCAAATCGCGCCGCAATGGGACCTGCCTGTGGCCTGGCAGGTGGACCGGCTGCGGCGCAAGGATATCCATGCCGCGACGGTCTTCCTGCAGCGCGAGCTGGCTCGCCGCCCGCAGGCCAGTCTGGAATTGCGCATCGCGTATCCGCGGCTGCTGGTGGGCGCCAAGCGCTTCCCCGAGGCACGCGCGGCCTTCGAGTCTTTGCTGACGAGCCAGCCTAATAATCCGGAGCTGCTGTACGCCACGGGTTTGCTGGCCTATCAGATGCGGGACCTGGACACGGCTGTCGACCGCCTGCAGCGCGCCCTCGAAAACCAGTATCCCGAAGCCGATTTCGTGCGTTATACCTTGGGGCAGATCGCAGAAGACAGGCACGAGGCATCGATTGCCGAGCAGTGGTACGGCAAGGTGGCGCCGGGGGCGCAGTATCTGCCGGCGCAATCGCGTCTGGCCATCCTGGAAGCCGGACACGGCAACCTGGACGCCGCGCTGAGCCGGCTGGATGCGCTGGGCAGCACCGAGAAAGAGAAAGTCTCCGTGGCTTTGCTGCAATCCCAGCTAGCCCGCGAGGCCAAGCAGCCGCAGCGCGCGTATGAGTTGTTGAGCAAGGCCTTGCGTCAGCAGCCGCATGCGGGCGAGTTGCTGTATGAACGCTCGCTGGTGTCGGACATCCTGGGCAATGCCGGCAATGCCGAACGCGATCTGCGCGCCATTCTGAAAGACAAGCCCGATGATGTGGAGGCGCTGAACGCGCTGGGCTATACCCTGGCCAACCGCACCACCCGTTACCGCGAGGCCTATGGCTATATCGACAAGGCATTGAAGGCCGAGCCTGGCAATCCGGTGATCCAGGACAGCATGGGCTGGGTGATGTACAAGCAAGGCAAGCTGGACGCCGCGCGCAAGTACCTGGAGCAAGCGTACAAGGCGATGCCGGATCCGGAGGTGGCCGCCCATCTTGGCGAGGTGTGGTGGAAGCTTGGGCGCCGCGAAGACGCGCAGCAGCTGTGGGACAAGGAGCTGACGGCGCATCCGGGGCATGAGGTTATCCTGGAGACGATGCAGCGTTTGGGGGCCAAGCGATGAAGCGTTTGGCCTGCGCCGCGCTGGCCCTGCTGTTGAGCGCCTGCGCGACGCATGAAGTGCCTTTCCGCGCGCCGGCCTCGGTTTCCGCCGCGCAGGATGCCTCGTTCAACGTCAGTGGGCGTTTGTCGGCCAATCTGGACGGCAAAGGCCATGTCGCCAACTTCGACTGGCGGCATGAGCCGCCGCGCGACGAGGTGGCGATCAACTCCCCCTTGGGCAACACCGTGGCCAAGGTTTTGCGCGACGACGCCGGCGTCACCTTGCTGGCCGATGGCAAGCGTTGGCAGGCCGACGACGTGGAAAGCCTGACCCAGCAAGTGCTGGGCTGGCCGTTGCCGCTGTCCAATCTGGCCTGGTGGATACGCGGTCTGCCCGCGCCGGACTTGCCCAGCCGTGTCGATGCGGACGGCGCGCTAGAGCAACAGGGCTGGCGCATCCGCTTCGTCCGCGATGCCGACGGTGACGCCAGCCATCCCAAGCGCGTGGAAATGCAGCGCGAAGGCCTGATCGTCAAAGTGGTGGTGCAGAGCTGGCAATGAGCGGCCCGCCCCCGCGATCGTGAACAAGCACACTTCAATAGAACAACCATGCAGCAAGCGTTTCATACCTTTCCGGCTCCGGCCAAACTCAATCTCTTATTGCACGTGGTGGGCAAGCGTCCCGACGGCTACCACCTGTTGGAAACCGTGTTCCGCTTCATTGATTTTGGCGACACGCTGCACTTGGCGGTGCGCGACGACGGCGAGATCGAACTGCTGACACCAACCGCAGGCGTGCCGCCGGAGCAGGACCTGACCGTGCGCGCTGCGCGTTTGCTGCAGCGGGAAAGCGGTTGCGCGCTTGGCGCCAGCATCATGCTGGACAAGCGTACGCCCATGGGCGGCGGCCTGGGCGGCGGCAGTTCCGACGCCGCCACGGTATTGATCGCCTTGAATCGGCTGTGGCGCTTGAATTGGCCGCGCGAGCGGCTGCAGCGACTCGGCTTGCAACTGGGCGCGGACGTGCCGGTTTTCATCTTCGGCCGCAACGCGCTGGCGACCGGTGTCGGTGAGGTCCTGGAGCCGGTTTCTTTGAAGCCGGCCTGGTATTTGGTAATTCACCCACAGGTGCATGTGCCCACCGCCGCGATATTCCGAAATTTTTCGGAAAGCATGTTGACAGAGGCGGAGGGCGCCGGCATAATGCGAATCCTCGAAACAACGCAGCAGCGAAGAAACGATCTGCAAGGCGTTGTGACGGAAATGTTTCCAGCGGTGAATGAAGTGCTGAGCGAACTGAAAAAATATGGTTCGCCGCTGATGACCGGCTCCGGAGCCTGTGTTTTTCTGGAGTTTGAGTCGAAAGACGAAGCCGATAAAGTATACCGAGCGGTGTCGAATAAATATCAGGGTTTTATTGCGGAAGGGCTGAATGTCCACCCCCTGTTCGACGGCGCTGAATAAGGTTACTGGGGAGTCGCCAAGTGGTAAGGCACCGGATTTTGATTCCGGCATTCGTAGGTTCGATCCCTACCTCCCCAGCCAGGACTTTCTCCCGATAAGAGAGAGCATGAAAAAAGCGTGTAAGAGAGCCTTACACGCTTTTTCTTTATCCAGCTAAGGCAAAGCGAATCATGGCGGCATACGACAGTTTGATGGTATTTACCGGTACGGCTAATCCGGAACTTGCTCAGAACGTAGTCAAACATTTGGATATCTCGTTGGGACGCGCCGATGTCGGCAAGTTCAGCGACGGCGAAGTGGCGGTGGAACTGCTGGAAAACGTGCGCGGCCGCGACGTTTTCATCCTGCAATCCACCTGTGCCCCGACCAACGACAATCTGATGGAAATCCTGACCATGGCCGACGCGCTGAAGCGCGCTTCCGCCGGCCGGATCACCGCGGCGATTCCCTATTTCGGCTACGCCCGCCAGGATCGCCGCCCGCGTTCCGCCCGCGTGCCGATCTCGGCCAAGCTGGTGGCCAATATGCTGACCAGCGCCGGCATCGACCGCGTGCTGACCGTCGACCTGCATGCCGATCAGATCCAAGGCTTCTTCGACATTCCGGTAGACAACGTTTACGCCACGCCGGTGCTGCTGAAGGACATCCGCTCGCAGCGTTTCGACGACCTGATCGTGGTCAGCCCGGACGTTGGCGGCGTCGTGCGCGCCCGCGCGGTGGCCAAGGCTTTGAACACCGATCTGGCCATCATCGACAAGCGTCGTCCCAAGGCCAATGTGGCCGAAGTGATGAACATCATCGGCGACGTGTCGGGCCGCACCTGCCTGATCGTCGACGACATGATCGACACCGCCAACACGCTGTGCAAGGCGGCCAGCGCTCTGAAGGAGCGCGGCGCCGAACGCGTGCTGGCTTACGCGACCCACGCCATCTTCTCCGGACAGGCCGTGGACCGCATCAAGAATTCCGACATCGACATGGTGGTGGTGACCGACACCATCCCGTTGACCGCCGCGGCCAAAGCCTGCCCGAACATCCGGGTGGCCTCGATCGCGGGCCTGCTGGCCGAGACGCTGCGCAGGATCAACAACGAAGAGTCGGTGTCTTACCTCTTCAATGAGGAACTGGTTGCGACGGGCGCTTGCCTGCCGTAAACATCGGGCCCGCTGGTCGCGGCGGGCCGGGTGCTTTTAATCTGAAAATTGGAGTTTTGACATGTCTTACGAACTGATTGCTGCCAAGCGTGCTGATCTGGGTACGGGTGCGAGCCGCCGCCTGCGTCACGCTGGCAAAGTGCCGGCCGTGGTTTACGGCGCTGGCAAGGAAGCCGTTTCCCTGGAACTGGACCACAACACCATCTACCACGCCGTCAAGCACGCCGACTTCCACACCTCCGTGCTGGAACTGGTAATTGATGGCCAGAAGGAACAGGTGAAGGTTGCCGCGTTCCAAATGCACCCGTACAAACAGCAAGTGCTGCACATCGACTTCGCTCGTGTGTAATCGCTGCTGCCGTCGCCCGCGCGGGTGACGGAGAAGAGCTCGTTGTGCGCCTCGCGGCGGGCAGCGAGCTTTTTTCATTTGGAATGTGAAGACATGTCCGGTATCCGCCTGATAGTGGGCTTGGGCAATCCCGGCCCGGATTATGAAAAGACGCGACACAACGCCGGTTTCTGGCTGGTGGACGAGCTGTGCTGGCAGTTCAAGGGCAACTGGCGCAGCGAAGGCAAGTTCCACGGTGACGTGGCGCGCGTGAATATCGAAGGGCAGGACGTCTGGCTGCTGAAGCCGATGACGTATATGAACCTGTCCGGCCAGGCCGTGCTGGCGCTGGCGCAGTTTTACAAGATTCTGCCGGATGAAATCCTGGTGGTGCATGACGAGCTGGACCTGGCGCCCGGCGTCGCCCGCTTCAAGCAGGGCGGCGGCCATGGCGGCCACAACGGCCTCAAGGACATCGCCTCTCGGCTGAGTTCGCCGGCCTTCTGGCGGCTGCGTCTGGGCATCGGTCATCCCGGCGACAAGAAGGAAGTGGCCAACTTCGTGTTGAAGAAACCGCGCGCCGAGGAGCAGCAGGCGCTGGATGAAGCCATTCTGGCTTCCTTGCGCGAGCTGCCGCGCGCCGTCGCCGGCAAGATGGCCGAGGCGATGAAGACGCTGCACACCGAAGCGAAGTGATAGCGGCTGGCGGCCTGACGGGCCGCCGCCATAATGAATTGAATCAAGAAAGTTTAGGAAGACAGCCATGAGCCTGAAATGCGGAATCGTCGGCTTGCCCAATGTCGGCAAGTCCACCCTGTTCAACGCGCTGACCAAGGCAGGCATCGAAGCCGCCAACTACCCGTTCTGCACCATCGAGCCGAATGTCGGCATCGTGGAAGTGCCGGACCATCGTCTGGGCGAACTGGCCAAGATCATCAACCCGCAGAAAATCCAGCCAGCCATCGTCGAGTTCGTCGACATCGCCGGCTTGGTGGCGGGCGCTTCCAAGGGCGAGGGACTGGGCAACCAGTTCCTGGCCAACATCCGCGAGACCGACGCCATCGTCAACGTGGTGCGCTGTTTTGACGACGACAACATCGTCCACGTGGCCGGCAAGGTGGACCCGATCGCCGACATCGAAACCATTCTGACCGAGCTGGCGCTGGCCGACCTGTCCGCCGTGGAAAAAGCCATCGCTCGCGAAGGCAAGAAGGCCAAAGCCGGGGACAAGGACGCGCGCGCGCTGATCGCCGTGCTGGAACAGCTGGTGCCGCACCTGAACGAAGGCAAGCCGGCGCGTTCGCTGGGCCTGTCCGATGAAGACAAGGCGCTGATCAAGCCGCTTTGCTTGCTGACCATCAAGCCGGCCATGTATGTGGCCAACGTGGCCGAAGACGGCTTCAGCAATAATCCGCTGCTGGCCAAGGTGGAAGAGTACGCCGCCCGCGAAGGCGCGCCGGTCGTCGCGCTGTGCGCGGCCATCGAGTCCGAAATCGCCGAGCTGGACGACGCCGACAAGGTCGAGTTCCTGGAAACGCTGGGTCTGGAAGAGCCGGGCCTGGATAGACTGATCCGCGCCGGCTACAAGCTCCTGGGCCTGCAAACCTATTTCACCGCCGGCGTGAAGGAAGTGCGCGCCTGGACCATCCATGTGGGCGACACCGCGCCGCAGGCGGCCGGCGTGATCCACACCGACTTCGAGCGCGGCTTCATCCGCGCGCAAACCATTTCCTACGCCGACTTCATCGCCCTGGGCGGCGAAGCCAAGGCCAAGGAAGCAGGCAAGATGCGCGCCGAGGGCAAGGACTATGTGGTGCAAGATGGCGACGTGATGAACTTTTTGTTCAACGTTTAACGCCTATGCTAATGTAAGCACTAGCCGCACTAAGGTGCGGCTATTTTTTTGCGGTTGGGTTGAGTGACGTCGCTTAATGTATTTGCAGATGTGACTTTGTATTTTTGCCGCGGTACCGGTGTATAGATTAAAATACTTCCAAAGCTATGCAATATGGTTGAAAACGGAACTTATAAAATGCATGATGATGATCTGGACTTGGCGCAGATTTGGTCTTTCCTGTGCACATGGTATCGCTGGTTGTTGGCTGGAGGCATGTTGTTCGCGCTCGTTGCCATATTCGTGGTTTTTCAATTGCCGAATCAATATGAGGGCAAGGCGCTGCTAGCTATTCCTGTACCGGTGGGGGCGCAGGGTGGGATTTCAATCGCGACGGGAGGCGCGACGCTGGACGCGCTGGTCGAACGCTTTGATTTGATGGGGCGATACCAGGTCGCGGATACGCGCGAGGCTAAAATTGCGCTGTCCAATCGTTTAAAAGCCACTGCAAACAAAGATGGCCTGCTTGAGTTGAACGTGAGAGACATCGAGCCGGAAAAGGCGGCGGATTTGGCCAATGCGCTTGCCAGTTCCGTGCGGCAACAAATACTGGACAGCCATGTAACCGAACAAAGCAAACGGTTGTTTGTGATGCGTGGCCGCCTCGATATTGCGCGCAGGGAGCTAGATAATGCGGCCAGCGCGATGGAGAAAATGGATTTGCGTAACAAGCTGGCTTTGGATGGCAACGCCGAACAGATATTGGCCGGTTTTGCGGCTTTGGATGCGCAGAACGCGCTGGCAGAAAATGAGGGGCAGACGGGTAAATTGCTGCAGTTGCGCGCGGATTTGGAGCGAGGCAATTCCAGCTTGTCCAGGCTGCCTGGCGAACAATTGAAAGTGCTGCGAGATTTTTATTTCAATCGCGCGATGGTTGATGAGTTGCAAAAACAAGTCAAGGTGGCGCAGTTGCAGGCGGCGCAGGACGTGCAGATCGTGCTGGCGGCATCCGTCCCGGTGGAGAAGGTTGGCCCTAAGCGCGGCTTGATCGTGATCTTGAGTGGACTGGTTGGTTTGATGGTGGCTACGGGCTTGTGCCTGGCCTTGCAAGCGCAGAGACAGCGTCGGCTCGTGGCGGTCTGAATTGGTGCCAGCTGTCTGATCCGAACCCACTGCTTGCAGTGGGTTTTTTCATTTGGGCAGGGGCTTGCCATGTATTTGCAGAGTCTGATATTCTTCAATTCTATATTTTTAATATTCTTAATTTCATTTGGTTATATTGATATGCGACTTCTCCTGCCTGCCCTTGTGGCCATTCTTGTCATGCCCGCCGCGATGGCTGGCGATCTCCTGGACGCGGTCAAACAGCGCGGCACGCTGAAGATCGCGCTGGAGGGAACCTACCCGCCGTTCAATTTCCGCGACGCCAAGCAGCAGCTGACCGGCTTCGATGTGGAGATCGCCACCGAGATCGCCAAACGCATGAAGCTGAAGCCCGAATTCACGACGGCCGAGTGGAGCGGCCTGCTAGCCGGCCTGCAGAGCGGCAAGTTCGACATCGTGGTCAACCAGGTGGGCGTGACCGAGCAGCGCAAGGCAGTATTCGATTTCAGCCAGCCTTACACCTATTCCAGCGCTCAGCTCATCGTGCGCAAGAACGAAACGCGCAACTTCAAGAGCCTGGCCGACCTGAACGGCAAGAAGCTGGGGGTGGGTCAGGGCAGCAACTACGCCGACATGGCCAAGGCCGTGGCCGGCGTGCAGGTCAAGACCTATCCGGGCGCGCCGGAATATCTGCAAGACCTGGCCATCGGTCGTCTGGACGCGGCGCTGAACGACAGTCTGCTGATTCCGTTCGCCATCAAACAGGCCAAGCTGCCGCTGAAGGCCGGCGCGCCGGTGGGCGAGGTGGCGACCATGGCCATTCCGTTCGCCAAGGGTAATCCCCAGTTCAAGGCGGCGATCGATCAGGCGCTCACCGGCATGAAGGCCGACGGTACTTTCAAGAAGATCTCGGTCAAGTGGTTTGGTATTGACGTGGCCAAGGCGCCGGCGGCAAAGAAGTAAACCCGAGTATCATGGCTCGATGCGGACGCCCCTGCATGCGCGGGGGCGTCGGTTTTTCTAGGGAAGGGATGGCATGGACGATTGGATGGCTCTGTTCGAGGCGGCGCTGCCGGTGATGCTGAAGGGCGCGGCGCATACGCTGATGTTTGCGCTGGTCTCCATGGTGTTGGGCTTGGCATTGGGTTTTCTGGTGGCGATGGTGCGCGTGGCGAAGCTGCCCGTCTTGTCGCAATTGGCGGCGTTTTACGTCAGCGCGCTGCGCGGCACGCCGCTGTTGGTGCAGATTTTTGTCATCTATTACGGATTGCCTGGCGTGGGGATGGAGCTGGACCCGGTGCCGGCCGGGGTGTTGGCGCTGACGCTCAACGTGGCGGCCTATCTGTCGGAGAGCCTGCGCGGCGGCATCGCCGGCGTGGCCAAGGGGCAATGGGACGCGGCGTTTTCCTTGGGCCTGTCCTGGTGGCAGACCATGCGCCACATCATCGCGCCGCAGGCATTGCGCCTGTCGGTGCCCAGCTTGTCCAATAGCTTGATCTCGCTGATCAAGGACACCTCGCTGGTGTCGGTGATCACGGTGACGGAGTTGATGCTGGCCACCAAGGAAGTGATCGCCCAGACCTTCCAGCCCCTCCCACTGTATCTAGCCGCCGCAGCCTTGTACTGGCTGATGAGCGCCTTGTTCGAACGCGTGCAGCGATACGTGGAAAACAGGCTGAGCCTGGCTCACCAGCGTTGATTTCCGACAATGTGAGCGATAAAGAGAAAGCCCCGCATTCGCGGGGCTGAATCGTTTAGGCCGGTTCCGGCATGCCGTACATGCCGTCTATCATGGCGCGGCAGCGTTCGGCGATGACTTTGCGCCGCAGTTTCAGGGTCGGCGCCAGCTCGCCGGCATCCACGCACCAGGGCTTGTCCAGCAGCGAGAATTTCTTGATGTGCTCCCAGCTGCCAAAGCAGCGGTTGAAGCGTTTGATCTCGCGGTCTATCAGCTCCACGATCTTGGGATGGCGGCTCATTTCGCAATCGGTGGTATAGGCGATGCCGTGTTCGGCGCACCACTCCTTCAGCTTCTCGAACAAGGGCACGATCAGCGCGGCGGCGTACTTCTGGCCGTCGCCCACCACCATGATCTGGTCGATGAAGGCCGATTCCTTCAGCTTGTTCTCCAGTGCTTGCGGCGCAATGTACTTGCCGTTGCTGGTCTTGAACATTTCCTTCTTGCGGTCGGTGATGCGCAGGTAGCCGTTTTCCAGCACGCCGATGTCGCCGGTGTGCAGCCAGCCGTCCTGCAAGGCTTCCGCAGTCAGCTCCGGTTCCTTGTAATAGCCCACCATCACGTTGTCGCCGCGCACCAGGATTTCGCCGTCGTCGGCCAGGCGCACTTGCACGCCGGGCAGCGGCAAGCCCACGCTGCCGATGCGCACGCCGTGCGCCGTGAACGGATTGGCGGAGATCACCGGGGAGCTCTCGGTCATGCCATAGCCCTCGGCCACGGCCACGCCGGCGGCCCAGAACATGCGGGCCAGTCGCGGTTGCAGCGCGGCGGAGCCGACGTTGATGGAAATCAGCTCGCCGCCCATGCCGGCGCGCCATTTGCTGTATACCAGCTTGTCGGCCAGCGCGTGCTTGATGGACTCCAGCAGCGACAACTTGCGGTTGGGATCGAAGGACTCGGCGCGGGCCAGTGCCCATTGGTAGAGGCGGCGCTTGGCGCCGCTGAGATCGCGCGCCTTGCCCACCAGCTTCTCATGCACTTTTTCCAGCACGCGCGGCACGGCGCTGAAGGTATGCGGCTTGATGTCGGCCAGCGCCGAGGACAGGCATTCCACGCTGCTGAAATAGATGCCGGTGCCGCTGTACAGGTAGTAGAACACGCCGGCGCGCTCGAAGATGTGCGACAGCGGCAAGAAGCTCAGCGCGCGGCAGCGGCCTTGCGGCAGACCGGTGAAGGCCGCGGTGGCGACCACGGTGCTCAGCACGTTGCGGTGGCTCAGCATCACGCCCTTGGAGCGGCCGGTGGTGCCGGAGGTATAGATGATGGTGTAAACATCGTCGGCACGCACGGCGGCGCGCAGCGCGTCCAGCTCGGACTGGCGTTCGGTGCGGCCATGTTCGGCGATCTCGCGCCAGGACGGCACGCCCTCGATATCCGTCAGGCCGTAGATGGGGCAGGACAGCTTGCCCAGCGCTTCGTACAGCTTGCGTTGCAATGCAGCACTGCCGGCAAAAGCCAGCTTGACCTCGGCATGCGCCAGGATATAGCGTGCATCATCAAGGGTGACGGTGGGGTAGAGCGGCACGCTGACCGCGCCGATCTGTTGCAGCGCGATATCCACCAGCACCCACTCGATGCTGTTGTCTGCGGCTATGGCCACCTTGTCGCCGCGCCCTATGCCCAGCTCCAGTAAGCCCAGGCTGAGGCGGTCGACGGTATCCCGTACTTCGCTGGTCGACAATTGTCGCCACGATTTGCCGGCTTTGGCGGCCAGGCAGTCTGCTCTGGGATATGACTCGAGCTGGTGGGACAGGATGTCGAAAACGCGTTCTAGCTTCATGCAAACGATGGTTTTAATGCGAAACGCTGCAAAATAGCCCTAAAGCCCGGCTATGTAAAGCGAAAAACGGCGCAGACTTGGCTGAGATCAGGGCAAGTTGCCGAGATTTGCTCGCAATTGCGTTGAAATGGTTGCGATGCGATGAAATGGTCATGGCGAATGCATGATTTGCCGGCGATTTGCGTTGGATTGTCAGACGGTTTGCCCAAGCTTATGATTTTGAGGAGTTTTTGTGAAATTTTCCACTCGCGCCATCCATGTCGGCTACGACAGCGCCGACCATAACCGGTCGGTGATGCCGCCGCTGTACCAGACCTCGGCCTTTGCTTATGACCATGTCGGGGAAGCCATGCCGTTTGTTTACGCCCGCAGCGGCAACCCTACGCGCAGCGCGCTGGAAGATTGCCTGGCCAGCCTGGAGGAGGCGCGCCATGGTCTGGCCTTTTCCAGCGGCATGGCGGCGATAGACGCGGTATTGCGCGCCAGCCTGAAACCCGGCGATGAAGTGCTGGCCGTGGCCAATCTTTATGGCGGCGCTTATCGTCTGCTGACCCAGGTGATGCAGCCGGCCGGCATCCATGTGCGCTTCGTCGACCTGTCCGATCCCGCCCTGTTGGAGGCGGCCATCTCGCCGGCCACGCGGCTGCTGTGGCTGGAGTCGCCCACCAACCCCTTGCTGGGCCTGGTCGATATCGCGGCACTGAGCGCGATAGCGCATCGTCATGGTGTAAAGGTGGCGGTGGATAATACCTTCGCCACGCCGTATTTGCAGCGGCCGTTGACGCTGGGGGCGGACATCGTCGTGCATTCGGCCACCAAGTATCTGGGCGGCCATTCCGACGTGCTGCTTGGCCTGGTGGCGGTCAGCGACGACAAGCTGTTCCAGGACATCCGCTTCGTCCAGAACGCCGCCGGCGCGGTGCCGGGGCCGCAGGATTGCTTCCTGACCCTGCGCGGCATCAAGACCCTGGCGCTGCGCATGGAGCGGCATTGCGACAATGCGGAGAAGGTGGCGGATTTTCTGAGCCGGCATGACAAGGTGGCCCAGGTTTTCTATCCCGGCCTGCCGGAACATCCGGACCATGCGTTGGCCAAGCGGCAGATGAAGCGCTTCGGCGGCATCGTCAGCATCAGGCTGCGCGAAGACAGCCGCGAGGCGGCCAGCCGTTTCGCGCAAAAACTGCGACTGTTTGCCCTGGCGGAGTCCTTGGGCGGGGTGGAGTCGCTGGTCAACCACAGCTACACCATGTCGCACGGCAGCATGCCGGCGGAGCGCAAAGCCGCGCTGGGCATCGTGGAGGGAGGCCTGCGCTTGTCGGTGGGCATCGAGGATATCGACGACCTCTTGGCCGATCTGGAACAGGCCCTCGCGGAGGCATAGTCGGGCAATCATTTGGCGGGCCGCGCGCTCGCGCAATCAGGAGGAAGCGAATGCCGCCAGCGTTTTGGCAACGATTGCAGCTGAAATTACCGGTGATACAGGCGCCGATGGCCGGCGGCGCGACCACGCCGCAATTGGTGGCGGCGGTGAGCGAGGCGGGCGGCCTGGGCTTTCTGGCCGGGGCCATGCTGTCGCCGGAGCAGATGCGCGAGGAGGCGGCACGCATCCGCTCGCGCACGGTTCAGCCTTTCGGCATCAATCTGTTCGTGCAGGATGAACCGCTTGCCAGCGCATCGGCATTGAAGGGCGCGCTGGATCTGCTGCGGCCCTGGCATGCCGAGCTGGGGCTGAAGCCGCCGACCGCGCCCGGACGGTTCTGCCAGTCATTCGACGCGCAACTGGCCATGGTGCTGGCCTTGCGCCCGGCGGTGGTCAGCTTCACTTTCGGCATGCTGCGGCCGGAACAGATGCGCGAATTGAAAACGGCCGGAATCCTGGTGATCGGCACGGCCACCAATCTGGCCGAGGGCCTGGCTTGGGCCGAGCTGGACGCGGATGCGGTATGCGCCCAGGGGCGAGAGGCCGGCGGCCACCGCGGCACTTTCATCGGGGAGCCGTTGCAGTCGCTGCGCCCCATGCTGTCCTTGGTGTACGAGCTGGCGCAGAATCTGCCGCTGCCGGTGATTGCCGCGGGCGGCATCATGCACGGCCGCGACATCGCCGCCGCGATGCGCCATGGCGCCCAGGCCTGCCAGCTGGGCACGGCCTTCCTGCGCTGTCCGGAGTCCGGCATCTCGTCGGCATGGAAGCAGGCCCTGGCCCAGGCCAAGGCTGGCGATACCTGCCTGACTCGCGCGTTCTCCGGCCGCTATGCGCGCGGACTGAGCAATCGTTATATCGAGTCGATGTCGCCTTGGCAGGACCAGTTGCCGCCCTATCCGGTGACCAATGCGCTGACCGGCCCGCTGCGCGCGGCTGCCGCCAAGGCGGGGCGAAGCGATCTGATGTCGCTGTGGGCCGGCGAAAGCGTGGCCGAAGCGCGCGAATTGCCGGCCGCGGAGCTGATGTCCCTGTTGCAGGCGGAGTGGCAGGCCGCGTATCGCTAGGCTGCGCCGCGGTAGATGGCGACCAGGCGGCGTCCCGTGCCGTCTATGGCCGCGCGGTACATGCCTTCGCAGTTGAAAGGCAGGGCCACGCGGCCCTGGCGGTCTACGGCGGCCACGCCGCCGCTGCCGCCCATCTTGGCCAACTGACAGTGAATGACGGCGTCGCATGCCGTCTCCAGCGTCTCGTCCAGGTAGCGCATGCGGGCCGAAATTTCATGGCAGACTGCGGCGCGTATGAAGTATTCGCCGTGGCCGGTGCCGGACACCGCGCAATGCCCGTCTGCCCAGGTGCCGGCGCCTATCACCGGCGTATCCCCTATGCGGCCCGGCCACTTGGCGGTGCGTCCTCCGGTGGAGGTGGCCGCCGCCAGCCGGCCTTGCGCGTCCAGCGCCGCGGCGCCGACGGTGCCGTGCTTGCGGTCTTCTGGAATCTCGTCGTCCGCGCCGCCATTGGCCAGCCTTTCCTTTTCCAATAACAGCGCTTGCCAGCGCTTGTCGGTGTGGAAGTATTCCGGCGCTTGCATCGCCGCGCCGATGCGCGCGGCGAAGTCCTCCGCGGCGGCGTAGCCCAGGGTGACGTGCGGGGTGGCTTCCATCACCGCACGCGCCAGCAATACCGGGTTGCGCACGCGGGAGAGTCCGGTGACGCTGCCTGCGTCCTGGCGGGCGCCGTCCATCACCGCCGCCTCCATTTCCTGCTTGCCGTCCAGATTGAAAACCGAGCCGCGGCCGGCATTGAACAGCGGATCGTCTTCCAGCGCGCATACGCAGGCGCAAACGGCGTCCAGCGCCGAGCCGCCGCCGCGAAGGATGGCGTAGCCGGCGTCCAGCGCGCGCGCCAGGCCGGCGCGGTATTCGCGTTCTTGTTCGGCATCCATATCGCAGCGGCGCAGCGTGCCGGCGCCGCCGTGCAGGGCCAGGGCGATGGTCATGGTGAATCTCCTGATCGGCTTTCAAATCAGCCGCATGATGTTAGCATCGCGTTTTCGCGACGGAGAGCAAGATGGACGGCATGGATCCAGCCAGCAGCGTACTGATACTGTTGAGCGATGGCCAGCGTTGCGCGTGGCAGCGACGCGCGCGGGATGACGACAGCCATCCGGGCTGCCTCGATTTCGCCGCGGGCGGCGGAATCGAGCCGGGCGAGTCGCCGCGGCAAGCGGCTTTGCGGGAGCTGGAAGAGGAGCTGGGCGTGAGCGGGCTGGATTTGCAGCCGCTGGGCGAGATGACGCTGGACGGCGAATGCTGCGCCCTGTTCCAAGGACGCTTGCCGGATAGCTGGCGGCTGGGGCCGGAAGTCGATGCCTTGTTGATCTTGGCTTTAGAAGAGATTTCCGCTTGGCCGCGCGAGGGGCTGCATCCGCAACTGGCCGAGTGGCTTGGCAAGGGGAGTCTGTCCGGCGCATAATTGTTGAGTAAATTGATCAACAATAGGATTTCGAGATGGACGCCGCCCTGGAAGCCGAGATGCAGCAGAAATACACCACCGAAACCATTACGGACATGAAGCGCTGGACCGACAAGCTGATCAGCTTCCGGCTGACTCGGCCGGCCGGTTTCCGTTTCGCGCCGGGGCAATTCGCGCGGCTGGGACTGCCCTTGGAGACCGGCGGACAGGTGTGGCGCGCGTATTCGATGTGCTCGGCGGCTTATGACGAGCATCTGGAGTTCTATTCCATCGTAGTGCCGGAAGGACAGTTCAGCTCGCGCCTGGCCCTGCTGCAGCCGGGCGGCCAGGTGATGCTGGACAAGCGCGCCATGGGGTTCTTCGAGGCGGACCGGCTGCCGGATGGCCGCGACCTGTGGCTGCTGGCCACCGGCACCGGCATCGCGCCCTATCTGTCCATCCTGAAGCAGCCCGAAGTGTGGCAACGCTTCGAGCGCATCGTGCTGGCGCATTGCGTGCGCGAGGCGGAGGAGCTGTCGTTTCAGAACGAGATCGCCGAACTGCGCGACCATCCGTTGTGGGGCGAACACGGCGGCAAGCTGCAATACCTGCCGGTGGTGACGCGTAACGCGCCGGCCGGCATGTTGAGCCAGCGCATTCCCGCCTTGCTGGAGAGCGGCGAATTGGCCGCGCGCGCCGGCCTGACGATGTCGCCAGAACACAGCCGCTTCATGCTGTGCGGCAATCCCAAGATGGTGGAGGACACCCACCGCCAGCTGATGAAGATGGGCTACCGCATGACCCGGCAGAACGCGCCGGGCCATATCGTGCTGGAAAACGGCTGGTAAAACTCAGCGATTGGATGCCGCCAGCAGGCTGCCGAACAGCAGGAAGCTGGCGCCGCTGGCCTTGTTGACCAGATGGCCGCCGCGCTCATTGTTCAGCCAGCGGCGCATGGAATGGGCCAGCAAGGCGTAGGCACTGTGGATCAGCACCAGCAGCGCGCTGTAGCTGCTCACCAGCAGCAGGAATTCGCCCGCGTAATGCGCGCTGCCGGCGGCGATGAATTGCGGGAAGATGGCCAGAAAGAAGAAAATCGATTTCGGGTTGCTCATCTGCAGCAGCATGCCGGCGGCGAACTGCCGCCAGGCCGGCTGCCGGCTGCCGGTTGGCCTCGGGCGCGTCGAAGCGGAAGGCCGGCGCGCGCAGCAGCTTGATGCCCAGATAGAACAAATAGCCGGCGCCCAGCCATTTCAGCGTGGCGAAGGCCAGCGCGGAGGCGGCCAGCAACAGGCCCAGGCCGGTGGCGGACAGTGCCGCGACGATGAAACTGCCGCTGGCGACGCCTAGTATGCCGGGCAGGCTGCCTTTTAGGCCGAAACGCAGCGCGTTGCCCAGCGAGTTCAGCACGCCGGGGCCGGGCGTCAAGATGGCCAGGCTAGCCATCAGCAGGAACAGCGGGTAGTGGTGCATGGATTTCTTCCCTTTTCAGGCGCTGGCCTTTGCCAGCGCGCTATCCTCGCGCAGCAGCGACAGATTGATCAGGTCCTGGTAGCGACCCAGCCAGAAGCCGGCCTGGCGTGCGCGGCCCTCCTGTTGGAAATCCAGGCGCTGCAACAGCTTCAAGGATGCCAGGTTGTCCGGATGCACCTGGGCCTCGATCCGGTTCAGTTCCATATGGTCGAAGCCCCAGGCCAGCGCGGCGCGCAGCGCTTCGGCCATCAGGCCCTGCCCGTGATGTTCGCGCGCCAGCTCATAGCCCAGCGTGCAGCAACGCCAGCCGCGGTTCCATTTGAACAAGCCCACGCTGCCGATCAGCGGGCCGCCGCTGCGCAGAGCGACTCCCCAGCGCGTCCCGGGCGCGGGCAAGCTTCGCCAACTGGCGAACGTTTTCACCATCTGGCTGGCCTGTTCCAGCGTAGTCAGCGGGTCGGAGCCGAACCAGCGCATCGTTTCGGCATCGCCATGGATGGCCAGCAAGGCCGGCGCGTCGTCCGGCGTGATCTCGCGCAGCGTCAGCCGCTCGGTGAGCAGGGTGGGGAAGTCCATGGCAGCTCCTTTTGATAGGACAAGTAGATATACCGTAAAGGCGGGAGCGTTTCCAGAGTGGAACGAGCTGTCTCCATCGTCACGATGACGGTATGATGAGTGCGCTTCGTAAGCGCTTGAGGAGTCTCCTGTGCCCGCCTTGTCCACCCTCCTGCTGTTTTCCCTCGCCTGCCTCGCCCTGGCCGCCACGCCAGGCCCGGACATGTTGCTGATCGCCAGCCGCAGCGCGGGCCAGGGACTGCGCGCCGGCTTCGCCACCTTGTTCGGCATCCAGCTCGGCACCTATTGCCATGCGCTGCTGGCGGCGCTGGGTCTGGCCCAGCTATTCGTGCTGGTGCCCATGGCCTATGACGCGGTGCGCATTGCCGGCGCCGCCTACCTGCTGTACCTGGCCTGGACCACCTTGCGCAGCAAGAGCGTGCTGCGTTCCTCCAGGGCGGCTGCCGCCGTGCAGCCCTTGCGCCGCATCGCGCTGCAGGGACTGGCCACCAATCTGCTGAATCCCAAGATGGCGCTGTTCGTGCTGGCGCTGTTCCCGCAGTTCGTCGAGCCGCAGGTCGGGCCGGTGGCGTTGCAGATCATGTTGTTGGCCACGGTGCTGAACGTGGTGGGCCTTGGCGTCAACGCGCTGGTGATCGTGGCCAGCAGCCGCATGGGCAGGACGCTGGCCGGCGGCAAGGGCGGACGGTGGCCGCAATATCTGCTGGCCATGGTGTTTGGCGGCCTCGCCTTGCGGCTGCTGACGGCTTCGCGGCAGTGACGCCGAGCGCGGGCGCTCGACTATGCTGGAATGAATGGGGCGGGCGCGAGCCGGCCCTGGTCTGCGTCTTTGCGGAGCGCCAAATATGGCCGACCCTTGCCAGGAACCCGATATCGCCGATCGCCTGCTGTCTTTGCAACAAGAAAGCCAGCTGCTGATCGCCCTATTCGACATTCACGACCAGCTGCGCTTCGCTAATCCGGCTTTTTGCGAGACGTTCGGCGTCGGCGCCGACGAGCGGCTGAGCTGGGAGCAGCTGATGCGGCGAGGATATGAGCAAGGCCACGGCAGCTGCATCCGCACCGACGATATCGAGGCCTGGATCACCTCGGCGCGCTCGCGGCGCGGCAAGCTGCCGTTTCGCACCTTCGAGGCGGACCTGACCGACGGCCGCTGGATCTGGATGACGGAGACGGTGCAGGCCGATGGTTGGATGTGGTGCGTGGGCAGCGATATCTCCAGCCTGCACGCGGACGAGCGCGAATTGCGCGTGGCGCGCGACCTGGCTCAGCGCGCGGCGCTGACCGACGCCTTGACCGGCATCAGCAATCGCGCCCATATCATGAACCATCTGGAAGTGCTGCTGAAGCGCTCTCCGCCCGCTGGGGCGGTGGCGATTCTGGACCTGGATCATTTCAAGCGCATCAACGACACGCATGGCCACCTGATAGGCGACGAGGTATTGCGCGACTTCGTGCGGCGCGTCCAGCCCTTGCTCAAGCCCAAGGAGGGCCTGGGGCGCATGGGCGGAGAGGAATTCCTGCTCTTGCTGCCGGACCGCGCGCTGCGCGAGGCGGAGCTGATGCTGACAGCGCTGCTGGCCGCGGTGGCCCAATCGCGGCCTTTGGCCGACAAGCCGGAATTCTCTTACACCTGCTCCGCTGGACTGACCCTGCTGCAGAACGGTGACACGGTGGCTGCCGCGCTGGCGCGGGCGGATGACGGCTTGTATCGGGCCAAGGAGGCCGGCCGCAATCGGCTGGTGACTTGGCTGTGAGGCGCGGGGAGGCATGAAAAAAGGCGGGATCGCTCCCGCCTTTGTCGTTTCTACCGTTCGGCTTATTGCTTGACGCAATCCACGCAGTAAACCTTGCGGCCTTGCACTTCCACCGCCACCAGGCCATGGACGTCGGTTTCGAAGCCCGGCAGCTCGCGGTTGAAGGCCTGGGCGAAGCGCAGGTAGTCGACGATGGTCTTGTTGAAGCGCTCGCCTGGAATCAGCAACGGGATGCCCGGCGGGTACGGCGTCAGCAGCACCGCGGTGACGCGGCCTTCCAGCTGTTCCACCGGCACGCGCTCGATCTCGCGGTGGGCCATTTTGGCGAAGGCGTCGGCCGGGCGCATGGCCGGCTCCATGTCGGACAGGTAGATGTCCGTGGTCAGCCGTGCCACGTCGTGCTTGGCGTACAGGCCGTGGATGCGCTGGCATAGGTCTTGCAGGCCCACGCGCTCGTACTGCGGATGCTTGGCGACGAACTCAGGCATCACGCGCCACATCGGCTGGTTCTTGTCGAAATCGTCCTTGAACTGTTGCAGCAGCGAGATCAGCGTGTTCCAGCGGCCCTTGGTGATGCCGATGGTGAACATGATGAAGAAGCTGTACAGACCGGTCTTTTCCACCACCACGCCGTGCTCGGTCAGGTACTTGGTGACGATGGCGGCCGGGATGCCCATTTCCTCGAAGCTGCCGTCCACGTCCAGGCCCGGCGTCAGCACGGTGGCCTTGATCGGGTCCAGCATGTTGAAGCCTTCCTCGATGCCGGCGAAGCCGTGCCAGCGCTCGTCGGGGCGCAGGGTCCAGTCGGCCTGGTCGCAGATGCCGTCGTCGGACAGGTCGTCCGGCCCCCATACGCTGAACCACCAGTCGCGGCCGTACTCATCGTCCACCTTGCGCATGGCGCGGCGGAACTCCATCGCCTCCACCAAGGATTCTTCCACCAGCGATTGGCCGCCCGGCTGTTCCATCATCGCGGCGGCCACGTCGCAGCTGGCGATGATCGAGTATTGCGGGCTGGTCGAGGTGTGCATCAGGTAGGCCTCGTTGAACCAGGCGGTGTCCAGCTGGCGGTTCTGCGGGTCTTGCACCAGGATTTGCGAGGCCTGGCTGATGCCGGCCAACAGCTTGTGGGTGGATTGGGTGGAGAAGATCAGGCTGTCTTCGCAACGCGGACGGCCCTCGCCTATGGCGTGGAAGTCGCGATAGAAGTCATGGAAGCTGGCGTGCGGCAGCCAGGCTTCGTCGAAGTGCAGCGTGTCCACCTCGCCGTCCAGCAAGCCCTTGATCTCTTCGACGTTGTATAGGATGCCGTCGTAGGTGGACTGGGTCAGCGTCAGGATGCGCGGCTTGCGGTTGGGGTGCTTCTCCAGCATCTCGCGCGCGAACGGGTTGGCCAGGATCTTCTTCTTGATGGTGTCCGGCTGGAATTCGGATTTCGGGATCGGGCCGATGATGCCGTAGTGGTTGCGCGTCGGCATCAGGAACACCGGGATGGCGCCGGTCATGATGATGGCGTGCAGGTTGGACTTGTGGCAGTTGCGGTCCACCAGCACGATGTCGCCGGCGGCGACGCAGCTGTGCCAGACGATTTTGTTCGAGGTGGAGGTGCCGTTGGTGACGAAGAACAGGTGGTCGGCGTTGAAGATGCGCGCGGCATTGCGCTCGGACGCCGCCACCGGGCCGGTGTGGTCCAGCAGCTGGCCCAGCTCGTCCACCGCGTTGCAGACGTCGGCGCGCAGCATGTTCTCGCCGAAGAACTGATGGAACATCTGGCCCACCGGGCTCTTCAGGAAGGCCACGCCGCCGGAGTGGCCGGGGCAGTGCCAGGAGTAGGAGCCGTCGTAGGCGTAGTCCACCAGCGCGCGGAAGAACGGCGGCGCCAGGTTGTCCAGGTAGCTCTTGGCCTCGCGGATGATGTGGCGGGCCACGAATTCCGGCGTGTCCTCATGCATGTGGATGAAGCCGTGCAGCTCGCGCAGGATGTCGTTGGGGATGTGGCGCGCGGTGCGGGTCTCGCCGTACAAGTAGACCGGGATGTCCGGGTTGCGGCGGCGGATTTCGGCGACGAAGCCGTACAGATTACCCAGCGCCTGCTGCGCGGTGTCTTCTGTTTGGAATTCCTCGTCGTCTATCGACAGGATGAAGCCGGCGGCGCGGCTCTGCTGCTGGGCGAAGGAGGTGAGATCGCCGTAGCTGGTGTAGCCGATCACGCTCATGCCTTCCGCCTCCATGGCGGCGGCCAGTTCGCGGATGCCGGAGCCGCTGGTGTTTTCCGAGCGGAAATCCTCGTCGATGATCACGATGGGGAAGTGAAAACGCATACCTGAGTCCTTAGTTGCTTTAACTCGGACACTGCGGCGGGGTCGGGTGGCGTCACCGGACCATGCCGTGGCAGTGTCGCTAGGTGCGCGTGGGGCGCAGATCTGTACGCACGGTGGAAGAACGAGTCTTCGCCGCCGCCCTGGAGGCTGGCCTTGAGGCGCGAATAAAACGGGGCGCTTTGCGCCGCGGTCCGTACCTGGCGACCTGTGGTCGCTTCACGTCAGCCGGCCTGGAGAACATCCCAAGAAAGCGCGCATTGTAGACCTTTTGCATGGCGTGTTGTGCTGCGATGCGGCAGGCATGAAAAAAATTTGCCTAGCGGCGGGCGGTGGAGGAAAAGCTCGGCTCCGGCATGGCGCGGGAGTGGGGGGTAAGCGGCTGTTTTTATTGCGGCTCCCGGTGGTTGTCGCGGTTGGGCGCCGCATCGTTTCCAGCCGCATCCGACTGTTGTTTTTTTTGCCGCTTTGTTCGATAGAGGCTGAGGGATTTGACCACTGTGGCCAGGCCGGCGCTAGCCAGCAACAGGGTAAGCGGCGCTGCCGCCAGCCAAGGGAAATAGGCGATGGCCAGGGCCAGCAGGCACAGGGCGAGGCCGATGCTGAGAAAAGCCGGCGCCTCGCTGCTTTCCACGCTGCGGCTGCCATGCACCACCGCGCCCAGCATATCGCCCAGGCGAGCGGCCTGGCGCGCGGCGGCGCTGGCGCCGCTCAGCGCCCGCTCCCTGGTGGAGCCGGGACGCCGTTTCTCCTGGCGCACCGGGGTGGGCACCGGGCGGCGGCGCGTCGGCTTGAGCACGATCTCGGTGGCCTGCTCCAGGTCCAGCAGGAAGCGCTCCGCCAGCTGCGAGGCCAGGCTTTCGTCTTCCAAGGCGATGTCCAGTTCGCGGTTGACCAGCCAGCTGGACAAATTCAGATTGGTGGAGCCGATGCGCGCCCAGCGGCCATCAGCCACCGCCGTCTTGGCGTGAATCATCGGGCCGTCCCATTCGAACACGCGCACGCCAGCCTCCAGCAGCGAGCGGTACTGGGTGCGGGAGATGGTGGCGATCCAGCGGATATCGCTGGATCGCGGCACTAGCAGCCGCACGTCCACGCCGTCGCGGGCGGCTTGCTGCAGCGCGGACAAGTAGAGGCTGGTGGCCATGAAATACGCATCGGTCAGCCACAGCGTGCTGCGGGCAAAGCTGGCCACCAGCAAGTCCAGCCGCATCATGCGCGCGGTGGACGGGGTGGTGGCGATCAGCCGCGCCGCCGTTTCGCCGCAAGCTTGGGTATCGGCGGGTTCCAGCCAGCGCGGCTCCAGCGGCGCGCCGCAGCAGGCCCAGCTATCGGCGAACGCCGCCAGCGCCGGCGCCAGCAGCGGACCGCGCAAAGCCAGGCCGGTATCGCGCCACGGCGCCAGTCCTTTGTCCGGCGCGCCCCGCCAGCTTTGACTGATGCACAGGCCGGAGACGAACAGCTCGCGCCTATCGACGATGATCATCTTGCGATGGTTGCGGCCCAGCAGGCTGAGTCCGCCGCTCAGGCTGGGCGGATGATAGGCGCGCACCTGGGCGCCGGCTTCCTGAAGCGGCTTGAAGAAGCTCGATAAATGAGAGCGCCAACTGCCTAGCCAGTCATAGAGTAGACAAACTTGGATGCCTTGCTTTGCTTTTTCTATAAGGATTTCACGAATCTTAAAGCCAAATTGATCATTGGCGAAGATATACATTTCGATCAGGATGGAATCCTGGCTGGCGGCGAGCGCTTTTTCCCAGGCGGGGAAGTTATCCGCGCTGTCGTACAGCAGCGCTACCTGGTTTCCGGTGATCAGTGGCGCGCCGGCTGAGCGCGACAAGGCCTGTTCCGCCAGCTGGCGGACGAATTGCAAGGTCTGTAGGGACTGCTCGTCTCGGTTCATTTGCGCTTAGGAATATTGTTTGACAAAATTCAAAATACAGTTCATTTCCAGGTTTTGTATCAAATAAAACCGCCTAAACCCTGTCGTATTTTTGAAAATTTTCGTCTCATTAAAACAAAAAAACGACCAATATGTAGTAGTGAAATTACATATCAAAAACAATAGATTGCGCATCAAATGACTGAAATCAAATGATTGTTGCGCCGCCGCAAGCGCGCTTGCGGTTGTTGCGATCTTGCCCGTAGAATCGGATGCATCACTACAAAGTATAAACGGGCCGAGAAATGGACAGACAGCGCCGCCTGCAGGGCACATTGTATAAACCGGAATTCGAACAAGACAGCTGCGGCTTCGGCTTGATCGCGCAATTGGACGACAAACCTAGCCACTGGCTGGTGGCCACTGCCATTTCCTCGCTGGCCAAGCTGACCCACCGCGGCGCGGTGGCGGCGGATGGCAAATCCGGAGACGGCTGCGGCCTGCTGTTCAAGAAACCGGATGGCTTCCTGCGCGAAGTGGCGGCCGAAGCCGGCATCGCCCTGAAGTCAGTGTACGCCGCCGGCCTGGTGTTCCACCACTCGGACGGCGCGATAGGCGAGCGCAGCCTGGCGCGCCTGCGCGAGCATCTGGAAGCCCAGCAGCTGGAGGTGGCCGGGTTCCGCACCGTGCCGGTCGATACCTCGGCCTGCGGCGAAACGGCGCTGGCTTCCTTGCCCGCTATCTCCCAGGTGTTCGTGAACTGCCCGTTCGGCATGGATGAGCTGGCCTTCCAACGCCGGCTCTACATGGGCCGCCGCTTGGCTGAGAAAGCCAATAAGGCGGACGATGCCTGTTTCTATCTGCCCACGCTGTCGCCGCACACCATTTCCTATAAAGGCCTGGTGACGCCGGAGAACCTGCCGCGCTTCTTTCTGGACCTGGCCGATCCGCGCTTCGAGTCCAGCCTGGCGGTGTTCCACCAGCGCTTCTCCACCAATACCTGGCCGCAGTGGAAGCTGGCCCAGCCCTTCCGCTTCCTCGCCCACAACGGCGAGATCAACACGGTGCAGGGCAACCGCAATTGGGCCCGCGCGCGCGAGCGCATCATGGCTTCGCCGCATTTGGACATGGACGCTGTGCGCCCCATCGTCCAGACCGACGGTTCGGACTCGATGAGCCTGGACAATATGCTGGAAGGCCTGCTGATGGGCGGCATCCCGCTGTTCCGCGCGCTGCGACTGTTGGTGCCGCCGGCCTGGCAGAACGTGGACAGCACCGACAAGGACCTGCGCGCCTTCTACGAATTCAACTCCATGCATATGGAGCCGTGGGACGGCCCGGCCGGCATCGTGCTGACCGATGGCCGCTACGCCGCCTGCATGCTGGACCGCAATGGCCTGCGCCCGGCGCGCTGGGTGCTGACGAAGGATAATATTCTGACCATCGCCTCGGAAGTGGGCGTGTGGGATTACCGCGCCCAGGACGTGGTGCGCAAGGGCCGCGTCAAGCCGGGCCAGCTGTTCGCCGCGGACCTGGTCAACGGCGAGCTGCTGATGCCGGAAGACATCGACGCGCAGCTGAAAAGCGCCAAGCCCTACCGCCAGTGGATCAAGGACAGCGCCAAGTACCTGGAGCTGTCCATCGAGGACGACGCCGGCGTCGAACCCTTGCCCAAGGACGAGCTGGCCAAGCTGCAGAAAATGTTCAACCTCAGCCGCGAGGAGCGCGACCAGATCCTGCGCGTGCTGGCGGCGGACGGCCAGGAAGCCGTCGGCTCCATGGGCGACGACACGCCGATGGCGGTGCTTTCGCAGCGCGTGCGCTCGCCCTTCGACTACCTGCGCCAGCAGTTCGCCCAAGTCACCAACCCGCCCATCGACCCGATTCGCGAAGCGGTGGTGATGTCCTTGAACACCGTGTTCGGCCCAGAGCGCAATATGTTCGAGGAGAGCGCCGAGCACGCCAAGCGCCTGGAAGTGCGCAGCCCGGTGCTGAGCCATGAGAAGTTCACCCGCGTCACCACGCGGCCGGAGCCTTACCTGAAGGCCACCAATTTCGACCTGTGCTATGACCCGGCCGAAACCACGCTGAAAGACGCGATTGCCTGTCTGAGCCGCCACGTGGTGGAGGCGGTGCAGGAAGGGACCGTGGTGGTGGTGCTGTCCGACCGTCACGCCACCGGCCAGCGGCTGCCCATCCACGCGCTGTTCGCCACCGGCGCGGTGCATCACGCGCTGATCGACGCCGGCCTGCGCTGCAAGACCAATATCGTGGTGGAAACCGCCACCGTGCGCGACGCGCACCAGATGGCCTGCGTGCTGGGCTACGGCGCCACCGCGGTCTACCCCTATCTGGCCTACCAGACCATCATCGAGCTGGTGAACAACGGCGAAGTGGACCTGCGTCCCAATGAGGCGCTGCAGCACTACCGCAAGGGCATCAACAAGGGTCTGCTCAAGGTGCTGTCCAAGATGGGCATTTCCACTATCGCGTCCTACCGCGGCGCGCAGCTGTTCGAGGCGGTGGGCATCCATGAGGAAGTGGTGGCGCTGTGCCTGAAGGGCACCGTGTCGCGCGTGTCCGGCGCTAATTTCTCCGACTTCGAGGCCGATCAGAAGCAGTTGGCGCGGCTGGCGTTCAACCCGATGCGTGGGCTGAACCAGGGCGGCCTGCTCAAATACGTGCATGGGGAGGAATACCACGCCTACAACCCGGACGTGGTGCAGCTGCTGCAAAAGGCGGTGCAGAACGACGATTACCAGGCCTACCAGCAATACGCCGAGACGGTGAACACCCGCCCGGTGGCGATGCTGCGCGACCTGATGCAGCTGAAGCTGGCCGCCGAGCCGATTCCGCTGGACGAAGTGGAGCCGGTGGAGGCCATCGTCAAGCGCTTCGACTCGGCCGGCATGTCGCTGGGCGCGTTGAGCCCGGAAGCGCACGAGGCATTGGCCATTGCCATGAACCGCCTGGGCGGCCGCTCCAATTCCGGGGAGGGCGGCGAAGATCCGGCGCGCTACGGCACCGAGAAGATGTCCAAGATCAAGCAGGTGGCGTCCGGCCGTTTCGGCGTCACCCCGCACTACCTGGTCAACGCCGAGGTGCTGCAGATCAAGGTGGCCCAGGGCGCCAAGCCGGGCGAGGGCGGCCAGCTGCCCGGCGACAAGGTGTCCGGGCTGATCGCGCGGCTGCGCCACGCCAAGGAAGGCGTCAGCCTGATCTCGCCGCCGCCGCACCATGACATTTATTCAATCGAAGACCTGGCGCAGCTGATCTTCGACCTGAAGCAGGTGAACCCGTCCGCGCTGGTGTCGGTCAAGCTGGTGGCCGAGCCCGGCGTCGGCACCGTCGCCGCCGGGGTGGCCAAGGCTTACGCCGATCTGATCACCATCTCCGGCTACGACGGCGGCACCGGCGCCTCGCCGCTGACCTCGGTCAAATACGCCGGTTCGCCGTGGGAGCTGGGCCTGTCCGAGGCGCAGCAGGTGCTGCGCGCCAACGGCCTGCGCGGCCGGGTGCGGGTGCAGACCGACGGCGGCCTGAAAACTGGCCTGGACGTGGTCAAGGCTGCCATTCTGGGCGCGGAGAGCTTCGGCTTCGGCACCGGGCCGATGGTGGCGCTGGGCTGCAAATACCTGCGCATCTGTCATTTGAACAACTGCGCCACCGGCGTGGCGACGCAGGAAGTCAAACTGCGCTCCAAGTATTTCACCGGCCTGCCGGACATGGTGGTCAACTACTTCCTGTTCATCGCCCGCGAAACCCGCGAGTGGATGGCCAAGCTGGGCGTGCGCAGCATGGAAGAGCTGATCGGCCGCATGGACTTGATGGATGTGCAGGATGGCGAGAGCGAGCGTCAGGGCCGTCTCGATCTGGCCCCGCTGCTGTCGCAAGGCACCGTGCCGGACAGCGAGCCGCGCTTCTGCGTGTCGGACAGCAATCCTTCCTTTGATAAGGGCGAGCTGGCCGAGCAGATTCTGCAAGACGCGCTGCCGGCCATCCATAACAAGCAGATGCTGGAGCTGGCCTACCCGATTGAAAACACCCACCGCTCCATCGGCGCGCGCTTGTCCGGCGAAATCGCCCGCGTGCATGGCGCGGCCGGGCTGCCCTTCGGTTGCCTGAAAGTGAAGTTCAGCGGCAGCGCCGGTCAGAGCTTCGGCGTGTGGAACGCGGCTGGCCTGCATCTGGAGTTGGAAGGCGACGCCAACGACTACGTCGGCAAAGGCATGGCCGGCGGCCGCGTCACCATCTACCCGCCCAAGGATGCGGGCTACCAGGCGAGCGAATCCATCATCATCGGCAACACCTGTTTGTACGGCGCGACGGGCGGCCAGCTGTTCGCCGCCGGCATCGCCGGCGAGCGCTTCGGGGTGCGCAACTCCGGCGCGCTGGCGGTGATAGAGGGCGCCGGCGACCACTGCTGCGAATACATGACCGGCGGCACCGTCATCGTGCTGGGCGAGACCGGCTACAACTTCGGCGCCGGCATGACCGGCGGCTTCGCCTTCGTTTACGATCCTAACGAGAAGTTCGCCTACCGCTACAACAACGAGCTGATCGACATCCACCTGATCAACGGCGAGGCAATGGGCATGTACCGCGCCTATCTGCTGGAAAAGATCGCCAAGCACGTTGAGCTGACCGGCTCCGAAACCGGCCGCGCCATGCTGCAGAACTTCGACGATTACGTGGACTACTTCTGGCTGGTGAAGCCCAAGGCCGCCAAGCTGGAAAGCCTGCTCAAAGACTAAGCACCGCTTGCACATCCATATATATAGGGCGGCGCATGGCGCCGCCCTCCCTCGCGGGAGAAAACACAATGTCTGATGTATTCCAGTTCATGAAGCTGTCGCGCAACCCGGGCGACAAAGTTGAAGCCAGCGTTCGCAAAATCGAATTCAAGGAAATCTACCAACCGCTGAACGCGGTGGATGCTGCCGACCAGGCCGGCCGCTGCCTGTCCTGCGGCAACCCCTACTGTGAATGGAAGTGCCCGGTGCACAACTACATTCCTGACTGGTTGAAACTGGTGGAAGAAGGTCGCCTGTTCGAAGCCGCCGAGCTGTCGCATCAAACCAACAGCCTGCCGGAAATCTGCGGCCGCGTTTGTCCGCAGGACAGGTTGTGCGAGGGGGCCTGTACGCTAAACCAGGGCGGCTTTGGCGCCGTCTCCATCGGTAGTATTGAGAAGTACATTACTGACGAGGCGTTCAAGGCCGGCTGGAGGCCTGACATGTCTAAAGTAGTGTGGACCGACAAGACCGTAGGCGTGATAGGCGCCGGCCCAGCAGGTCTCGCCTGCGCAGACGTATTGGTGCGAAATGGCGTCAAGGCAGTGGTGTACGACCGTTACGAGGAGATCGGGGGGCTGCTGACTTTCGGCATCCCGGAGTTCAAGCTGGAAAAGGATGTGGTGCGTCGTCGCCGGGAGATCCTGGAGGGTATGGGCGTTGAGTTTGTGCTGAATACGGAGGTCGGCAAAGATGTCTCCATTGAAACATTACTGAAAAGACACGATGCGATCTTCATGGGCATGGGAGCGTACAAAGCCATGAAGGGCGGCTTCCCTGGTGAAGACAGCAAGGGGGTGCTTGAGGCATTGCCATATCTCATCAACAACGTCCGCCAATCGATGGGGACACTTCTGGACGGCGAGGTGGCTATTTCGATGAAGGGTAAGCGCGTATTGGTGCTGGGCGGCGGTGATACCGCCATGGACTGTGTTCGTACTGCGATACGCCAGGGGGCTAAGCGAGTGATTTGCGCTTACCGTCGCGACGAGGCCAATATGCCGGGTTCTGCGCGGGAGGTGGGTAATGCGAAAGAAGAAGGTGTCGAGTTCCTGTGGAACCGCCAGCCTCTTGCCATTGAGCCAATGATCGGAGGCACGTTAGCAGTTAAGCTGGCGGAGACCCGGCTGGGAGAACCTGATGGCAAGGGTCGCCGAAACGCGGAGATTGTGCCAGGCAGCGAAGAAATCGTAGAATGCGACCACGTTGTCATTGCGTTTGGCTTTCTGGCTGAAGCGGCGCCATGGGCAGACAAGCAAGGCATAGCCACTGCTGCCAACGGCCGCACCTTAGCTGTTGTGCACGGTGCACATAAATACCAAACCAGTAACTCTAAAGTTTTCGCCGGAGGCGATATGGTTCGCGGCGCGGACTTGGTGGTTAGAGCTGTGTTTGAGGGGCGAGAGGCTGCGGAGGGGGTGTTGGGGTACCTCGGCCTTTAATGGCGAGCGCGGAGTGCCTGAGACTGTGCTGCGCTTAACGGTTTATACCGCAAGCAAGCTTAACCCACTGCCACTCGCGCGTTGTTTTGTGCATGCGAATTGAAGAGTAAGTGTAGGAGCGTGTACGATCAGCGTGCCCAAACCTGGGGTGGATGTTTTAGGCAAGCCTGGTGATGTAGGCCTCTTGGCATCGCATTGGGTATAATGTTCAAGTTCTTACAGAACAATTTTGTTGAGTTCAAGATATTGTCTAGCTGCGGTGTAAATGGTTTTTTCCCTATACTTATGCAATAAATCATTTTGGAGTGATGTTTCTATTTTATGATAAGCCGCCAAGCAAGACTGCAGGAAGATACATACTTTAGGATTATGCGTATCCTGCAAGAAAATCCTGATCTTACTCAGCGTGAGTTGGCTGAAAGGTTGGGTATAAGCGTAGGAGGGTTGAATTATTGCCTGAAGAGTCTGATGGAAAAGGGGTTGGTGAAAATGAAAAACTTCGCTCACTCCAAGAATAAATTTGGTTACATCTATGTGCTCACTCCAAGTGGTATAGCTGAAAAGACGGCCCTTGCTCAGCAGTTCTTGCAGCGGAAAATGGATGAGTATGAGGCGCTGAGGTTTGAAATTGAGGCGCTCAAATTGGAAATGGGGAGTCTTGGTGAAAAGGAATTCAATACCGCATGATTAATGTAACTCCAGTAATTCTTTGTGGTGGCTCTGGTACGCGCTTGTGGCCTCTTTCTCGAACTGGCTTCCCAAAACAGTTTTTATGCCTGACAGGTAGCGAAAGCTTGTTCCAGCAAGCAGTTCAACGCCTGTCAGGTTTGGCTAGTGCCGATATGCAGCTTGCCCCACCATTGATCGTGGCAGGGGAGGATCATCGTTTTTTGGCGGCGCAGCAATTGCGTGAAATCGGTATCGAGTTGGGGAGTGCCTTGCTTGAGCCTGTTGGTCGTAACACCGCACCGGCGCTTACTTTGGCTGCATTGGCGGCGACGGAGGAAGGTCATGACCCGGTACTGGTTGTCACCCCGGCCGATCAGACGGTAAGCGACTTCGACGCGTTCGTGGTAGCGACGCAGACTGCGATTAAAGAAGCGGCGAACGGTGCGATCGTGATTCTGGGAGTGACGCCTGATCGTCCAGAAACGGGTTACGGTTATATTCAGATGGACAACGCCGCTGGAGGTATCCAAGCACGGACTGTCCTGCGTTTCGTCGAAAAACCGGATGCGCAAACTGCCCAAGGTTATCTGGAAGAGGGAGGTTATTTCTGGAATGCGGGCATGTTTGTGCTCAAAGCCTCAGTGTGGCTGAACGCTCTTGAGACATTTCGGCCGGCTATTCTAGCCAAAACACGTTTAGCTTGGTCTAAGCGTTCGACGGATGCGCAATTCGTTAGACCAGGCAAAGATGAGTTTGCCGGGATTCCAGCTGAATCCGTGGATTACGCTGCGATAGAACACTGTCCCGGAAGCGCTTTCCCCATCAAAATGGTGCCGCTCGATGCCGGCTGGAGTGACCTGGGGGCATGGGATGCAGTTTGGGAGGTTCTATCTAAAGACGAGAACGGTAATGCCCACGTCGGTGATGTGCTAACCATTGGTAGCTGTAATACACTCGTTCATGCAACCAGCCGGTTGGTGAGCTTGGTTGGCGTAGAGAACATCATTGTCGTTGAAACCTCGGATGCTGTGCTGGTCGCCAATAAATCGTGCAGCCAGGATGTCAAGCATATCGTCAGCGGACTCCAGAAGCAAAAGCGCGAAGAGTACGCATTGCATCGAAAAGTCCACCGACCTTGGGGTTGGTACGACAGTATCGACGAAGGCGGGCGCTTCAAGGTCAAGCGGATTCAGGTCAAACCCAAAGCTAGCCTCAGCCTGCAAAAACATCACCATCGGGCAGAACACTGGATCGTTGTAAAAGGTACGGCTGAGATTACCAATGGCGATCAAGTTATCCTCTTGACAGAAAACCAGTCGACATACATTCCACTGGGGGAAGTCCATCGTTTGGCCAACCCTGGTACTATACCGTTAGAAATTATTGAAGTGCAGTCGGGAAGTTACTTGGGTGAGGACGATATAGTTCGATTTGAAGATAATTATGGAAGAACTGTCTAAATGAATGCTCCGAAAATCTATGTTGCGGGTCATCGGGGGATGGTAGGTTCCGCCATCATCCGTGTACTCCAGGCTAAGGGCTACCAAAATATTGTTACTCGTACGCATTCGGAACTGGATCTTACAAATCAGGCAGCAGTAAGGGATTTTTTTGAGGCGGAAAAGCCAGATCAGGTGTATCTGGCAGCGGCCAAAGTCGGTGGGATTTACGCCAATAATACCTATCCAGCGGAATTTATCTACCAAAATCTGATGATAGAAGCCAATGTCATTGATGCGGCTTTCCGTAGTGGTGTAAAGAAAATACTGTTTCTTGGTTCCAGCTGTATTTACCCAAAATTGGCCCCCCAGCCGATGAGTGAAGCTGTACTGCTTACAGGCGTACTCGAAGCAACGAATGAGCCTTATGCCATTGCCAAGATTGCGGGTATAAAATTGTGTGAGAGTTATAATCGCCAGTATGGCCAATCACATGGTATAGATTATCGTAGTGTGATGCCTACCAATCTATATGGACCGGGTGATAATTATCATCCGGAAAATTCTCATGTAATTCCCGCGCTCATTTGCCGTTTTCATGAGGCAAAAATGAGCAATGCCCCAAGTGTTACTATTTGGGGTACAGGTAAGCCGAGACGGGAATTTCTATACGTGGATGATATGGCTTTGGCATGTGTTCATGTAATGAACCTCTCGACGGAGGCCTATATTGCAAATACCCAACCTATGCTCAGTCATATCAATGTCGGCTTCGGAGATGATGTTTCTATTCTTGAAGTGGCTCAAATTGTTGCCGAAACTGTAGGGTATGCCGGTACAATACATACGGATCCAAACAAGCCAGATGGTACGCCTCGCAAGCTTATGGATAGTAGGCGACTCAATACTTTAGGCTGGAAAGCAAAAGTCAATCTTGTCGAAGGACTTGCACTTGCTTACCGTGATTTCTTAGAGAAAAATTTCGCGTGACTGCTGTGGCTATGACAAAGAATAAAGTTGCACTTATTACTGGTATTACGGGCCAGGATGGTTCTTATTTGGCAGAGTTTTTATTGGAAAAAGGATACGTGGTGCATGGCATTAAGCGCCGTGCGAGTCTTTTTAACACCCAGCGAGTGGATCACATTTATCAAGACCCACACATAACAGATGCTCGACTGAAGCTTCATTATGGTGACCTCTCGGATACCAGCAATCTTGTACGTATCATTCAGGAGGCCCAGCCGGATGAGATTTACAATCTTGGTGCGATGAGCCATGTGGCAGTAAGTTTTGAAAGCCCTGAATACACGGCTGACGTGGACGCCATCGGTACGCTGCGGATTCTGGAAGCAATCCGGATTTTGGGTCTGGAAAAGAAAACGCGTTTCTATCAGGCATCAACGAGTGAGTTATATGGCTTGGTGCAAGAGATCCCGCAAAAAGAGACGACTCCTTTTTATCCGCGTAGCCCTTATGCGGTGGCTAAGCTTTACGCTTACTGGATCGTAGTGAATTATCGAGAAGCCTATGGCATGTATGCTTGTAATGGCATCCTCTTTAACCATGAAAGTCCACGTCGTGGGGAAACCTTTGTGACACGAAAGATTACCCGCGGTTTGGCAAATATTGCCCAAGGGCTTGAGGATTGTCTGTACATGGGCAACCTGGATGCATTGCGCGACTGGGGGCATGCAAAAGACTATGTGCGCATGCAATGGATGATGCTCCAGCAAGAACAGCCGGAGGACTTTGTTATTGCAACAGGTGTGCAATATAGCGTACGACAGTTCATCAAGTGGAGCGCACAAGAACTGGGCATTACTTTGCATTTTGAGGGGCAAGGTGTCGATGAAGTCGCAATTGTAGATAAAATTGAGGGCGACAAGGCCCCGGCCCTCAAAGTGGGTCAGACCGTTGTGAGTATCGATCCTCGGTACTTCCGCCCGACAGAGGTAGAGACGCTGTTGGGGGATCCCGCAAAAGCCAAAGCTAAACTTGGTTGGACGCCTGAAATTACTGTACAGGAAATGTGCGCGGAAATGGTTGCAGCAGATTTGCAATCTGCCAAGCAGCATGCCTTGCTAAAGGCCAATGGTTACGTCGTCAATGTTAGTGTGGAATAAGTGGCTACAGTGGCAATTGTTAAACTAGCAAGCGGACGTCAATTTCAAGTGGAGAAAAATACGTCTCTATTGGAAGCAGCCTCCTCTTCCGGCTTAAAGCTCCCTTATAGTTGTCGAACGGGGCGTTGTAGTTCTTGCAAAGCCAAGGTGCTGAGTGGCATCACGTCACCTCTGATGGATGAGACGGGGCTTACTTCCGAAGAACGGAAAGAGGGCTGGATATTGACCTGTGCAAGATCTGCTCAATCTGATGTTGAACTCGACATTGAAGACTTTGGCGATATCGTAGTGCCCGTGCCCAAAACTTTGCCTTGTCGTATCTCACTTATTGAGCAACTTGCATCTGATGTAGTCAAGGTTGTATTGCGTATTCCTCCAGCAGAAAATTTTAAATTTATTCCTGGTCAGTATATTGATGTAATTGGCCCTGGTGGTGTACGTCGTAGCTATTCCTTAGCGAATTCAAGCTTTGTTGAAAAAGCTCTTGAACTCTATATTCGCAAAGTGGATGGAGGCGTGATGAGCGAGTACTGGTTCAATCAAGCTAAGGTCGATGATCTTCTGCGTCTCCATGGGCCGCATGGTACTTTTTGGCTGCGAGACACTGCTAATATTGACGTGTTCTTCCTGGCAACTGGTACGGGTATTGCTCCTGTCAAGTCAATGCTGGAGTCTATCATGTACTTGCAGCCTGAGAAAAAACCACGATCAGTAACTATATTGTGGGGTGGTCGTCAGCCGCAAGATTTTTATCTTGATGTGCCCAGTATTTTTGGGGGGGGCAATTATATCCCGGTTCAATCGCGTTCGCATGAGTGTTGGACTGGTAAAACAGGTTATATCCAGCATGTGATGCTTGATTTGGTGTCTGATTGGGATAATGCATCGGTCTATGCCTGTGGGTCAGATGTCATGATCCATAGCGCTAAGAAAATACTCACTGATGCTGGCTTGCCCGCTAAACAGTTCTACTCCGATGCCTTCGTGTGCTCGGCAAGCAATTGATCGAATAGAGAGAGTCGAAATGAAAGCAGTGATTCTTGCAGGGGGACTCGGTACGCGACTGAGTGAAGAAACATCAGTTCGTCCCAAACCTATGGTAGAGATTGGTGGCAAGCCGATTCTTTGGCATATCATGAAGATGTACTCGTACCATGGAGTTAACGATTTTATTATTTGCTGTGGTTACAAAGGCTATTTCATCAAGGAGTATTTTGCAAATTATTTCTTGCATATGTCGGATATAACATTTGATATGCAAGCAAATAGTATGCATGTTCATGAAAAGCGCGCAGAACCATGGAAAGTAACATTGGTCGATACTGGTGATGATTCTATGACCGGTGGGCGGCTTGGACGTGTTGCTGATTATGTTAAAGACGAAGAGGCTTTTTGTTTTACTTATGGCGATGGTGTCAGTGATATCGATATTTCGGCGACGATTGAATTTCACCGCCAGCATGGAAAAGCTGCAACATTAACGGCGGCTTATCCTCCGGGGAGATTTGGCGCGCTGGATATTCAGAGCAGTAAGGTCTTGAGCTTCAAAGAGAAGCCAAAAGGTGATGGAGCCATGATTAATGGTGGCTTTTTTGTTCTGAGCCCAAAAGTGTTGGAATATATCAAAGGTAATAGCACTGTCTGGGAGCAGGAGCCGCTGATGCAGTTGGCTGAGGATGGGCAACTGATGGCCTATGAACACCAAGGTTTCTGGCAACCGATGGATACGCTGCGAGACAAACATTTTCTGGAAGAGCTCTGGATGAGTGGCAACGCTCCCTGGAAGAAGTGGGGCTCCAAGTGATTTCGCAGCAAATCAGGCCGGATTTCTGGCGTAACAAACGCGTATTGTTAACGGGGCATACAGGCTTTAAAGGTAGCTGGCTGTCCCTTTGGCTCCAATCAATGGGGGCTGAGTTGTGCGGCGTCTCCCTACAGCCACCCACAATACCAGCATTGTTTGATGTGGCCCGAGTAGCTGAAGGCATGGACACTCAGATTGCAGATATTCGAGACTATGAAAAAATATGCGCTATAGTCACGGATTTCCAGCCTGAGATTCTGATCCATTTGGCAGCGCAGCCTTTGGTGCGTTTGTCTTACCAACAGCCCATCGAAACCTATGCCACCAATGTCATGGGTACCGTTCATGTTCTCGAAGCTGCACGTAAGGCTGGTAGTGTTCGGGCCATCGTTAATGTCACTACAGATAAATGCTACGAGAATAAAGAGTGGGTCTGGGGTTACCGGGAAGATGAACCGATGGGGGGCTACGATCCTTACTCCAACAGCAAGGGCTGTGCCGAGCTTGTAAGTAGTGCCTACCGTAATTCCTTCCTAAAAAACGAAGGTATTGCAATGGCTACTGCACGTGCAGGTAATGTGATTGGTGGCGGAGACTGGGCGCTGGATCGTTTAGTTCCTGATATCCTTCGTGCCCTGGAAAAGCAGCAACCCGTTCAGATCCGTAATCCGCATGCCATCCGTCCTTGGCAGCACGTGCTGGAACCACTTTCCGGTTACCTTCTGTTAGCAGAACGACTGTACGAAAATGGTCAAGTCGATGCGGAAGGCTGGAACTTCGGCCCTTGCGATGAAGATGCACGCTCGGTTCAATGGATTGTGGAGCAGCTGTGCGAAACCTGGGGCCAGGGGGCTACATGGTCTTTGCAACCGGGTGATCATCCACACGAGGCCAACTATCTTAAGCTGGATATTTCCAAAGTAAGGCAACGGCTGGGCTGGTTGCCGCAATGGTCGTTGCAAACGGCGCTTTCCCGCATTACCGACTGGCACCAGGCTTGGCTGTCTGCTGCAGACATGCGCGCTTTCTGCCTTGATCAAATTAAACAATATCAGAGTGAAAAATGAATACAGTATCTACCGTTAATTTCCAGCCACAACTCGATAAACTACGTTCACAAATAAGCGAATTGGTACAGCAATATGCAGAAATTGCCTACACGCCAAAACCCTTTGTCGCCGGTCAAAGTGTGGTACCGGTTTCGGGCAAGGTTATTGGTGCGAAAGAACTGCAGTTGATGGTGGACGCCTCACTGGACGGTTGGCTGACGACGGGGCGTTTCAATGCCATGTTTGAGGAGCGACTAGCCAAATTTTTGGGTGTGAAGTACCTGATCACAGTCAACTCAGGCTCATCTGCTAACTTGGTTGCGTTCACGACACTGACCAGCCCAAAGTTGGGTGATCGTGCAATCAAGCAGGGAGATGAAATCATCGGCGTGGCAGCCGGCTTCCCAACGACGGTTAACCCTATCCTCCAGTTCGGTGCCGTTCCGGTGTTTGTCGATGTGGATCTTGCTACACACAACATTGATGCAAACAAGATTGAAGCTGCCATCACACCCAAGACTAAAGCTATCATGCTGGCCCATAGCTTGGGCAACCCGTTCAATCTGGATGTCGTTATCGCGCTGTGCAAGAAATACAACCTCTGGTTGGTGGAAGACTGCTGTGATGCCTTGGGGGCAACCTACAATGGTCAGCTGGTTGGCACCTTTGGCGATATCGCTACACTGAGCTTCTATCCAGCACATCACATTACAATGGGTGAGGGAGGGGCGGTATTTACCAACAATGCTGACTTGAAGCTGATTGCCGAATCCTTCCGCGACTGGGGGCGTGATTGTTACTGTGCACCCGGTAAAGATAATACCTGCGACAAGCGATTCTGCTGGACGAAAAAGGATCTGGGTGGCGATCTGCCCGACGGTTACGACCACAAGTACACCTATAGCCATCTGGGCTATAACCTGAAGATCTCGGATATGCAGGCCGCCTGTGCATTGGCACAGATGGATCGTGTCGAGGAATTTATCGCCAAGCGCCGTGCCAACTTCGCTTATCTGAAGAACCGGTTGTCCAGCGTTGAGCAGTTCCTGCACCTGCCGCAAGCGACGCCGAATAGCGAACCGTCCTGGTTTGGCTTCCCACTAATCGTCAAGGACAGCGCTGGAGTGAAGCGTGCCGACCTGATCAATTTCTTGGAAGAAAACAAGATTGGTACGCGCCTTCTTTTCGCCGGTAATCTGACGAAACAGCCGTACATGGCAGGGCGTAATTTCCGTATCAGCGGTGATCTGACCAACACTGATGTTGTGATGAACCAGACTTTCTGGCTGGGTACTTTCCCCGCGTTGGGGAAAGAGCAGCTTGATTACATTGCAGATAAGCTGGAAGAGTTTTTCGGGGTGAATTTCTAAGCATGAGCGGCGTACATTCCCCTTTACTCTTACCAGTTGAAGATCTTGATCATGTTGTCGACATGATAGGGGTCCGCTGGGAGAGGCTGCGTGGACAAAAGCTGCTATTGACCGGCGGTACTGGCTTTATCGGTAAATGGCTCTTGGCCACCTTCCTGCACGCTAACCGGCAACTTGGCCTGTCCGCGCGCGTTGTTGCATTGAGCCGTCGGCCAGAGTCTTTCCTCCAAGAGTTCCCCGAGTTGCGTGGAGCACCAGAGATCGAATGGCTTACTGGTGATGTGCGCAACCTCACACCAGAGATTGTTGGTGATTGCAATTTTGCAATCCATGCTGCGACTGATGTTGTTGCTACGAGCACGCAGTCCGAGATATTAGATACGTGCATAGTGGGTACGCGTCGAGTGCTGGATGCTATGTTGCCTGGAACGGCTCCAAGGCGCCTATTGCTGTTGAGTTCAGGTGCCGTTTACGGGCGTACGCCATCTGAGGTTCCGGCCATTTCCGAGAGCTGGTCCGGTGCTCCTGATCCGTTGACCTCAGCGTCAGCCTATGGTGAGGGCAAACGCGTCAGCGAGTTGCTGTGCGCGATGGCTGCAGCGGTGCGGCCAGGTCTTGAGGTGGCAATTGCTCGTTGTTTTGCGTTCGTTGGTCCGCACCTGCCACTCGACAAGCATTTCGCGATTGGTAATTTCATCGGGTCTGCAATGCGAAGCGAGGACATCCATATCCAGGGCGATGGTACGCCGTTGCGTAGCTATCTATACGCCGCAGACCTTGTGCATTGGCTATGGTTGATGTTGTTCGACGCGCCAAGTGGCCGGGCCTATAACGTTGGGGGCACTGAGAGCTTGTCAATCGGTGAATTGGCCCATCGCGTCAATGGTGTCCTAGGGGGAAAGGGGAAAGTGCGGATAGCTCAGACACCACCTCCGGGGGCTGTGCCCCAGTCCTATGTGCCATCTGTGGAACGTATTGCCATTGAGCTGGGAGTCGTACCAACTGTCAGCTTGGATGAAGCCATTCTTCGTACGGCCCTCTGGGCTGGCCAACCCTTACTGAAATGAAATGAATAGCCTTCACATTGATAGTCGTGACCTTGCCGGGCGTATGCGTGTCCAGGCGTTGCAAATGGTGCATCGGGCCAGAGCCTCTCACATCGGTTCGGCTCTCTCTATCTGCGACATCGTAGCGGTTCTTTACGGTCAGGTACTTCGTTTGGATCCGAAGCAGCCGGCAGCGCCGCAGCGTGATCGCTTCATCCTGAGCAAGGGACACGCATGCGTCGCAGTTTATGCGGCGCTAGCCGAGACCGGTTTCTTCCCCGTGGATGATCTCCTCAAGTATGGGCAGGACCATTCAGTACTGATGAACCATATCAGTCACAAGGCTTCTGGTGTCGAGTTCTCGACAGGCTCGCTTGGTCATGGCCTGCCATTTGGAACTGGCAAGGCGCTAGCGGCCAAGCGTTCGGAGCAGGACTGGAGGACGTACGTGCTGCTCAGCGATGGGGAGTTAGGCGAAGGTTCCAATTGGGAGGCGATGATGTTTGCCGCTCATCATCATCTGGACCACCTAGTGGCGATTTTGGATTACAACAAGCTGCAGAGTCTGACGACGGTTGACAAGACCTTGCGTGTCGAGCCACTGGCTGACAAGGCGCGGGCTTTTGGCTGGGCTGTTCGTGAAATTGATGGTCACAATCACTCAGCATTAGCAGAAGCGTTAGATTCCACTCCCTGGGAGCCCGGCAAACCTTCGTTCGTGATTGCTCACACCATCAAGGGTAAGGGTGTCAGCTTTATGGAAAACAGTGTCGATTGGCATTACAAGTCCCCATCGTCCGAGCAACTCGACCTTGCACTGAGGGAGCTGAATCATGCGTAATGCTTTTATTCAAGAGCTGGTGGACTTAGCCCGCCTGTATCCACAGATCGCACTGATAGTTGGTGACCTCGGTTACTCCGTCGTTGAGCCATTTGCGGAGGAGTTCCCCGACCGCTTTATCAATGCGGGTGTCGCCGAGCAGAATATGACAGGCTTGGCTGCAGGCATGGCATCAGAGGGCTATCACGTATTCACTTACTCAATCGCCAACTTCCCAACTTTCCGCTGCGCAGAGCAGATTCGTAATGATGTGGCGTACCACCAGTTGCCAGTCACCGTAGTATCAGTGGGCGGAGGAGTCGCTTATGGTGCTTTGGGCTATTCGCATCACGCAGTTCAAGACTATGCATTGATGCGCACGCTGCCTAATATGCTGATCGCTGCGCCCGGCGATCCGATGGAGGTGCGGGCCTGTATGCGTTATCTGGTCGCAAACCCGGGGCCGTCGTACTTGCGATTGGGCAAGGCGGGAGAGCCAAACTTCCATCAGGCTCCCCCTTATGTCAGCCCCGGAAGCTGGCTGAAAGTACGTGATGGTGGAACTCGACGTGCAATGCTCACGACAGGTGCGGGCTTGCAAATTGCAATGGACTGGGTTGCGCGGGATGAGTACTCTGATCGTGCAGTTTACTCGATGCCTCTATGGTCGATGTCCGATAAGGCGGCCCAAATCGAGCCGATGCGTGTTCATGAGGAGATTGTAACGCTGGAAGATCATCTCCTAGATGGTGGCTTCGGCTCCTGGCTGCTGGAGGCGAAGACACTGCAGCCGGACGTCAGTTGCATTGTGAGACCGGTGGCGTTAACTCCAGACGTATGCGGTACAGTGGGGTCACAGGCTACGTTGAATCGCCTTGGCGGCCTGCTGCTCTAATCCTAAGTGGCTCTGGTATTCAATATGAATGCTAGAGCTAAGGTAATCCAGTTAGTTCTATTTTGCATTCGTTGCTCAGCGTGTCATGCATGATGCTGTATTCGTTTGTTGCTGGTTATTCTGAAGAAGTGGTCTTGAACGGATACAATGTTAGTTCGGACATTGCTATCTTGGTTAGTAAGATTGCTCATCGAGTTTGCCAGATTTTTGAGGGGGCATGTCTGAGTACATGTTATGGGGATGCTGGGAATGACGTATCGTGTTAAATGTTCTATCTCAAACAATGGGTTGAAACGCAGTGAGTTGGGGTTGTCGAAATCGATCTTATTGGAGGATGCGATTACTTGCGTTGTAAGTTGGGATCGTGCCGGCGGTAGACAATTAATTGTTGGATAAAAGAATAGATACGATATTATTAAAATAATGCACATGAATTTATAAGCATTTCCATTTTTGGCCGGAGCGGATGAAAACACTAGTGAGATACTTATCGTAAGTACAAGCCGCATGCATGGAAGCAACATTATTCACCCGATAGAAGAATTTTTATCATTGTGGTCTAATTTTTTTCATAGTAAATAGCTTTGTTGAGATACGAGTAGGCTGAAACGAAGGTAGACTGGCAGGGCGCCTTCACCAATACGAAATGTATTGAGCTTGTTGCAATAATCGAATTGCATTGTCAAATGCATATCGGAAACCCGGGAAGTTGGCAAGTGGAAAAGCTCAATCCGTTCCAACAATCTGATACGCTGCCAATATGGACCAGTTTATAGTAAGTGGCAAACACTAGTAACATCTGCCCGTTCAGTTTTGCTCGACCGATCAGTTTAGTTTTACGAAGGCCACCCACGGTTTTCAGCCAGTAAAAGCATTCCTCTATCCGTTTGCGAGAGTGTTCGGCTGATGTGATAGTTCTCATTGCGAGTGGCTTTGTTGTCGATGGTGCTGTAAAGCCGCTTGGATCCCACATGAGGTGAGATTACCAGTTCGCGCAATCTTTTAAGAAGGCTGGCGTTTTATAGCCTTTTTCGGTGCCAACACTACTGCCGCGCTTGGCGCTGCGACGCAGCAGGCCTGCGACACCGAGATGCCCCTGATGACCCGGTTGTGGTTTTCGGTTAGGATGTGCACCATGTGACAGAGGCGGCTGCTATCCTTTTGACGCTTGCTGACCGGTCGGGATTCTGGGCCGGTGTGCGACTGGTGGGTTTGCTTGCTGCTCCTCTGGCCGCAAAAGTCGTCACCCGGATTGGCCCCCTGGGCGGCGAGGTGCCGTTATCCTTGCGTACAAAGCTTTTGTAGGAGGCCCTGGCATCGATCAGGGGAATGCTCGTCGTTGGTCAACTTGCGCCACTCGGTGAGGTTACGGACACGGATGGAAAAGTCCCGCGTAACGTCCTCGGTGAACGGGCGGTCACTGTTCTATGAGAAGCTGATATGGTTCCAGACGCGTGCATCAGCGTACAGGCTGGTAAACCGACGGAAGAAAAGGATGTAATCCAGCTGTTCGCCTTGTAAATGCTCGGCGTGAATGGAGTAGAGCACTTGCAGCAATGATGCGGGCAGTAGATGTTCCGGCGGAATCGAAGGCCGGAAATACAGGCCGTTAAAGATATCATTAATCGACTCGAGCACCTACTCAACTATCTGGAGGATCTTGCGCAGCAAGGGATCTACAGGGATTTGATTCTCGTGCAGAACGGGTTCGACTGGTTGTCGTTGCGGATGCCTCTCATGGGTTGCTTCCGTTGAGCGTTGGATGAAGGTGGCGTTTGGGCTGGAAAGAATTATACACAGGAACTCCGATGGGTTTGGTTTAGTATGGTGTCTGCGTTATACATAGTAATGTAGACCGTTTTTACGAATTGTGAAAAGGCAAATTCAGTTACTAGGGTGTTCAGCCTCATTTATGTAACGTTTTTATTTCTTACCATTGTATGATTTTATGATACAAGTTCAACAGTAAGCAATTAGTATGAATTAGTTTCCTTGTAAAAAACTTACTAACGAAGTAATTATGCAACCCTGAGTAATGTTCGTATTTCAAACGAATGTTGTTATTTCAGTTAATTTGACTTGTAATATACTTAAAATATAAACATCAGGACTAAATAGGTAATTCCATAATGGCTGATATACAATTTTATATTCTTAGTCGTGATAGGCCAAAATATATCGAGCAGACGATTCAATCAGTATTGGATGAAGGTTATGATAATGTTGAGGTAATTGTCTCTGATAATTCATTAGGATGTGAAGTTCAATTGTTGATTAGCGAGAGGTTTCCTCAGGTAAAATACATAAAAAGATTAGACTTGCCTTCAAGAGATCACTTCAATTTAGTGATAAAGGAGGCTTCGAGTGAATTTTTGGTAATGTTTCATGATGATGACATGGTTCTGCCAGGGTATTTAGAGGTATTGCATGGAGCGTTAATCAAAAATACAAAAGCTTCTGCGGTGGCTTGTAATTCTTATGTTGTTGATGAGGGGGGGATTATAACGCGGGAATTTATCGCTACTGAAATGGGCCCACGTAAGATTGAGACGCCGAAGATTCTTGCTCAGGAGTATTTACGCATATTTACAGGATCGCATCCGCCATTTCCAACGTACATGTATAGAACGTCAATGGTTAAAGAATGCATATTGAATGACGATCTTGGTGGAAAACACTCGGACTTATCCTTCCTTCTCCAAGTTCTTGCAAATGGTGAGTTAATATGGCTTAGCCATATACTTGCGAAGTATAGAGTTCACAATAGTAGTGACAGTAGTAAGGAGTCACTAGCAGATAGGAAAAGAATCTTGAACTTCCTATTAAGTTCAAAGCTGATTACAAAAAATAATTTAGATTATCATGAGTACAAAGTATATTCAGAACTAAGATGGCATTATTGCTATTGGAAAAAAGGAAAACGTAGAACGTTAAATTATTGGCGAGCAGCGCAGGGTTCAATTTGGCGATTATGTAATCTCTTGATTAATCGACCGAAAATAATTTCGACTCTATATAAAAAGGTTACATATGTTTTACGATTGCAGTCCTTTCAATAATGAGAATTTAATTGCAAAAATTAAAATTAATGAAAACAAATCGAGTGGCATTCATACTTGTGTGACAGAGTCAAATAAGACATTCCGCTATGATAATAAAAACTACGCCTTTTCACTTGAGTGCGATAATTCTTATTTAACATATCATAAAGTTGACGGTAATCAGCTTTTTGTAGGTAAAAAAATTCGAATCTCGAGAAAACCATGGTTTATTAAGTACGATGTAAACCCGTGGACAAATGAGGCCATACAAAGAAATTTAGCATGTTCATTTTTAGATGTGAAGGATGATGACACAATTATACTGTCAGATATTGATGAAATTATTGATCAGAGAGTTTTTCCTGACCTTATAGAATTAACGAAGAAGCATGGAATTATAACAATTGGACTTCGCTTCACGCTCTTTTACCTAAATTTATTTTCAAAAAATTGGCCAGGGCCTGAGCGTTATTCATATCGAGTTTTTTTAATGACTGGTAAAGTATTTAAATCATTAAAGATGACATCTGATCAGTTAAGGAAAAAGGGGGAGGCTGGAAAATTAATAAATGAGATTTATTGCCATGATGGATACTCGGGTTTTCATCATTCTTGGCTAGGAGATATTGATTTCGTTAAAAATAAACTACTATCATATGCGCATTCTAAAGACGACCATGTCGGAAGCATATTTATGCCGAATGGTGATGTGGATATGTGTAGTCTAAAAAAATATATATTAGGAGGTAAGTCTATATTTCCGAATCATCAACTTTATGTTGATGATTCAGTCCCACAGTTAAATTCTATTGCCAAAGACCATGAATCATTTACGCAATATTTTATATAAAATAATTAACGGCACATTGTCAGGCGGTATTATATTTGGTGTCTTGGCACTTGTTTTAACTAATGCAATCAATGTAGTACTACATCCACTTTTATTAAATTTCTTTGGACTACATTATTATGGGGCATGGACATTAATCAACACAGTATGCACATACATTGCACTTAGTAACCTAGGAATACCTTCGTCATTGACTGTATTGTCTCATGTTCCTTTGTTTGAGAAGTTGAAGATAAAATTAATTTGGAATTCACTATTCCTGTTGATTATTGTTTCATTATTTTTAACTATAGCTCTGCTAATCGTAAGTTATTTTAATGGTGAACATTATATCTTAATGGCGCTAGGTGTTAATGGTGATAATGTAATATATAAGCTATTAATTGCTTCACTTGCAGTATTGCTTGCTAAGTTTCCGATTCAAGCCTTAATAACGTCGTTTAATATCTACCAAAGGCAAATTCCAGGGAAAGTATTTGATATTTTATTTTCTGGCATAACGTTGCTTAGCTTTATAATATGTTACGCAAGAAAATTAAGCATTGTAGATTATGTTTGGATTATATTTTCATTAAATTTAGTTATTTTCTTTGGCATTTACTTCTATTTTAGAAAAACAATTAAGAAAGTGAATTTTTTTGACTTCTCATACTTCGATAGTCAATTTGCTGCAAAAATTTTAACTGGAGGTGCAGGATTCTTAATACTGGGGTTGCCAGTAACTCTTGGGTGGTCCGTTGATAATTTAATAATTTCACACTACCTAGGATTAAATGAAGTTGCAAATTTTTCATTTGCAACTAAAATTCTATTGATACCATATGGTTTTTTGAACTTGTATTCTGTCTCCCTATTTAGTATCTACGGGCACAAATATGCACAGGGATTATTTAAGTGGATTGCGGCATCATATAAAAAGGGACTTCATTTACTAACATTATTAAACGGCTATATTTTATTACTAGCCCTAGTTTTCAGTGATAATATAATTAAGCTATGGACACACTCTGCCTTAATTAATATAGATCCATACCTGCTTATGGCGCTCACTTTTTACGTTTTTTCATTGCCTTCTGTTAATCAGTCCTCGGCATTGCTTACAGGATTAAATCAAAAAAAAGAGACAATATTTTTCTCATACATAGAGCTTACGCTTCATATTGTTTTATCGATCATCTTAGTAAAATTAATGGGAATAGCAGGGATTGGTGTTGCAATGGCCATCTCATCAATTGCTGTGCCATATTTATTTCTGCCGCTTATTCTTTCTTCTAAATACTCCTGGTTTAGTTATAAGGATTCCTTAATTTCATTTAAAATGTTGTTTCTGTCATTTTCTCCCGCAGTAGCATTGGTATATATATTTAATAGTTACCTCTTTATGAACGGATTTTTCATTTATAAAATAATAACATTTGTTTCTGCTATAAGTATATTTACCATCTTATCATTTGTACTGTGTAATAATCGAGCTATTGCAGACTTAAAAAAATTATGGAGTGAAAGAAGTCATGCTAAATAAATTATTTCAATAGGCAAGATGGCTATTGAACTTTTTATAGTCAATGACCATAGTGGTTTTCACGGCATGTTATTACGCTTAAGTCAGGTAAAGCTTTGAAATGATCAAGATTCTAATAAAGCATGCTCCAAATATTTGCAAAGAAATTCTAGAAAGGCAAATACCTGATTCATGGGGTATGAATTGGGGGGGGGTGGGTTTTACTTTTGATGAGAGTGAGGCATATGATTGGGTTGCAGTTATGCATCACTCTGCACTACAAGAGCGATTTATTTCACGCGTCCCTAAAGAGAGATGTATATATATATCAATGGAACCATGTGAAAATCTTTGTAATGTTAGCCCACACTTTATAAGTCAATTTGGTGTAGTTATCGCATCAGATGAGAAAATAATTCATCCTAATTTAATTCATTGCAATGTCCATACATGGTGGGTTGGTTTGTCTGTTGTAATAAATAATGGACGGCATAACTTGATGTTAAATTCAGGGAAAGATTTCAACTTTTTTGAGAATTACCCAGAAGTAAGTCAATATAATAAAGCCTGCATTATTTCAAGTGGGAAATCAATTTTTCCTGGGCATGAAAAACGAAATAAATTTATAGAGGAAATCAAAAAATCAAGAATTGGTGATTTAATTGATATTTATGGCCATGGTGGAATGAGATTTGATGATAAGCTCGATGTGATAAAAAGATATAAGTTTTGTATCGTTGTTGAGAATGGTCGTCATAAGGGATACTGGTCAGAAAAGCTTGCCGATACTTTTCTTAGTGGCTCTAGACCAATCTACTATGGCTGTCCTGACATACACGAATTTTTTCCAGAAAAATCTGTTTTATCAATTGACATTGAGAAGATCGAAGGCGTAATAGAGATAGTCGATGAACTAATATCAGGGAAGTTGAAATATTTTGATCAAGATGGGCTTAAGACTGCCAAGGAGAGAATACTTTACAAGTATAATTTTTATAATTTAATTGCAGAATACTGCCAGTCTAAAGACTATGAAGAATTTGGAGAAGTAAAGTTATTTCCGAATGTTAAGTTTTATAGAGGAAAATTTTATTATTTTTTAAAATCAACGTATATGAAAATTAAAAAAATACTCTTCAGGTGAAGAAGAGTATTCATCTGGCAACTCTATGGTATTTAAATATTTTTTATTTAGCATATTGGTTTGTTCATAAATTTTGGAAACGTTAGTGATAGGATGTACAAGGTTAAATTCTTATTTATCGAATCGCATAAAAAAGTCATTTTATAGCTTAGTGTGTTTCACATGATAGGCCCGCAAAATAGATGCGATGAGGCATAGTGATCTGAGCAGAAGAAGCATGCAAGCTATAGTGGTAATAAACCAGAATACCTGCGGATGTGTAGAATTTAGACATATATAATGCGCCATCTTTGATGGGACAGGATGATAAGTAATAAAAGTTTATGTATAGAGTGACATGCGGCATACACAGAATTTATTTTGTTGCCTCAGAAATTTATTCTATTTGATAGTATTTAATGTGCACTATGCATTTCGTAAAATCCTGTCGAAATAATTAAAACAAGTTCTGTCGTCTCTCACAGCCATGCTCTATATAAATCTTATCATATCTACATAATTGACCTTGTGTTTATATGAGTGCAGTGAGATTTATTTTCAGCTAATAGCTACGCAAGCAAAAAATAAGATAGGCAGTTCGACTGTTCAACTAACTCAGGAAATTAGGCTATATATTAAGTTAGCCCCCTCTGTTTGTCGTTCATCAGAGTAACTTTAAGGCTGAAGCATAGTGTGTTAGCAATCGATTGCCACAAGAGAAAGAATCGACTGGATTGGCATTAACAGAAGCTTTAGATCCTCATTGTTGCCCATGTGAAGATATAATTTCTTATCATTTTACAGTTCTTGCATATGCTTATTCTCAGTAGAAAGCGCCAGAATTTTACTTGTGTCAACACTAATTTGAGACGATCTGGACCTTAACTGTTTAGCTGGTATTTTGCATACACCACTACCGACCAGGCTATGATAAGGAGATGGGCGCAAGCACGTTCGAGAAAAATGCCAAGCAGCATTAGACAACTCAGCAGTCGGAGTGTGCGTCAGTCAAGTTGACCGTAAATCGCATCAGAGTGGTTAGGCATGTGACAAGCAATGGCTGGCGAAAGATACTGGAAACAGTGGCCTGCTTGTCAAACATAGCGACGTTTACGTTTAGCTATGACGGAGAACAAACGCCTGTTAAATGTGCTGTTGCGATAGGCTCTGGGCATGTTGCAATTCGATGGTTCAACCTGATCATGCAGTCGTAAGCCTTGTGCTGAGCCAGTTCTGCTATCATCATAGCCGAATATCGTTAGCAGTGGTTCTTAGTTCACTTAGTGATTGATGCCAAAGAACTGGAAATTCGAACTATTGAGGGGGAAACGACGTTGATGGCGCACCTATCCCGCTTCCATTGAATACTACAGTTGAAATGATGTGGTCAGATGGCTTTTTTACCTAAAAGCTTGTTACCATAATACTTGTGGGTTGAGTACTATACTGGTGTGTACGGCAGTAAAAAAGAGAAGGCTTGGAGTCGAAAATTTACAGAAAATATAGAACGGATTGCCGCAATCGTGCAAGCAAAGGCTTAGGGCGACTAATCTGATAATCATTGATAGCCATCTTCTCAGCCCGGTTGAAATGAAGATCTAATTTCCTAGAGTAGAGCATGTTTAGTCGAGTAATGGTATCCGTGTTGATCAGCAGGTTGCGTAAAATGTTGCTGAATCATTTACCTCTAAAGCGGGGCGGCAATAGGCAAAATTTTTCTTAGTGAAGGATACGTTGACTCTAGAGTTGTGGTTATGCAACAACATCGGTTTTGATGAAAATGCGCTTATAATTTCAACATTTCAACTAAAAATTACAGAGCATTTTGTCACACTCAGTGAGGTATGTGTTATAAATTATATCGACAGGTAAGTTTTTTACAATACGGCCTAACTAAAAAGGTTCACTTAGAAATGACTTTGGTTTTTCTTTCTAGTTTAATTTGTTTCGCAACATTATTAAAATTAAAACGTGATCCAGTTGAACCTGCATTTTTGCTTGTTATTGTATGGGGCCTTATTTCAGGAATGGAAATATATTGGGGCGTATATTCCATATCGTTATACGCGCAAATCATTATTTCGGCAAGCATCGCTTTCTTTTGCATGTCCTCAGCACTCATCTCATCAAGAATATTTTCGAGTAATAAAATTTATCCGAATTATATAAATAGTAACATAGGCATGTATTTGTCATTGTTTTTAGTTATTTTTTTTCCGGTTTTTGTTAATGGCCTAAATGGTTTGTCAGAACTAAGTAATACGACAGCAATTGAGCTTAGAGATGCAATGACGGAAAGTAATCATAACAAAGATTTAAGCCCTATCATATCCATAGGCTTGAATTTTCCGATAGTATTCCTCATTTATTATACCTCAGTTGTCAGTAAAGTTCGGGATAAATGGCTTTTTTGCCTTTTTTTTGTTGGCTTACTATATATTTTGCTTTCCTTTTCAAAGGGATATTTACTTCAATTCGTTATACCACCGTTGATAAATTTATACATTCGTGGACTTATTACCAAAAAGCATCTTTCTGTAATTTTCTGTATTTTGTTAAGTGTGATCATATTGCTTTTCTTTGTAAGAGATTACTTTGTTGGTTCGAGCGTTCTATTTCAAATGTATATTCTTGCTCCCGTTGCTGCTTTTGATCAAATAGTATTAGGTAAGTTTTCGCTGAACAGCCCTGAGTATGATTTTTTGACTCCATTTTATGATTTTTTTAATTTGGCAATAGATAGAAGTCGTGACACTCACTGGGTTGATGTTGGAGTGCCAACAAATGTTTTCACTGTTTTTGGTATTCTGACAAATGATTTTGGTGGATTTGGTTGTGTTATAATTTTTAGTCTGCTAGGTGTGTTGAGTAGAGTTATATATATTAAAGCAAGAAATAATCAGAATGTTATTCTGTTAACCCTGTTGGGTTGGGTGATTTATGGAGTTGGATTATCTTTTTTTTCAGATGGTTTGCTTGGTATGATCGGAACATATTCAAAGTATCTTCTTTTAATATATTTTATAGACTGTTTTTTCTCAAAAAGAATTAAGATATCATGAGAGTTGCATTTATATTACCATCAAATGCGAAAGCTGCACCTAATGTAGTTGCTAGCCTTTTAATAAAGCAATTAGTGAAGAGTAATATTGTAGTTGATTTATTTGTTTTTAAATTTTCTGAAGTTGATCGTGAGTTGCCTTTTGAAATCAAACCAGTTTTATTGAATTTTAAATTTGAATTTTCTAATTATGACATTGTGCATTCTATGGGTTTTAAACCTGATTTATTCGTCTTTATGAATAAAATGCTAGGTAAAATTGGCAGCTGTAAGATTGTTACTACAATTCATAGTGATGTAAAAAAAGATCTCATAGACTTGTATGGATTTTGTCGTGGCTTTTTTTTCTCAACATTATGGCGATGCGCTAGCTGCAAATTTGATGCAAGGATATTTCTGAATAACATTCAGATGTCTAATTTTGGATTTCATTCGAAGTATCTTATTAACAGGGTTATTCCAAATGCGGTAGAGCTTTCTGATTATAAATTTAGTTGGCAAGTGAAGATGAAAAATATAGTTCTTTATTGTGGAGCATTGAGGGATATAAAAGGCGTAGATATTGCATTAAATTCAGTAAGATTTTCAAATTTATTTAATTTAGATGTAGTGGGTGATGGGAGTAAGAGATCTGTTCGTAGGTATCATGATATTGTTAAACAAAATGATATAGAAGGGCGTGTAAGATTTTTAGGACATTCAAGTGATGTCAATACTCTACTTTCAAAATATAAAATAATTATTGTTCCTTCTCGCTCTGAAGGATTTGGATTGATAATATTAGAAGCTATATATAGCGGGCTGTATGTTATTTGTAATGATATACCTGAGCTAAGAAGTTTATTTAATAATTTTCCAGTTTTTTTCTACAAGGAAAATGATGCAAAAAGCCTTGCGTTGGTGATAGAAAAAATATTGGACTTGCCGGATATACGCAGTGTTGATAATTTTTTTAAGGAAAAATTTGCACCTGATATAATGGGAAGGGCATATATTAATGTGTATAAAGAGCTTGCAGCCGAGTAAATAGATGGCTAATGTGTTAAATTAAATTATTTGTATGGTGATCTACATTAATATTTGTTCTGTATGTTGTGTAAAATGATAATTAAAATTGCCAATCCTTGGATTGGCAAAACAAGTTTAATAGATGTCAAGTTTTAGATTTTTGGCTCCTCTCTATTCGAATAATATATGGAGCGCTGTTTTTGGCCTGAATCGATGTTCACTAATTTATTGATAGTCCTATTGAATATTTGAGGTAGAACAGCACCTAACGCTTCAATATTTAGACAAGATTGTTTCTGGATTCGAAACTATGCCTTGCCAGCCTATTATTGATCTAGCTGTTGAAGATCCCATTTCAGCTGATGGAGAAGGGTGATTAACCAGCAATATCCAACTGAGTAATACTCAGTTCCTAATTCACGCTGAAGCATATGGTGAGCATGGTTATTGGATACGAAATAAAATTTTGGTCTGTGAAATGCAAAGCGGCTTTGGTGATGGAAATAATCGGGGCAAAACTGCGGTGCCCGAGGTTTTGTATTTTCCCTTTACAAGTGAGGACTGGGGCGCTAATAGAAGCAACGGCATAGGGTATATTCTATAGGTCAAGCTGATGAAAGACCACAAACAATATAAAAACCCGATTAGGGATCTATATGACGTTTACTTGACGCCATGCAGGAGCTACTGGGCTAAAAAATTTCAATGACCTGCAGGGCAAAGGATGATAAGTAACCAAGTTAGATCGACAAGGGTTAGCTAAGGTTAATATCCAAATATTGATGCGAAAGTTGTGGTCCTGGTTGGCATGCCCAGATGCACGGTGTCTTTTCCCGTGTAGGAGACTGTGCTGAAACTCCAACGGCACTTTTTGGTAACGATCAACGCGATGAACGAGGAGAATCGGCATTTGGCTGTAACTAGGTCGCTAGCCTTGTAAGCTTCAACAAGAAGGCCATACAAACAATTTCAAACGGTGAAGAAACGTCAGATGTCCTTTGTTCCCTCGAGCAGGCATTGTCCTCGATAGTCCAACGGTCTAATGCCGATGGGCTACTGATTAGAGCTGGCAAAATCGGACGCTGCGGCCTGATGCTTCTGATCCGATGCTAATTGCTTGGCTTGGATTTTCGCGCAGCGGCTAGTCGAAAACGGTAGAATCTGCGTTATAGAATGTATAGATCAGTAATTTGGCAGTTTGTGATGTGTGCGGGAAAAATTTTAGGTGAGAAGCGATAACGATATGTTGTTCATCAGCAGGTACTACACGGCGCTGGTCAAAGAGTTACGGTGTACACGCAAGTTCATTGCGTCGAAAGTCTGAAAATATCAGTCGAGTCGTAGCGGGATGATTTTTTCCCATATCAACCAGCGTCCGCATCGGTACGGTAGATGCAAACACTGGATAACGAATATAAATTAGCAGCCTGGTTTGAGTAGAAGCTGCTGGATCATTGCATTTGGATGATCATTGCTTTGTTGTTGTACGGTTTAAAAATGCGTAGCCATACTACTACGGGTGGGCAAGTTTCCAGATGCGCTTGCTCAAATTATTGTTTTAGCTGTGATAGCTACACAGGAGTGGGGTAGCCAGAGCCCCCGCAGGCAGTTCTGATTGTTTCCAATGATTGTCGGAAGTGCGTAGTCAAAGATATCCATTGAAGCTCCCAATCGGTGTGGTGAAGTAAGTCTTGGAACAGAGCTTGCTCTTTGCAGAGGCTGAGCGAAGATTGGTGATTGCCAAATACGCGCTGTAAAATGGGTGGTTTGATCGGTAAGCCGGTGGTGATAAACCTGCGCCTGCAGTGTGCAGCGTTACCTTGTTGGAGGCTGAGAAACGATGGCTGCGTAAGGAGCTAGCTAAGAATTGTCTGGGGCGCGATGTGATATAAAAAATGCAACATATTTTGTTTAAACAGACAGCTGTTGATTGATTTAGATGAGCTACCGATACTGCAAAGATATTAGTTTCATGCTCTTTGCGCATACTATTTCAGAAATTTTTCAGCATTTTATATACGTTATAGTAAGGTTAGGAATTGATATAACCCTTTTCATGTGGTGTTGCACGAATTTTAGACATCTAAAGCTTATTTGTTAATTTTTTACTGATTAACAATGGTGCCATCTACTAGGTAGATACCTACATTGTGAAAATTATAATAGTTGCTATTTTCTTTCAAATGTGTCTAGCGCTTTTAGTATTGAGTAAATTGCTTAGATATGTGTTTTGGTTGAACGGGTTAAATCTTAACTGAGGCAATGGTTGAATTGATGGTGAAAAATTAATCTGATCACCCTTAGAATGGCTATCGTGATAATAAGTGATTCAAATACGGACGTGCTTGTACCTACAGTAGGCTTTGGCACTTACGAATTTTCAAATTAGAAATTTACGATTAGGCATCGTAAGAGAAGAGTACCTGAATAAGATTGCATGGATGGTATTCAAATCTAACTTGATTTTTTATTATAATATTGTTTTATTTTTAATGTAGGTGAGTGGCATGTATACAATTTCTCCATTTCCCATTTCTATCGTAGTGGGAGGAGCTGGTTTCATTGGTGCAAATCTTTGTTCGATGCTGTTGGAGGCTGGACGAACGGTTGTAGTTGTTGATAACCTTTTACGTGGAAGTCGGGAGTATTTGGATTCTGAGTTTATTTCCTCTCGATTGTTCTTTATAGAAGCTGATCTTTCGGATAGGGTATCTGCGGAGTTGGCATTTACTAAGGCTCTTTCGTTTGGAACCGTTGATGAAGTTTGGCATTTAGCGGCAAACTCGGACATCCCTGCAGGTGTGGAAGATGCTGATGTTGATTTGAAGGATACCTTCTTAACAACTGTAGAGATACTGCGTTGCATGAAGAAATATAAAATTGGCAAGCTTTTTTTCGCTTCAAGTTCAGCAATTTATGGAGATCTTGGTGATCAGCCGCTGCATGAGGAAATTGGTCCCCTTCTACCAATATCAAACTATGGTGCGATGAAACTGGCATCAGAGGCGATCATAAGTGCGGCAGCTGAAAGCCACCTTGAAAAAGCTTGTTTATTTCGCTTTCCTAATGTTGTGGGTGTGCCTGCTACCCATGGCGTCATCTTGGATTTTGTACGGAAACTAAAAGCGAATAATGGGCACCATCTTGAAGTACTGGGAAACGGTACTCAGCGTAAGTCTTACCTACACGTAAGTGACCTTGTTTCAGCTATGCTGCATATCCGTGCCCGCACAGATTTACCTAAGATCTTTCCTATTAATATTGGCCCTATTGATGAGGGAGTCTATGTTCACTGGATAGCTGAGCAGGTTGTCCAGCGTGTGGCGCCAGATGCAGATATTTACTTTGGTAATAGTAATCGCGGTTGGATTGGCGATGTTCCTAAATTCCATTACTCTACGTCCAAGGTTCAAGATTTAGGTTGGAAGCCAGAGCTAGGATCTGAGGCTGCAGTACTTTGCGCAATTAATGAAATAGCTTGTCAAGAAGGCTTTTAGGAATTGTTATGCGTGATCTAACTCCACGTATTAGCATTGTGGTACCTACTTTCAATGAGGCACCTCATATCATTCGCGCTAGCCTTGAAAGCATTCAGCGTCAGACCTTCACGGACTACGAATGCATTGTTGTTGATGAGAGTACTCAGCCGGAACTTGCCGAATACTGCCGAGTAGTTTGCTCTGAGGATTCTAGATTTGTTTATATACATCCAAATGAGCGTCTTGGATTAGCTAAAAGCCTTAATCTTGCAATTTCTATGTCTCGTGGGAATTTGATCGCAAGATTTGATTCTGATGATATTTGTATTTCGGACCGGCTTGCGCTTCAAGTTGCATTTCTTGATGCTCACCCGGAAGTATCATTGGTTGGTGGGGCGCTTGAGATTATAAACAGTGAGGGCAATACGCTTGCTCATCGCCTATATCCTGAGTCCTCTTCAGATATTGCGAAAGGTATGCAGGTTACGAACACGATTGCGCACCCGACAGTCATGTTTCGTAAAGAAGTTTTTGAACGATATGGTGGATATAATGGTGATTATCGTTTCTCGGAAGATTTGGAGCTGTGGTTGCGGTGGCTTAATGCGGGGCTTAAATTTGCTAATTTACAAAAAGTACTCGTTCAGTATAGGCAAGACAGTACTTGTCGGAATCAAAAACATTGGCGGTATAATCTGAAAGCACGCATTTCAAACTTCTGTATCCGCTATTTAATTATCCGTATTTTGGGTATAGCTGCTATTGCTTTTTGGGCTGTGCTACCTAACCCAGTTCAGGAGTTTTTCTTTAAGCTCCTGATCTTACAGCGCCGCAATCAGGGAGTGCCACAGTGAGTGAGTTAGCAAAGAAGAGTAACGTAGCAATTTTGGCTGGTGGGATGGGGACGAGGCTCCGAGAACGTAGCGGCGATCTACCAAAGCCCATGGTGCCAGTGCTCGGTAAACCGGTGTTACAGCATCAAATTGAATTATGTCGGAAGTATGGATTTACTGACATTGCATTATTGGTGCAGCATCGCTACGAGAAAATCGCTGACTTCTTTGGTGATGGTTCGGCTTTCGATGTATCGCTCACCTATGTGATAGAGGAGGTGCCACGCGGGACTGCCGGTGCACTACGTGACGCATTGCCTATTCTTGACGAGCGTTTTTTAGTTTTGTATGGCGATACTTTTATTGATGTCAACTTGCGAAAATTTTGGAATGCGCATATATCATCTAGTGCGGCTGGCATGTTATTGCTACACCCAAATGATCATCCGCAAGATTCTGATTTGGTTGATATTGATAGTCAAGGTAAAGTGCAAGGTATCCTTCCATACCCACACCCACCGGGTCGGGTTGTGCGAAATCTAGTCAATGCGGCTTTGTATGTACTTGAGCGTGATGGGCTGGAAGATGTGACACCTGCTAAAGGTAAGGCTGATATCGCGAAGAACATGTTTCCGCTCATGTTAGGCTTGGGGCGGCATCTTCATGGATACATAACCCCAGAATATATTAAGGACATGGGGACGCCTGATCGCCTTGACAAAGTTGAGCGGGATTTGATCTTAGGCCTTCCGGAGAGGCTTTCATGCCGACATCTTCGTCGCGCGGTATTTCTTGATCGTGATGGTACGTTGAACCGTGAAGTTAATCATCTTAAGACTCGTGATCAACTGGAATTGCTGCCTGGTGTTGCCGCTGCAGTGCGTAGCTTAAACCGTAATGGTACTCTCGCTGTGGTCGTTACTAATCAACCAGTTGTTGCTCGTGGTGATGTAACCCTCGAAGAGCTTGAGCAGATCCATGCTGGACTCGAGTCTGAGCTTGGTGCTGGTGGTGCTTTTCTTGATGGCCTATATTTTTGCCCACATCATCCTGACAAAGGTTTTCCTGGTGAGGTGATGGCGCTCAAGTTAGCTTGTCGTTGTCGTAAACCTGAACCAGGCCTCATAGATGTGGCCTGTCAAGATTTAAACATTGATCGGCATAACTCTTGGATGGTTGGTGATACAACCTCAGACATTGAGGCTGGTCAACGCGCAGGTGTGAGGACCATTCTGTTGCGAACTGGTTATGCAGGAGGTGATGCCAAGTGCAATATTCGTGCAGATTACACTTGCGCTGATTTGTCCGATGCAACTGATTGGATTCTTAGAGGGCATGCAGACCTGTCCCAGCGGATGATGTCGATAGCGATGACGGCGAGCCGTGGTAAACGTATTGTGTTGATAGGCGGACTTGCTCGCGCTGGTAAGAGTTTTGCGGCCCAAGTGCTAAAAGAACTACTACATTCGATTGGTTGTAAGTCTCATGTTATTTCTCTCGATGGATGGTTAAAACCGAAATATTTGAGATCCGAGAGAGTTGGGGTGTGTGATCGCTATGAGTTGTCTAAGGTTGGTGGCTTGATCGCAGAGGTGGCCCGCTCTGCTTCGCGCGAGTTGCTTTGTGAACCATTGTATGACCGTGTCACTGGTACTGCTGGGGCGCTTTCGATAGAACACTCAATTGGGCCTAATGATGTCCTTATTGTTGAGGGTGTCCCTGCACTTTTGATAGATGAACTCAGTAGTTTGCAGGGTACTGTCAAAGTATATATTGATATTGATGAAGCTCTGCGTTCAAAAAGATTGGCTGCTGACTACGCATGGAGAGATGTTCAAATTGATCAATCAATAAATACGTTGGCTATGAGAGAGTATGATGAAATTTCGATGGTTATGAAAACACGAGCGCTGGCAGAGTTTGTCGTTCAGCAGAAGTTAGGGAGGGAAAGTGAATGATTGTTAGTAAGACTCCATTGAGGATGAGCTTCGTGGGGGGGGGCAGTGATCTCCCTGCTTTCTATCGTGAGGAAGTCGGTGCTGTATTATCGACATCTATCGACAAGTATATATATGTTTGTGTTAACAAAAAATTTGATGGCAGAATACGAGTCAGTTATACACGGACTGAAGATGTTGAGTTGAGGCAGCAAGTAGAGCATCCGCTTGTGCGCGAGGCTCTCGACTTACTTAGAATTGATGGCGGTATTGAAATTGTATCCATGGCGGATATTCCTTCTAAGGGGTCTGGCTTAGGGTCATCTAGTACCTACACAGTTGGCTTACTTAATGCCCTCTATGCGTATAGGAATCAATTTGCTTCAAAAGGTATACTGGCTGATCAGGCATGTGATATTGAGATCAATCGATGCGGAGAACCGATCGGTAAGCAGGATCAATATGCTGCAGCCTTTGGAGGCCTTAACCTTATCAGATTCCATCCAGATGATTCAGTTTCTGTAGATCCTGTTATCTGTAAGCCTGAGATATTGCAGATGATGGAAGATTCCATGATTGTATTTTTTACGGGCCGTACGCGTAGCGCATCTGCAGTGCTCGCGAATCAGTCTGTTGCTTTGCAGACTTCTGATCGTAAATCATTAATGCGTCGAATGGTGCAATTAGCTTTTGAGATGAAAGAGCAGTTAGAGTCAGGGTCACTTGATTACTTCGGTGACTTGCTAGATGAGAATTGGAGACTTAAAGCACAACTTACTGAAGGTATTTCTGATCCACAAATTGATTCTTGGTATTCTCGGGGGCTTGCCAATGGTGCATTGGGAGGGAAATTACTAGGTGCTGGCAATGGAGGTTTTATATTGTTTTATGCACCAAAAGAAAGGCATCCTAAAATAATTTCTGCACTGGCTGAGTTGCAGCAAGTTAAATTCAGGTTTGATCGAGCAGGTGCTCAAATCGTTTTTTATCAACCGATTATGTGAGTTTTCATGTCTACAAATTTTACTGTCACTAATTATTTTGCTGCTCATGCTTTTTTGGGGCAGAAGATTGATACCGTTGCTTTTCAAAAAGGCATTGATATGATCAAGGCTGCTTTTGATAGCGGGAAGAAAATTATTACATGCGGTAATGGTGGTAGTGCATCAACTGCATCTCATTACATTACTGACTGGAATAAGATGGTTCATCTCACGACAGGAAAAAAATTCCGAGGAGTTTCTTTGTGCGATAATGTCGGGCTGATAACTGCTTACGGAAATGATTTGGCATATTCAGATGTTTTTTCAGGCCAGGTAGACGCCTTAATGGATGAGGGAGATTTGCTTGTTGCAGTAAGTGGTAGCGGAAATTCTCCTAATGTAATTAAGGCTATAGAGGCTGCTAAAAAGTCTGGTGGCATAGTTTTGGGTGTTGTAGGTTATGATGGTGGTAAGATGATGCCCATGTGTGATCATAATGTTTGGGTGCAATCCTTTGATATGCAACTTTGTGAAGATGTCCATCTTATGTTCGGACACATGGTAATGAAGACACTTTGTAATTTTTCAATAAAATAATGACCTGCTGAGCGACTTCTAAATCCAACAAGGTCTCCGTACTCGGTTATTATGATCACGCAATCTGAAAAATTTTTAAAGTCATCATCTTTTTATACGGTGGCTTTGTGTTTTGTAAGCATGCTTATTTTTTAATTTTTCTTTGGAGTCAAGCAGGGCAAGTTAAAAATAGAGTGACATTGTTTTCTAGAGATTTCTGAGGTGTTTGAAATACTATTTCCACTATTAGCTATTGCCGTTTTTAGAACCGCGCCGGCGCTTTGGATTGTAGAGCAGACTTGCCTAAATCCGTAAGCACTAAGATTTATTTTAAAGAAGAAGTTCAGTAATGCTACTCCAGACTGCTTATGCAGTAATATGATTACTTGGTGAGGGAATTGTTTGGCTAAAGTGTCGTGGGTTTGTTAAATGCATGAGCAACTGGGTAAATGTTTAAGCGCTTTTCTTAATTAAACTCGATTGTCTAGGCATTTTTAGTAAATTCAATTGGCACAATGAGGCTCGGTGCATTTAGAAGCAGAAAATTGGCATGTTTCGCTATAAAATTTGACCGAAAATACTGATCCCTTGTATTAGAAATTTAGAGATCACTTACGATAAACGTTGTAGTTTTTCGTGGAGTTCAGCGTGGCTGATAAAGTTATGGGAAAATGAGTACATTTCCTTGCTCGCGGACGGGTTTATCTTGTAATTTTGTGATAGAAGGCAATTGAATGCTATTAATTTTGTTTTGTTCTACGTTATTTGCCCTAGTGGCTGGGGCGGCACTGATACATTACGCTCATTTGCACGAGCATTTTTCAGCTGACCATGACCTTACTGGCGTACAAAAGTTTCATGCTAAACCCGTACCTAGGGTTGGAGGGCTGCCATTAATGGCAGGCTTGGTGATTGGAAGCTGTGTTGTGTTTTACCTAATAAGGTCATGGTTGCCAATATTATTAATTATTGCTTCAGTGCCTGCATTTGGTGTGGGTTTGCTAGAGGATTTGACAAAAAAGATCGGTCCTGGACCGCGGCTTTTTGCTACTTTTTTAGCAGCTGTTTTGGCATATTTTTTGGTCAACGCCGAGCTTGTGCGCTTGGATATTCCTGGTGTTGATATTCTACTCAAGCAGTTTTGGGTTCTTGCCTTGTTGTTGACCATTGTCGCGGTGGGTGGAGTTGCTCACGCTGTTAATATTATTGATGGTTACAACGGCTTGTCAGGCGTGGTGGCTATTTTCATATTCTTGGCAATGGCCTACGTGTCATTCAAAGTGCAGGACCAAGTGCTAATGGGCATTTGCTTTGCCATGATCGGTGCTATTGCAGGTTTCTTGTTCTGGAATTTCCCGCGGGGGATGATTTTTGCAGGGGATGGAGGGGCATATTTGGTCGGTTTTATGATGGCGGAGGTTGCCGTGCTGTTGGTTGGGCGACATTCAGAGGTTTCGCCGTGGTTCCCTCTGCTGTGTGTGATTTATCCTGTTTTTGAAACATTGTATTCAATTTACCGTAAAAAATTTCTCAGGGGAATGTCGCCGGGTATGCCGGATGGTTTGCACCTGCATATGCTTGTGTACAAACGTCTAGTACGTTGGATGGTGGGTTCTAAGGATGCTGCTCACCTCACCCAGCGCAATAGCCTGACGTCTCCCTACTTGTGGGCGCTGTCCTCGTTCTCGGTGGTGCCCGCCATGCTGTTCTGGAACAATACACCGGTGCTGATCGGCTTTGTGCTTGTATTCATGTTCAGTTACGTTCGCCTTTATCGGATGATCATCCGCTTCCGTACCCCTCGCTGGCTAATGCTGCGCAAGACCCCCAACGCCTGATCCTTTTTGAGCCTGCTGAAAATTGCCTCGGCAGGCTCTTGAAATCCCTCCCTCTCGTCCCTATCATTAGCACTCGCAACAGTCGAGTGCTAAGCCCTCGGCTGACGACTAAATAGATCCTGATGTTCAACTCCCAACAGCCAAAGCAATAGGAGAGATCCATGGCAATTCGTCCTCTGCACGACCGTGTTGTTATCAAGCGCCTCGAGGCTGAAGAAAAGACCGCTTCCGGCATCGTTCTGCCGGGTGCCGCGGCTGAGAAGCCGGACATGGGCGAGGTTCTGGCCGTCGGTAACGGCAAGATCCTGGAAAACGGCGAGCGCCGCCCGCTGGAGCTGAAGGTCGGCGACAAGGTGATCTTCGGCAAGTATTCCGGCCAAACCGTGAAGGTGGACGGCGACGAAGTCCTCGTGATGCGCGAGGAAGACGTAATGGGCATCGTTGAGTAATCCGACCCTTACTTTGACTTCATAAACAGATTCTGGAGATTTCGAGCATGGCAGCTAAAGACGTTAAGTTTGGTGATTCCGCTCGCAGCAAGATGGTTGCTGGCGTCAACATCCTGGCCGACGCGGTTAAGGTAACCCTGGGTCCGAAGGGCCGCAACGTGGTGCTGGATCGCTCCTTCGGCGCGCCGACCATCACCAAGGACGGCGTGTCTGTGGCCAAGGAAATCGAACTGAAGGACAAGTTCGAGAACATGGGCGCCCAGATGGTGAAGGAAGTAGCTTCCAAGACTTCCGACGTAGCCGGCGACGGCACCACCACCGCCACCGTTCTGGCGCAAGCCATCGTGCAAGAAGGCATGAAGTTCGTTGCCGCAGGCATGAACCCGATGGATCTGAAGCGCGGCATCGACAAGGCCGTGGTATCCCTGGTAGGTGAAATCGCCAAGATCGCCAAGCCCTGCGCGACCACCAAGGAAATCGCCCAGGTCGGCTCCATCTCCGCCAACTCGGATACCGACATCGGCGAAATCATCGCCAACGCCATGGAAAAAGTGGGCAAGGAAGGCGTGATCACCGTTGAAGACGGCAAGAGCCTGAACAACGAGCTGGATGTGGTGGAAGGTATGCAGTTCGATCGCGGCTACCTGTCCCCGTACTTTATCAACAATCAGGACAAGCAGATCGCCGCGCTGGACAATCCGTTCATCCTGCTGTTCGACAAGAAGATCTCCAACATTCGCGACTTGCTGCCGGTGCTGGAGCAGGTAGCCAAGTCCGGTCGTCCGCTGCTGATCATCGCTGAAGACGTGGAAGGCGAAGCGCTGGCTACCCTGGTGGTGAACACCATCCGCGGCATCCTGAAGGTTGTTGCCGTGAAGGCTCCGGGCTTTGGCGACCGTCGCAAGGCCATGCTGCAAGACATCGCTGTGCTGACTGGCGGCACCGTGATCGCCGAAGAAGTGGGTCTGACCCTGGAAAAAGCTTCCCTGGACATGCTGGGCCAAGCCAAGCGCGTGGAAGTGGGCAAGGAAAACACCACCATCATCGATGGCGCCGGCGAAGCTGCCACCATCCAGGCTCGCGTGGGTGAAATCCGCAAGCAGATCGAAGAAGCCACGTCCGACTACGACCGCGAGAAGCTGCAAGAGCGCGTGGCCAAACTGGCCGGCGGCGTTGCCGTAATCAAGGTTGGCGCCGCCACCGAAGTGGAGATGAAAGAGAAGAAGGCTCGCGTGGAAGACGCGCTGCACGCCACTCGCGCTGCGGTTGAAGAAGGCGTGGTTGCCGGCGGTGGCGTGGCCCTGCTACGCGCCCGCGCTTCGCTGGACAGTCTGAAGACCGACAACGCCGAACAAGAAGCGGGCGTGAAGATCGTGCTGCGCGCCATCGAGGCTCCGCTGCGTCAGATCGTCAAGAACGCCGGCGACGAACCGTCCGTTGTGGTGAACAAGGTGCTGGAAGGCAAGGGCAACTTCGGTTACAACGCCGCTACCGGCGAATACGGCGACATGCTGGAAATGGGCGTGCTGGATCCGGCCAAGGTCACCCGCTCCGCTCTGCAGCATGCTGCATCCGTTGCTGGCCTGATGCTGACCACCGACTGCATGATCGCTGAACTGCCGGAAGACAAGCCGGCTGCTGGCGGCATGCCGGACATGGGCGGCATGGGTGGCATGGGCGGCATGATGTAATTAGCCTTTATAAGCCGGCGGCGTAGCCGCTGCCGGCTGCATACGAAAGCGGCCTGGATAGCGATGCTGTCCAGGCCGTTTTGTTTTATTAAACGATGTTAGGCGCCAAGCGTCGTAAACAGCGGCGCTGCCTGATCTTTGGGTGATAGTGCCGGCGGGTGCTTTAGCGGCCAGTCTATTGCCAGATCCGGGTCATTCCAGGCGATGGCGCGCTCAAGATCTTTGAACCAGTAGTCGGTGGTTTTGTACAGAAATTCCGCGTCGTCGCTCAGTGTCAGGAAGCCATGGGCGAAACCAGGGGGAATCCACATTTGTCGTTTGTTGTCTGCGGACAATTCCACGCCAACCCACCGGCCGAAGGTGGGCGATTGCTGTCGGATATCGACGGCTACGTCAAACACCGCGCCGGCGATGACTCGGACGAGTTTGCCTTGGGCATGTGGATCGAGCTGGTAGTGCAGTCCGCGTAGTACGCCCTTAGCTGAGCGACTATGGTTGTCTTGTACAAATTCGACCGAATAGCCTATGGTCTCTTCGAATTTCTTTTGGTTGAAACTCTCGAAGAAAAATCCGCGCTCATCGCCAAAAACAGCGGGTTCGATTATCTTGACGTCAGAAATTTCTGTATCGATGACATTCATGGAAAGCTGTCCTGCCGCGCTGGCGCTGGCGCTGGGCCTTCGCCGGCACTATTGGGTTAGTAAGTATTGTGTTGCAGCATGGCGAGTAGATAACGGCCATAGCCAGTCTTCTGCAAGGGGTGCGCCAGTTTTTGGACTTGTGCGCCGTCAATCCAGCCGCTGCGGAAGGCGATTTCCTCCGGGCACGCCACTTTCAGGCCTTGGCGGCTTTCAATGGTGGCGATGAACTGGCTGGCTTCCAGCATCGATTCATGGGTGCCGGTATCGAGCCAGGCATAGCCGCGGCCCATGGTCTGCACATCCAGCGAGCCTTGTTGCAGATAAACGTTGTTGACGTCGGTGATTTCCAGCTCTCCGCGTGCGGAAGGGCGGATGGTTCTGGCGATGTCGACCACTTTCTCGTCGTAGAAGTACAGGCCCGTCACCGCGTAATGTGATTTGGGTTGCTTGGGTTTTTCCTCGATCGATAGCGCTTTGCCATGGGCATCAAACGCTACCACGCCATAGCGTTCCGGGTCGTTGACGCGGTAGGCGAATACGCTGGCGCCGCTAGCTTTGGCGTTGGCCTCTTGCAATAGGCTGGAGAAGTCGTCGCCGTAGAAGATATTGTCGCCCAGAACCAATGCGGAGGGCGCGCCGTCGAGGAAGCGCTCGCCGATCAGAAAGGCTTGCGCCAGACCGTCTGGACTCGGCTGCACCGCGTATTGCAGGTTGATGCCCCATTGGCTGCCGTCGCCAAGCAGCTGTTCGAAGCGCGGCGTGTCTTGCGGCGTGGAGATGATCAGCATGTCCCGGATGCCAGCCAGCATCAGCGTGCTTAGCGGATAGTAAATCATCGGCTTGTCGTAGATCGGCAGCAGCTGCTTGCTGACAGCGATGGTCGCTGGATACAGGCGAGTGCCGGAGCCGCCGGCTAGAATAATGCCTTTGCGAGCCTTGCTCATGGAGACTCCTTTACATTTTGTTGTGCTTGTCGTTGTTGCCACAAGGCGGTGAGCGTTGCATCGACGCCTTGCTGCCAGGCTGGCAGGGTGATGCCGTAGTTGCGTTGCAGCTTGCCGCAATTCAGGCGAGAGTTGGCCGGGCGTTTCGCCGGCAGCGGGTACGCTTCAGTCGGGATGCCGTGTACTGCATCCGGGCTCAGCGCCAAAGGGAAGCCGAGCAGTCGAGCTTGGCCGATCAGATATTGGGCGTAGCCGTGCCAGCTGGTTTCGCCGGAGGCGACCAAGTGGTAGGTGCCGAAAGGGCAGCCCTCGCTATCCGTCAGGTAGCGGCGAATGAGTTGTGCTGTCGTGTCTGCTATCAAGGCGGCGGACGTCGGCGCGCCGATTTGGTCGGCCACCACTTTCAGCTCCTGGCGCTCTCCCGCCAGACGCAGCATGGTTTTGAGGAAGTTGCCGCCGTGCGCGCCAAATACCCAGCTGGTGCGCAGGATCAAGTGGCGAGGAGCCACAGCGCGCACGGCCTGTTCGCCATTCCATTTGCTGAGCCCATATACCGATTGCGGATCGGCGGGATCGTCCTCGCGCCATGGCGTGTCGCCTCGGCCGTTGAAGACGTAGTCTGTGGAGTAATGCACCAAGAGCGCGTCATGCTCTGAGGCCCAGCGAGCCATGGCTGCGGGAGCTGTGGCATTGACGGCCTGCGCGAGCTCGGGCTCGCTCTCAGCCTTGTCGACGGCAGTGTAGGCGGCGGGATTGACGATGATGTCTGGCCGCCGCTCATTCAAAACGGCGTGAATGGCGTCCGCATCGGCAAGATCCAGGCTTTTGCGATCCAGCGCAATCAGCTCGCCCAGCGGCGCCAGCGCGCGTTGCAACTCGTGGCCGACCTGGCCGTTCTTGCCGGTGATCAGGATGCGCGTCATGCGGGTTGGCCGTAGTGTTGGTTGATCCAGTCGCGGTAATGGCCACTGGTGACGTTGTCGACCCATTGCGGATTGTCCAGATACCACTGCACGGTCTTGCGAATGCCGGTTTCAAAAGTCTCCGCGGGTTTCCAGCCCAATTCCTTTTCCAGCTTGCGCGCGTCTATCGCATAACGCCGGTCATGGCCGGGGCGGTCCTGCACGAAGGTGATCTGCGACGCATAGCTATCGCCATCGGCGCGTGGCTTGAGCTCGTCCAGAATCGCGCAGATGGTATGAACCACGTCCAGATTGGCTTTTTCATTCCAGCCGCCGACATTATAGGTTTCGCCCAGCGTGCCGGCTTCCAGTACGCGGCGAATGGCGCTGCAGTGGTCTTTCACATACAGCCAGTCGCGTACTTGCTGGCCATCACCATAAATGGGCAATGGCTTGCCGGCCAGCGCGTTGAGGATGACCAGCGGAATTAGCTTTTCCGGGAAGTGGTAGGGGCCGTAATTGTTGCTGCAGTTTGTGGTCAGTACGGGCAGGCCATAAGTATGGTGCCAGGCGCGCACCAGGTGGTCCGAGGCGGCTTTCGATGCCGAGTACGGGCTGTTGGGCTCGTAACGATGCGTTTCGGCGAAGGGCGCGTCTTCCGGCGACAGCGTGCCGTAGACTTCGTCGGTGGACACGTGCAGGAAGCGGAAGGTGGCTTGCTGTTCGGAGTTCAGGCCATCCCAGTAACCGCGGACGCTTTCCAGCAAGTTGAAGGTGCCGACGATATTGGTTTGGATAAAATCACCGGGACCATGGATGGAGCGGTCGACATGGCTTTCTGCCGCAAAGTTGATGACCGCGCGTGGTTGGTGTTTGGTCAGCAGGGCATCGACTAGATTGCGGTCGCCAATGCTGCCATGGACAAAGACATGGCGAGCGTCTTGCTGCAAGGATTGCAGGGTGTCCAGGTTGCCGGCATAGGTCAAGGCATCTAGGTTGACGACGGTTTCATCGTGGTTGGCCAGCCAGTCGAGAACGAAATTGCCGCCTATGAATCCGGCGCCGCCGGTCACGAGAATAGTCATATCAGCATCCTGTTATAATCGGGTTGCATATTATTGAGTGCCGGCAGAGGGGCTGGCTGAGCCACGCATCATGCGTGCCCAGCCAGCAGTCGCGTGCAGGTGATGGCCGCTTGAGCGTTCGAAGCTGGCATTTTATCAAGTTCTAAATGACGATGGGCGCTGTTGCAATCTGTGCGGGGGAGGATCTGCTGCAAGAGGGCATTCACTTTATCAAGCTTGGAAGAAAAATGATGAGATTGAATCTGCTGTTGGAAAAATTGAATCTTTTGTTGGAGCCCTCGCGCTACAAGGACTACGCGCCCAATGGCCTGCAAGTGGAAGGCCGGGCAGAGGTCGGCAAGATTGTCACCGGGGTGACGGCCTCGCAGGCGTTGATCGACGCCGCCATCGAGCGCGGCGCCGATGCCATTCTGGTGCACCACGGCTATTTCTGGAAGGGAGAGGATGCCTGTTTGAGCGGCATCAAGCGGCAGCGGATCAGCAGCTTGCTGCGGCACGATATCAGTCTTTTGGCATATCATTTGCCATTGGATGGGCATCTGGATCTGGGCAACAATGCCATGCTGGGCAAGCGCCTGGGGCTGGAGGCGCTTGGTCAGTCTGGAGAACAGGGTTTGCTCTGGCATGGCGACTGGCGTGAAACTGGAGATGCCGCCCGGCTGAACGCGCATATTTCGTCTATTCTGGGCAGAAGCGCCTTGCTGCTGGGCCGGCCTGACAAGTTGGTGCGCCGAGTGGCCTGGTGCACCGGCGGGGCGCAGGGATTCTTTGCCGACGCGATCGCGCTGGGCGTGGATGCCTTCATCACCGGCGAGGCATCGGAACAGAATTATCATATGGCGATGGAGAGTGATGTCGCATTCATTGCCGCAGGACATCATGCCACTGAACGCTATGGCATCCAGGCTCTTGGTGAGCATTTAATGAAGCACGAGGGCATAAAAGTGGAATTTATTGACCTGAATAATCCGGTTTGAGAAGTTGTAGCGCCGTAATGACAATTTATTTGCATGGATGCTTCAAGTCCCTACTAGTAATCGGGTAAAATCTGGCGGTTTAGGGCTCGATTTCCACGATTGAGGATGATTGCAATGAGTGAACAACAAGTCGATACTGGCCGCCGGCGCTTTCTGACGCTGGCATCCAGCGCTGTTGGAGGGGTTGCGGTAGTCGGCGCGGCCACGCCTTTTTTCCTGAGCTTTTTCCCGTCTGAACGGGCAAAGGCGGCGGGGGCGCCGGTAGAGGTCGACATCGGCAAGATCGAATTGGGGCAGAAGATCAATGTCGAGTGGCGCGGCAAGCCGGTATGGATTCTCAACCGCACGCCGGAACAATTGAAGAACCTGCCAAAGAACGATCCCAAGCTGGTGGACCCCGCGTCCGACGTGGATCAACAACCCGCTTATTGCAAGAACGAACATCGTTCCATCAAGCCTGAATACCTGGTGGCGGTGGGCATCTGCACGCACCTGGGCTGTTCTCCGACCTTCCGCCCCGATCTGGCGCCCGCCGATCTGGGACCGGAGTGGCTGGGGGGGTTCTATTGCCCCTGCCATGGCTCCAAGTTCGATCTCGCCGCGCGCGTGTTCAAGGGCGTGCCGGCGCCGAAGAACTTGGAAATCCCCCCGCACAAGTATCTGTCCGACACCCGTCTGCTGATCGGCGACGACAAATAAGCTGAGGGCGAAAAATGAGCAAAGCGCAAAAGTTGCTGAACTGGGTGGACGAACGGTTTCCGCTGACCGCCCTGTGGGAAAGCCAATGGGGCAAATATGTCGCCCCCAAGAATTTCAATTTCTGGTATTTCTTTGGCTCCCTGGCCATGCTGGTGCTGGTGCTGCAAATCGTCACCGGCATCTTCCTGACCATGAACTACAAGCCGGATGCCACGCTGAACGCGGCCGGCGTGCCGGTGGCCTTCGCCTCGGTCGAGTACATCATGCGAGACGTGGCGGGCGGCTGGATCATCCGCTACATGCACTCCACCGGCGCCTCGATGTTCTTTGTCGTGGTCTATCTGCACATGTTCCGCGGTTTGATCTACGGCTCTTACAAACAGCCGCGTGAGCTGGTGTGGGTGTTCGGCACGCTGATCTTCCTGTGCCTGATGGCTGAGGCCTTCATGGGCTATCTGTTGCCCTGGGGGCAGATGTCGTTCTGGGGCGCCCAGGTGATCGTCAATCTGTTCGGCTCCATCCCGGTGATCGGTCCCGACCTGTCGGTGTGGATCCGCGGCGACTATGTGGTGTCGGACGCGACGCTGAACCGCTTCTTCGCCTTGCACGTGATCGCGGTGCCGCTGGTGCTGCTGGCGCTGGTGGTGGCCCACCTGATGGCCTTGCACGAAGTCGGCTCCAATAATCCGGACGGCGTGGAGATCAAGCAGCAGCCCAAGGACCCGGCAACCGGACTCTATCTGGACGGCATCTATTCCCACCCTTACTACACCGTCAAGGACATCCTCGGCGTGGTGGTGTTCATGGTGGTGTTCTCGGCCATCGTGTTCTTCCTGCCGGAAATGGGCGGCTACTTCCTGGAGCATCCGAACTTCGATCAGGCGGATCCGCTGAAAACGCCGCCGCACATCGCGCCGGTATGGTACTTCACGCCGTTCTACGCCATTTTGCGCGCCGTGCCGTCGTTCGCCGGCACCCAGGTGTGGGGCGTGTTGGCCATGGGCGCCGCCGTGGTGCTGATCGCCTTCCTGCCGTGGCTGGATCGTTCGCCGATCAAGTCCATCCGCTACCGCGGTCCCAAGTTCAAGGTCGCGCTGATCCTGTTCATCGCATCCTTCATTGGCCTGGGCATCCTGGGCGCGCTGCCGCCGACTGGTCTGCGCACCGCGCTGTCGCAGATTTTCTCCGTGGTCTATTTCGCCTTCTTCCTGGGCATGCCGTTCTACACCAAGAACGATGTCGGCAGCGTGCCGGTGCCGGAGCGGGTGACGGACACCAATGCCAAGCGCCAGATCCAGTTCCTGGTGATGGTGGCTCTGACCGTGTTCCTGGCCGCGCTGTTCGCCATGAACGTGTAAGCAAGGGGATAAGGAAAATGAAAAACAAGATGCGCAAGCTGATCGCCGCGATGGCCCTGACGCTGCCGTTCTCTGTCGCGCTGGCCAACGAGGGTGGCCCCAAGCTGGAAAAGGCCCCGATCGACATCCAGGATACGGAGAGCCTGCAGCGCGGCGCGCAAATCTTCGTCAACTACTGCTTGTCCTGCCACTCGGCCAGCATGATGCGTTACAACCGGCTGGAAGACATTGGCCTGTCGGAGGAGCAGATCAAGGCCAATCTGCTGCCGGAGGGCGCCAAGATCGGCGACCAAATGAACATCGCCATGGAGAAGAAGGATGCCAAGGCCTGGTTCGGCGCCACGCCGCCGGACTTGTCTCTGATCGCGCGTTCGCGCGGCGCGGACTACCTGTATGGCTACCTGCGCGGCTTCTACCGCGATCCTTCTCGTCCGACCGGCTGGAACAACCTGGTGTTCGACAAGGTGGGCATGCCCAATATCTTCTGGGAGCTGCAAGGCGAGCAGGTGTTGAAAACCACCAAGGATGCCGAAGGCCATGAAGAGCACAAGCTTGAGTTGGTCAAGGCGGGCACCATGACCAAGCTGGACAATGGCAAGGCCGACACGGTCGAGTTTGACCGACGCATGGCGGATCTGACCAATTTCTTGGTCTACATGGGAGAGCCGGCAGCGGTGAAGCGCCAGCAGATCGGCTACGTGGTGCTGATGTTCCTGGGCCTCTTGCTGTTCCCGCTGGTGTATCTGCTGAAGAAGGAATACTGGCGCGACGTGCACTAAGGGCGCGCAGTCAGGAGAAAAGCGGAGCGGAGGCTCCGCTTTTTTATTGTCCGCTTCTCGTAGTGGCTATAGTGGTCACGATGGCGATTGGGAGGGGATGATGGGCTTTGGGCGGCGAAGTGGAGAGGCGATTCTGGCCATGTCGTTGGCGCTGTTGGTGGCGCCATCGGAAGCTCAGGTGTTGCGTTTGCTCGCGACAGAGTGGCCGCCCTACTGCGGAGAGGCTCTGCCAGGCGGAGGCCGGCTGGTTAGAAGCGTACGAACGGCTTTCCGCCAGGCAGGCTATCAAACCGAGGTCCGGGTTATGCCATGGAAGCGAGCCTTGGCAAGTTTGGCGTCGGGCGAGGCGGATGGCCTGATCGGCGCGGAACAGTCCTCTTCCACGCCGGCGGCCATGGCTGTGAGCGTGGAGCTGATGCAGGATCGGGAATATTTGTTTAGCCGACAAACGGAGCGCGCAGCCTCCGCCGCGCGGCTGGAGGTTTTCCGGGGCAAGCGAGTCGGCGTGATGCGAGGCTCGGTGGTGCCTGAGTTGCGGGCGGTTGGGATGTTGGTCGAAGAGGCGAACAATGACGAAGCGAATCTGCGCAAGCTTCAGCTGGGGCGCTTGGATCTTATGCTGGCCAACGCTGACGAAGTTGAGCATTTAGTGGCGAATGAGCCGGCGCTGGCGCAGCGAATCCAAAGGCTGGAGCCGCCTATTTACCGGAATCCGCTCTATTTGCTGCTATCCCGGCGGCTAAGCAATTGGCCAAAAGTGATGTCGGATTTCAATGCGGCTTGGGAGCGCGGGGAGGCGATGCGTACGATTGAAAAATGATGAGCGGCAATAAATCAATTTAAAAACAATGACTTATTCTATTTTTCTGGAAAATCGCAATGCGTCGGTGGTATACTTCAGCTCGTTTGATAACTTCTAGTCTTGCAAGGATTTCACCACCATGATGACCCTCTATTCCGGAATCACCTGCCCCTTCAGCCAGCGCTGCCGCATCGTGCTCTTCGAAAAGGGGATGGATTTCGAAATCATCGATGTGGACATCCATAACAAGCCGGAAGACCTGGCTGTGATGAATCCGTACAACGAAGTGCCGGTTCTGGTGGAGCGCGACTTGATCCTGCACGAGTCCAACATCATCAACGAATACATCGACGAGCGCTTCCCGCACCCGCAGCTTATGCCAGCCGATCCGGTGATGCGCGCTCGCGCCCGCCTGTTCCTGCACCGTTTCGAGAACGAGCTGTTCATTCACGTCAAGACGCTGGAAGCCGGCGCCACCGGCAAGGAAGCCACCAAGGCGCGTGAAGCGATCCGCGACGGCCTGACCACCATCGCGCCTATCTTCGCCAAGCAGAAGTTCATGCTGGGCGACGATTTCTCGATGATAGACGTGGCCATCGCCCCGCTGATGTGGCGCCTGGAGCACTACAACATCGACCTGGGCAAGAGCGCCGCGCCCATCCTGAAGTACGCCGAGCGCATCTTCCAGCGCCAGTCTTTCATCGACTCGCTGACGCCGTCCGAGAAGGCGATGCGCAAGTAAGGAAACGCGATGAGCACCAGCACCAAGCCCTACATGATCCGCGCCTTGCACCAGTGGTGCTGCGACAATGGCCACACACCCTACGTCGTGGTCTGGGTCAATGATAAAACCGATGTGCCGCGCGAGTTCGTCAAGAACAACGAAATCGTGCTGAACATCGCTTACAGCGCGACCAAGAATCTGAAGATGGACAACGACTGGATCTCGTTCTCAGCACGCTTTGGCGGAATGTCGCGAGAGATCTGGCTGCCGGTGGGCAATGTGATGTCCATCTTCGCGCGCGAGACGGGCGAGGGCATGGGCTTTGAGGTGGAGCCGATGGCGGATCACGCCGACTTGAAACCGGCGCCGGACGCGTCTGGCAAAAGTGATGACGAGCCGGGTCCGAACCGCCCCGGCGGCCGTCCCAGCCTGCGCATCGTCAAGTAGGCAGACCAAACACGAAACCGGCCCAAGGCCGGTTTTTTTTGCGCCCGCTGCGGCGCGTGGACGAAAAAAAACGGGGCCGAAGCCCCGCCAAGTCCCTTACACAACAATCTTGATCGGTCTGGTTTACTCCACGCGCTCGCCGTGCAGCACCAGGTCCAGGCCCTCGCGCTCTTCGTCTTCGGCGACGCGCAGTCCCAGTACCATGTCCACTAGTTTCAGCAGCACAAAGGTTACTACCGCGCAGTAAGCCGCGGTCACGCCGACGCCCAGCGCCTGGGTGGCGAGACTGCCGTCGGCGCCGCCGATGTCCTTGACCGCGAACACGCCGGTCAACAGCGCGCCCAGGATGCCGCCCACGCCGTGCACGCCGAAGGCGTCCAGAGAGTCGTCATAGCCCATCATGTGTTTCAGCCCGGTGGCGCCCCAGAAGCACACCACGCCTGCGGCCAGGCCGATGGCCAGGGCGCCCTTGACGTCGACGAAGCCGGCGGCCGGCGTGATGGCGACCAGGCCCGCCACCGCGCCGGAGGCGATGCCCAGCACCGACGGCTTCTTCTTGGCGATCCACTCGGCGAACATCCAGGCCAGCGCGGCCATCGCGGTGGCAACCTGGGTGGTGACCATCGCCATGCCGGCGCGGCCGTCGGCGGCGGCGGCGGAACCGGCGTTGAAGCCGAACCAGCCCACCCACAACATGGAGGCGCCCACCAGAGTCAGCACCAGGTTGTGCGGCGGCATGGCGTCCTTGCCGAAACCGACGCGCTTGCCCAGCACCAGCGCCGTGACCAGGCCGGCCACGCCGGCGTTGATGTGCACCACGGTGCCGCCGGCGAAGTCCAGCACGCCCTTATCTGCCATCCAGCCGCCCGGCGCCCAGACCCAGTGCGCCACCGGGGCGTAGACCAGCAGTGACCACAAGGTCATGAAGACCAGCATGGCGGAGAATTTCATCCGTTCGGCGAAGGCGCCGGTGATCAGCGCGGGGGTGATGATGGCGAAGGTCATCTGGAAGGTCATGAACACCGATTCCGGGATGGTGCCGGCCAGCGGGTGCACCGCCACCTTGCCAGCATCCTTCATGAATACCATGCCGTCCAACATGACGCGAGACAGGTCGCCGATATACGGATTGCCTACGGTGAAGGCCAGGCTGTAGCCGATGACCGCCCACAGCACGGTCACTAGCGCAGTGATGGCGAAGCTTTGCATCAGCGTGGCCAGCACGTTCTTCTTGCGCACCATGCCGCCGTAGAACAGCGCCAGGCCGGGAATGGTCATGAACAGCACCAGGGCGGTGGAGGTCAGCATCCAGGCGGTGTCGCCGGAGTTGATCACCTTGACGGCAGCCACCGCCGGGCCTGCCGGCGCGTCGGCCAGGGCCGGCAGGGAGAGGGTGGCGAGCGCGGCCGCCGCTGCAGCGAGTTGTTTTTTCATTATCGTTTCCCCAGTGTCTCGTGGCGTCAGACGGCGTCGGCGCCGGTTTCGCCGGTACGGATGCGGATCACCTGCTCCAGGTCGTAGACGAAGATCTTGCCGTCGCCGATCTTGCCGGTGCGGGCGGATTTTTCGATGGCTTCCACCACCTGGTCCAGCAGCGCGTCGTCGATGGCGATTTCCAGCTTGACCTTGGGCAGGAAGTCGACGACGTATTCGGCGCCGCGATACAGCTCGGTGTGGCCTTTCTGGCGGCCGAAGCCTTTGACCTCGGACACGGTCACGCCTTGCACGCCAATGGCGGACAGGGCTTCGCGGACTTCGTCAAGCTTGAACGGCTTGATGACTGCGGTAACGAGTTTCATGACGGCTCCTTTTCGGGCGGTAGACAGATTTGGTTCTGCTGCGAACGGTAATGCAGGAATCGTGCCAGCTCGTGCGGAGGCCGCCACTATTCATGATGCGGCGCAATAGCGGGGCCTGGTCGCATTATGGCACTGTATTTGTGCACTGCAACGGGAATGAGTGCACCGTCATGGTGCGCAGGGGTGGGCGTATATCAGCTGGCTTTCGCGGCGGGGCGGTGAGGGACTCGCCGACGGGACAGGAAGGCGGGAGCAAGGCAGCGCTTTTTGCTACACTCCGCTTGAATATCAAGACACTGCGGGAGTCCGAATATGTTGAGTCAGAAACTGTTTGAAGAAATCAGCGCCAAGATCAGCGAAACCATCGCCGCCAGCCCGGCCAAGGACATCGAAAAGAACGTGCGCGCCATGATGGCCTCCACCTTCGCCAAGATGGATCTGGTGACGCGGGAGGAATTCGACGTGCAGCAAGCGGTGTTGACACGCACGCGCGAGCAGTTGGCGGCGCTGGAGTCGCGTTTGGCCAAGCTGGAGGGCCAGGTGTTCCCGGCGGAGGCGGCTGAGAAGGTGGCGGAACAGTCGGAGCTGGGCCACTCCTGAATGGCGGAGGCGAATTAGACATCGCTCCTGGCGCACGCTCGCGGCCTGCTGCGACATCGCGCGGGGATGCCGCCAAAACCTAGTCATGCGTGTCGATATGGCCTCATTCAAACAAGGGAGTCCGGTTTGACATCCACAAGCGCAGCACTACAGTCCAAAGCCGTGCGAGAAGGGACGGCCCGCTGATGTCGCTCGCCATCTTGTACAGTCGCGCCTTGCAGGGCATGCAGGCGCCGGAGGTGGCGGTAGAGGTGCATCTGGCCAATGGGCTGCCTGCCTTCACCTTGGTGGGATTGCCCGAGGCCGAGGTGAAGGAAAGCCGCGAAAGGGTGCGTGCGGCCATCCTGACCTCTGGTTTTGAGTTTCCCGCGCGGCGCATTACCGTGAACCTGGCGCCGGCCGATCTGCCCAAGGATTCCGGCCGTTTCGACTTGCCCATCGCCATCGGAATCCTATTGGCTTCGGGCCAGGTCAAGTGTGATGATATCGCTCAGTATGAGTTTGCCGGAGAACTGGCCCTGGGCGGAGCCTTGCGCCAGGTCCGGGGCGCGCTGGCGATGGCCTGTCATTGCCAGGCTGCGGGGCGCGCTGGCGATGGCCTGTCATTGCCAGGCTGCGGGGCGCGCTTTCGTCTTGCCGGCGGAGAGCGCGGCGCAGGCGGCGGCGGTGGTGGGCGCGCGCGTTTATGGCGCCGCCACGCTATTGCAGGCCTGCGCGCATTTGAACGGCTTGCAGCCCTTGCCACCGATTGCCGCGCCGGAGCCGATGGCGGAGCCGAACTATCTCGATCTGGCCGATGTCAAAGGTCAGTCCGTCGCGCGCCGCGCGCTGGAAATTGCCGCGGCGGGGGGGCATAGCTTGTTGCTGATGGGGCCGCCTGGCACGGGAAAGTCCATGTTGGCCGCGCGTCTGCCCGGTTTGCTGCCGGCTTTGTCCCGCGATGAGGCGCTGGAAAGCGCGGCGGTGCAGTCGTTGGCCACGCAGGGTTTCCGATCAGAAACCTGGGGGCTGCGCCCGTTTCGTTCTCCTCATCACACCTCTTCCGCCGTGGCGCTGGTGGGCGGAGGCAGCGATCCGCGGCCTGGCGAAATCAGCCTTGCCCACCATGGCGTGTTGTTTCTGGACGAATTGCCTGAGTTTGACCGCAAAGTGCTGGAAGTGCTGCGCGAACCGATGGAAAGCGGCGTGATCCATATTTCGCGGGCGGCGAGGCAGGCTAGTTTCCCGGCGCGCTTCCAGTTGGTGGCGGCGATGAATCCCTGTCCTTGCGGCTATTTCGGCCATTCGTCCGGCCGCTGCCATTGCTCGCCGGAGCAGGTGGCGCGTTACCGCGGCAGAATATCGGGGCCTTTGCTGGATCGCATCGATCTGCATGTTGAAGTGCCGTCTTTGGATGCCGCGGAGTTGCAGCGAGCCGCTGCCGGCGAATCCAGCGACTTGGTGAGAGAGAGAGTGGCTAAGGCGCGGCAACGGCAGTGGGCGCGACAGGGCGGCTTGAACGCCGGCTTGCAAGGCGTGCAGCTGGAGCGGCATTGCGAGGCCGATGCGGATGCCTTGGCTGTGTTGGCCAAGGCCTTGCAACAACTTGGCTTGTCGGCGCGCGCTTATCATCGGATACTTCGGGTTTCGCGCAGCATTGCGGATTTGCAAGGCGCGGAACGGATAGGCCGCAATCATGTCTTGCAGGCGATCCAATTAAGGCGGCTTGCCGTGGCGGGCGCCTGATTGGGGGTATCCATCAACCCGGATGGCATCGCTTCCATCCGTTTGACAACAATAGCGGTAGTGGTGAATGGCAAATCGAGATCTGAAAAATTCTCCTCGTCCGTCTCGCGGACGCGGCAACTCCTCCTCTTCGCGCAGCGGCGGCGGGGGGCTGATGGCCGGCCTGATCATGGGCCTGATCATCGGCGTTGCGGTGGCGGTGGGATTAGCCATGTATCTCAATCGGTCGCCGGAGCCGTTTCAAGTAAAGAACGCGCACAAGGCGGAAACGACCCAAGCGCCAACGCCAACTGAATTGCTGGCGCCGGGAACCAAGATCGCCGAGGAGCCGCCTGCAGGGCCGGCTTCCGCGCCCGCGCCCGCCCTGCGCGCGCCACGCTGGACAGTACCGACTCGGTTCCATTGCCACCGCCGGCGCCGCATGAGGCCAAGCCTAAGCCGGCTGCGCCGGCGAAAAGCGGCAAGGACGATCAGCGCTTTGATTTCTACAAGATACTGCCGGGTCAAGTGGATGCGGTGACGTCGGATGCCAAGGGCGACAAAGGTGGGGAACCTTCGACTGGCGCTTCGGCCAAAAAGGTCTACCTGCAGCTGGGTGCCTTCCAGAACCAGGATGAAGCGGATAACTTGAAGGCCAAGCTGGCCTTGCTGGGCGTGGAGGCCAAGATCCAGTCGGTCAACGTGCCGGACAAGGGCATGGTGCACCGGGTTCGAGTCGGACCTTTGAGCCGTCCGGACGATGTGGACAGGTTGAAGGCGCAATTGAAGCAGAACGGCATCGCCGCCAGCGTGGTGAAGGCCGAGTAGTCGATCCAAGCAAACACGGGAAAACAAGATGAAGAAATGGTTGTTATTGTTGCTGCTGGCGGCCAGCGGCATGGCGAACGCGGCACTGGAGCTGGGCAAGGACTACACCATGCTGAGCACGCCGCAGCCGGTGGCAGATCCGAAAAAAGTGGAAGTGATCGAGTTCTTCTCTTATCACTGCATCCATTGCTATGACGATGATCCGGCGATGAATGCCTGGGCCAAGAAGCTGCCGGCCGACGTGAGCTTCCGCAAGGAGCAGATCGTTTGGCAAAAGTCGATGGAGGGCTTCGCCCGCATGTTCGCCACCTTCAAGGCGACCGGCACGCTGGACAAGCTGCACCGCGCGGCGTTTGACGCGCAGATCAAGCAGCGCATCAACCTGGCGGATCCGCAGCAGTTCACTTCCTGGATCAAGCAGCAGAAGGGCGTGGACAGCGCCAAGTTGCTGCAGACCTACAACTCCTTCGGCATCAACGCCCAGGTGGCGCGCGCGACGCAGATCACGCGCGATTACCAGATCCAGGGCACGCCGACGGTCATCATCAACGGCAAATACGTGGTGGTGACCAGCACGCCGGAGCGCATGACCCAGGTCATGAACGAGTTGATCGCCAAGGCGCGCAGCGAGAAAAAGTAAGCGCGTCGGGCGCGTTGAGGAAAGGGCGGCCTGGCCGCCCTTTTTGCATCGGGTGGCGCTGGAAATAAATATGTAAAAAAGCCTTGACGCATTAGTGGGGGAGCGGTATTATTCGTTCTCTCCTGACGCGGGGTGGAGCAGTCTGGTAGCTCGTCGGGCTCATAACCCGAAGGTCGTAGGTTCGAATCCTGCCCCCGCAACCAAATCCAGAAAAGCCGAATCTTAATAGATTCGGCTTTTTGCGTTCCTCCCGTCGCTTCTTTCAAACTGTGGCCGCTGCGCTGCAATATCAGTATAAATCTAATTGTAACAAAATGTAGCGCGTCAGATGGCGGCGATTCGTCAAGTACAATGTCTTAAACCATTGTCAGGGTTATAGATTTTGCCACCCCCGCATATTGATGCTAATCAACCGAATTGCATATCCTGGCCGGAGCGTCTGTTGATCTTCGTCAAGGCCCTTGAAATATCAGGCAAAACTGTTTCTAATACGCCCGCTTGAGGCCTGCCTGCGACGAATTGCCGCAGCGGCATAGCGTGAAATACTGATGTTCGTGTTTGCCGGATGCCTGTCTTCCTGCGCCGTACGCCGGCGCTCACCCGGACAGTGGGTCTTCAGCTGTCACCTCATCGACCGGAGACGACGCTAGCGTCGGCTCCCCCGGAGCGAATCCGCCGTGGAAACGGATGCGCATCGGCGAATCGCGGAATCCGCGAGCCCTAAAACCTGTGGTTTTGCCTGACGGCCTGTCCCTCTTTGTTGGGGCGCGGCCGTCTGCTGGACATTTTTCTGGCGTTGGAGCGTGGCTCGCAACGCCCGTTGCGCATCGGCGCGTTGAAGGATTTTTAACCCGTAAAGTCGTAAGATGAGAAACCATAGACCCTCCCGCCTGTTGTGGGGGCTTTCTCCGCTCTTCGCACTGCTGCTCTCGGGATGTCAAGGCGGTATCCTTGACCCCAAGGGCCCGGTCGCAGCCGAGCAGAAGTCCCTGATCATCACGGCAACCGCGCTGATGCTGCTGGTGGTCATCCCGGTGATCGTGATGACCCTGGTTTTCGCCTGGAAATACCGCGCCAGCAACAAGGACGCCGCCTACGAGCCGAAGTGGTCGCATTCGACCAAGATCGAGCTGGTGGTCTGGCTGATCCCCTGCGTCATCATCGCCTTCCTGGCGACGCTGACCTGGCACACCACGCACAAGCTGGACCCGTACCGTCCGCTGGATTCGGACAAGAAACCGATCCAAGTGCAAGTGGTGGCGCTGAACTGGAAGTGGTTGTTCATCTATCCGGAACAGCAAATCGCCACCGTCAACGAGCTGGTGTTCCCGGCGGATACGCCGGTGAACTTCAAGATCACCTCCGATGCGGCGATGAACTCCTTCTTCATCCCGCAGCTTGGCGGCCAGATCTACGCCATGGCCGGGATGCAGACCCAGCTGCACCTGCTGGCGAGCGAGCCGGGCACCTATCACGGCTTCTCGTCCAACTACAGCGGCGCCGGTTTCTCCGGCATGAAGTTCAACGCCATCGCCACCAAGACCCCGGCCGAGTTCGACGCCTGGGTGGCCAAGGTGAAGGCCTCCGGCCAGAAGCTGGATGCGCCGAACTACTTGCAGCTGCTGAAGCCTAGCGAGAAGAATCCGGTGGCCTACTACGCGTCGACCACGCCGTACCTGTTTGAGGCCGTGCTGCACAAGTACATGGCCGGTCGTCCGTCCCTGGCCGACAGCGATGACGCCATCAAGCTGGCCAAGATGACCAAAGAACTGTGCGCCGCCATCACGCCGCCGGTTGTCAAGGAGTAAAGATTGATGTGGTTAGGTAAACTGACTCTGGACGCGATTCCGTACCATGAGCCCATCATCATGGGGGCGCTTGGCGGCGCCGGCCTGATCGGGCTGATGCTGTTCGCGCTCATCACCAAGTTCGGTAAGTGGGGCTATCTCTGGAAAGAGTGGCTGACTTCGGTCGATCACAAGAAAATCGGCGTGATGTACATCATCGTCGCCATGATCATGCTGCTGCGCGGCTTCGCCGACGCGCTGATGATGCGTACCCAATTGGCCGTCGCCACCGGCGGCAGCCACGGCATTTTCCCGCCGGAACACTATGATCAGATCTTCACCGCCCACGGCGTGATCATGATCATCTTCATGGCGATGCCGTTCATGACCGGCCTGATGAACATCGTGGTGCCGCTGCAAATCGGCGCGCGCGACGTGGCCTTCCCCTTCCTGAACTCGCTGAGCTTCTGGCTGCTGGTTTCGGCCGTGATCCTGGTCAACCTGTCGCTGGGTGTGGGCAACTTTGTTAAACAGCGTGCAAAAGTGACCAGGTTCCCGGGGTAAACAGCGTCCAATTTTGACCACCCCGGGCATGTGCCACACTTCGTCTTTTTGGCGAGGGCAAACCTGGAGTGATTTGCATGGAAACCATCGGCAAGATCCGACGCCGTCACCTGGTGGGCAACGAGAGCATCAGCGCTGTTGCCCGCTCCCTCAACCTCTCCCGCAACACCGTCAAGAAATACCTCAAGGCCACCACCGCCCCGCAATATCAGCGCCAGCCGCGCCATCCCAGGCTCGGCGCCTTCATGGACACGCTGAACGCCTGGCTCAAGCGCGATAGCCAGCTCCCCAAGGCCCAACGCCGTACCGCCCGCCGCCTGTTCGAATGCCTGCAGGCCGAGGGGTACAGGGGCGCCTACGACAGCATCCAGCGCCACGTCAAAGCCTGGAAGGCCGCTCAGCCCGGCACGCTCACCCCAAAGCAGGCTTTCGTCCCGCTGCTCTTCGCGCCCGGCGAAGTTTGCCAATTCGATTGGAGCTACGAGCAGGTGGTGCTCGGCGGTATCGCCCAGACCATCAAGCTGGCGCACTTCCGCCTGGCTTATAGCCGCCAGCCTTTCGTCATCGCCTATCCGCGCGAAACCCAGGAAATGGTGCTGGACGCTCACGTCCAGGCTTTCGCCTTCTTTGGCGGCGCGCCGCGCAAGGTGATCTACGACAACCTCAAGGCAGTGGTGGACGCCATCTTTACCGGCAAGTCCCGCCGTTTCAACAGCCGCCACCTGGCTTTGGCCAATCACTACCTGTTCGAGCCGGTGGCCTGCACGCCGGCATCGGGCTGGGAGAAAGGGCAAGTGGAGAATCAGGTCGGCAATATCCGGGAATGGCTGTTCACGCCCACCCCGCGCTTTGCCGACTTCGCGGCGCTCAATGCCCATCTGGCGCAACGCTGCCGCGAACTGGGGCAACGCCAACACCCGCACCAGCCGGTGACGGTGGCCGCAGCCTGGGCAGACGAGCGGCAGCAGCTGACGCCGATCGCCATGCCGTTCGACAGCTATGTGGAGCAGGCGCTGCGCGTCTCCAGCACCTGCCTGGTGACGATAGAGCGCAATCGTTACAGCGTGCCGGCGCAATGGGCGGGCAAGGTGGTGTCGGTGCGCGTCAGCGCTGGCCAGATCCGCGCCGTCGCCGACGGCGCCGAGATCGCCTGCCACGACCGTCGCTTCGGGCGGGATCAGTGGATCTGCGAACCCTGGCACTACGTGCCGATCCTGCAAACCAAACCCGGCGCCTTGCGGCATGGCCGGCCCTTTGTCGAATGGGTGCTGCCGGCGGCGATTGAAACCGTGCGCCAGGCGCTGATGAAAGAAGCCAAAGGCGATCGGGCCTTCGCCGATCTGCTGCTGGCCGCGCGAGAAACCGGCCTGGAAGCGCTGGAAGTGGCCTGCCAGCTGGCGCTGGAGCACAAGGCTATCAGCGCGCCCATCATTCTGAATGAGCTGCGCCGGCTGACCGAACCCGCCCGTCCGGCAGCGTTGAGCGTGATGGAGAACTTGCAGCTGAAAGAAGCGCCGGCGGCGAACTGCGCGCGTTACGACCAGTTGCTGGAGGGCTGCCATGACTGATCCCCTGAGCAAACTGAAAGCGCTGAAGCTGTACGGGATGGCCAGCGCCTGGGGAGAACTGATGGCCGAACCCCGCCGCCAACCTTTGACCGGCGAAGCGATGCTGCTGCGACTGTTGGAGGCGGAACAGGCCGACCGCCAAGCGCGCAGCCTGAGCTACCAGATGAAAGCCGCGCGCTTCCCGCACCACCGAGATCTGACAGGCTTTGACTGGGCGGAAAGTCCGCTGCAGTCAGACAGATTGACCGCGCTGGCCGGCGGCGACTACCTGGCGGAAGCGCGCAACCTGATTCTGGTGGGCGGCACCGGGACGGGCAAAACCCACCTGGCGACAGCGCTGGGGGTGGCGGCGATCCATCAGAGCAAGCGGGTGCGGTTCTATAACGCGGTGGACCTAGTCAATCTGCTGGAGCATGAAAAGCGCGCCGGCAAAGCCGGGCACCTGTCGCGTCAACTGATGCTGATGGACGCGGTGATCCTGGACGAGCTGGGCTACCTGCCGTTTCCGGAATCAGGCGGCGCGCTGCTGTTTCACCTGATCAGCCAGTTGTACGAGAAGACCAGCCTGATCGTGACGACGAACCTGAGCTTCGGGGAATGGGTGAGCGTGTTCGGCGACGCGAAGATGACGACGGCGCTGCTGGACCGGGTGACGCACCACTGCGACATTCTGGAGACGGGGAACGATTCCTACCGGTTCAAGAAGCGCCGGAAAGCGGTCTGATGCCTGGTCAAAATTCAACGCTGACAGGTGGTCAAAATTCGACGCTGATTGACAGGCAACTTCGCCCGCACCGGCTGGGTGGCCTATCCGCCGCTGGCCGAACTGGGCTTCAGTCCTGACGTGGGGGTGGATTACTACATCTGGGCCCTGCAGTTGTCAGGCCTAGGGACGACGCTGACGGCCATCAACTTCCTGGTGACCGTGATCAAGATGCGCGCCCCGGGCATGAAGCTGATGGAAATGCCGATCTTCACCTGGACCTGCACCTGGGCCAACGTGCTGATCGCCACCTCCTTCCCGATCCTGACCGGCGCCCTGGCCATGCTGACGCTGGACCGCTACCTCGACTTCCACTTCTTCACCGCGGAAGCGGGCGGCAACGCCATGATGTACCTGAACCTGTTCTGGGCCTGGGGCCACCCCGAGGTGTACATTCTGGTTCTGCCGGCCTTCGGCATTTTCTCGGAAGTGGTTTCCACTTTCGCCGGCAAGCGCCTGTTCGGCCACAAGTCCATGATCTACGCCAGCGGCGCGATCTCCATCCTGGGTTTCATGGTTTGGCTGCACCACTTCTTCACCATGGGCTCCGGCGCCAATGTGAACGCCTTCTTCGGCATCGCGACGATGATCATCTCGATCCCGACCGGCGTGAAGCTGTTCAACTGGCTGTTCACCATCTACAAGGGCCGCCTGCGCTTTGAAACCCCTATCCTGTGGACCCTGGGTTTCATGGTGACCTTCTCCATCGGCGGCATGACCGGCGTGCTGATGGCGGTGCCGGGCGCGGACTTTGTGCTGCACAACAGCCTGTTCCTGATCGCCCACTTCCATAACACCATCATCGGCGGCGCCGTGTTCGGCTATCTGGCCGGCTTCACCTTCTGGTTCCCCAAGGTGTTCGGCTTCAAGCTGGAGCCTAAGCTTGGCAAGGCCGCGTTCTGGTTCTGGCAGATCGGCTTCATGTTCGCCTTCATGCCGCTGTACGTGCTGGGCTTCATGGGCATGACCCGTCGCCTGAACTACACCACCAATCCGGAATACGAGCCGTGGCTGTATGTGGCCCTGTTCGGCGCGCTGCTGATCGCTTGCGGCATCGGCTGCCAGTTGCTGCAGATCGTGGTCAGCGTGATCAAGCGCAACGAACTGAAGGACGAAACCGGCGACCCGTGGAACGGCCATACCCTGGAATGGTCCACTTCCTCCCCGGCGCCGTTCTACAACTTCGCCAAGCTGCCGCAGGTGCATGACATCGACGCCTTCACCGACATGAAGGAAAAGGGCGTGGCTTACGCGGTGCCGAAGTCCTACGAGCCTATCCACATGCCGCGGAACACTTCGGCCGGCGTTTTCATCGGCGCCTTCGCCACGGTGTTCGGCTTTGCGATGATCTGGCACATCTGGTGGCTGGCCATCGTCGGTCTGCTGGGCATCATCGGCAGCATGCTGGCCCGCGCCTACGACAACAACCTGGACTACTACGTGCAGCCGGATGAAGTGGAAGCCATCGAGCGCGCCCGCTTCGAGAAGCTGGGCATCGATGTGGACAACTACACCGAGCGCGATCAGACGAAGCCGAAGAAGGCTGCCCGTCCGACCACGACCGCGTAACAGGCTGGATTTGACATGACGACAATTGTAAAAGATGCGCATGGCGCGCATGAGGACCACGAGCACCACGACAGCGGCAAGCAAACTGTCCTGGGCTTCTGGTTCTACCTGATGACCGACTGCATTCTGTTCGCGACGGCGTTCGCGGCGTATGCGGTGCTGTTCCGCAACGTGGCGGAAGGCGTGTCTGGCAAGGACATCTTCGAACTGCCGTACGTGCTGGTGGAAACCGCGGCCCTGCTGCTGTCTTCCATCACCTACGGCTTCGCGATGATCGCCGGCCACAAGGGCAACAAGTCCGCGGTGCTGGGCTGGCTGTTCGTGACCTTCCTGTTCGGCGCGGCCTTTATCGGGCTGGAAATCAATGAATTCCATCACCTGATCGCCGAAGGGCACGGCCCGAACCAGAGCGCCTTCCTGTCGGCCTTCTTCGGCCTGGTGGGCCTGCACGGCCTGCACGTGACCGGCGGCCTGCTGTGGATGGCCGTGATGATGATGGAAGTGGCCAAGACCGGCTTGACCGGCCGCGCCATGACCCGCCTGAACTGCCTGTCGCTGTTCTGGCACTTCCTCGACATCGTGTGGATTTGCGTGTTCACCGTCGTCTACCTGAAAGGAGCCATGTGATGAGTCACGCGCATGAGCATGAGAACCACGGCAGCGTGAAGAGCTATGCAGTCGGCTTCGTGCTGTCGGTGATCCTCACCGCCATTCCGTTCTGGATGGTGATGGGCGGTGCCTTCACCAAGCAAGCCACGCTGATCGGCATCTTCGCCCTGGCCGTGGTGCAGATCGTGGTGCATCTGAAGTACTTCCTGCACCTGGACTTCAGCAAGGAAGGCAAGCTCAACAGCTTCTCCTTCCTGTTCACCGGCATGGTGATCGTGCTGCTGGTCGGCCTGTCGATCTGGATCATCTACACCGCCGACTCGCTGATGATGCGCTAAGGACGGACCCGTTGAAGTTCAAACGCTATCTTCAGGTCACCAAGCCGGGCATCATCTTCGGCAACCTGATCTCGGCCGCCGGCGGTTTCCTGCTGGCGGCGCAGGGTTCGATCGACTGGTGGCTGCTCGCGGCCACCGTCATCGGCTTGTCGTTGGTGGTGGCTTCCGGCTGCGCGATCAACAACTGCATAGACCAGGATATCGACGCCAAGATGGCCCGCACCCAGAAACGGGTGCTGGTCACCGGCGCGATGAGCACCAAGGCGGCGCTGGCGCACGGCATCGTGTTGGGCGCGGCCGGTTTCGCCCTGCTGTGGTTCGGCACCAATCCGCTGGCCACCGGCTGCGTGCTGTTCGGCTTCATCATCTATGTGGGCGTGTACAGCCTGTACATGAAGCGCAACTCGGTGTACGGCACCGTGGTGGGCAGCCTGTCCGGCGCGGTGCCGCCGGTGGCTGGCTACTGCGCCGTCACCGGCCGCTTCGACATGGGCGCGGCCATCCTGCTGGTGATGTTCAGCTTGTGGCAGATGCCGCATTCCTACGCCATCGCCATCTTCCGTTTCAAGGACTATGAGGCGGCCGGCATTCCGGTGCTGCCAGTGGTGAAGGGCATTTCCGCCGCCAAGCAGCAGATCGTGCTCTACATCCTGGCCTTCGCGGCGGCGACGGTGATGCTGGTGTTCGGCGGCTACGCCGGCTACGGCTACCTGGCTGTGGCCTGCGCCACCAGCCTGTGGTGGCTGAAGATGGCGTTGTCCGGCTACAAGCGCGAGGTGGATGACCGCGCCTGGGCGCGCCAGGTGTTCTTCTTCTCCATCATCACCATCACCTCGCTGAGCGTGATGATGGCGCTGGATGGCCAGACGCCGGGCGAAAGCCATCGCCCGCTGCTGACCGCGGACGCGGGCATGTATCGCTGAGCCGGAAAGAACCGCTCACACCACGGGGAGTCGCGAAAGCGGCTCCCCGTTTTTCATGCGCGGCTGCCGCAGCCATCCGGCCATCCGTTCCCCGCACTTGCCATACGGGATGGCGCAGGGGAGGGCTCAAGGAGCGGCGACGTCTCCAGGCTGGCGCGTGTCGCTGGAGCCGGATGTTGATTTCCCGTCCTTCCTTTCCCGATTTTTCCCCTTCTTTGAATTCGCAGGCCGGCGCATCGCGCCCTGCCGCGGCCCTGTCGCGCAATGGCATGACCTGTCCTAATTAACGGCCTGTTCGGGCCATTCCTGCCAATATTTTGCTGCTTTTGCGCAACAGTTAAGGCGATTGCCGCCATGCTTCGCGCCGAAGCCGCGCGCTGGAGAAGCGAAGAGCAAGCGGTAGCGGGTTCGAATTGGTATTGCTTCTCATTTTAAATCAATGCCCGGCGCGCCTTGTCGCTGCGCGAGCATGCCCAAGGAATGGCGTCTAGCACAAGCCATGCCGCATGCCAAGTTTGTTCTGTGGATTGCTAATCAGGAAAATCAATATGCGATTGACATCGGCCATGATATTCATCAAACATTCAATGAATTTATTTATGGTTTGACTGGGATTGATCGAGATATTGATCGGTTTTCATCGAATGGATGTGCGCTTGTTTTTTTATCTGAGGAGTGTGTCGTGAGTTCACAAGAGGGTGGGGCGCCTAACGCCCATGCTGCGCGGCAGCGCAGAGCTTTTTCCACATTGGCCATCGTGCAGGCGACGCTGATTTTCGCCATCACCTTGGTCGCGGTGCCGCTGCCCAATATCGGCAAGGAGTTTGGCCTGGACACGGCGGCGCTGATTCTGGTGAATGCCGCTTATGGCCTGGCCTTCAGCGGCCTGCTGTTGTTTGGCGGCCGGCTGGCCGACCGTTTCGGCGGCAAGCCGGTCTTCATCGCGGGACTGTTGGTGTTTGGCGGCGCCTCGGCCGCCGCTGCGTTGTCGCCCAGCTTCCTCGTGCTGATCGCGATGCGCTTTCTGCAGGGCGTGGGCGCGTCCATGGTCGCGCCGGCTGCGCTGTCCTTGCTGCGCGGCGCTTTTCCGGAACCGGCGGCTTTCGGCCGCGCCATGGCGAGCTGGGGCAGCGTTTCCGTGCTGGGCGCCACGGCGGGCACGGTGATCTCTGGCGTGATGATCACTTGGCTGTCCTGGCGCTGGATGTTCATGGTGCCGGTGGCGGTCAGCGTCTTCGCCTTGCTGGTGCAGGGCGCCTGGCTGCCGGCCTCGCCTGAGCGGCGCGGGAGCGAAGGGTTGGACCTGTGGGGCGCGGTCCTGGCCACGGCCGGCATTTCGCTCTCCAGCTATGGCCTGATCCTGACCGGCGAAGCCGGCTGGCTGTCTCGCGGGGTGATGTTGCCGTTGCTGGTCGGCGTGGCCTTGCTGCTGGCTTTCTTCATGGTGGAGCGGCGCGCCGCCTCGCCGCTCTTGCCCCCCGGCTTCATCGCGCCGCGCAGGCTGGCAGGCCTGATAGGCGTGATGCTGGCGGCTGCCAGCATGGGCACGGTGTCTTTCCTGTGGTCGCTATACCTGCAGCAGGTGCGAGGCTGGACGCCGCTGTCGACCGCCCTGGGCTTTTTGCCCTATCTGCTGGTGCTGATCGCCTCCAGCCGCATCGCCGCTCCGCTGACCGGACGCCTGGGGGCCACCCGCTTGCTGCAGGGCGGCCTGGCGATAGGCGCCGTGGGCCTGGCGCTGTTGGCCGGGCTGGATCGGCACTCCGCCTATCTGACGGACCTGTTGCCGGGTCTGATCGTACTGCCCATCGGCACCGCGATGATGTTCGCAAGTTCAGCCGTCATCGCCACCAGCGATGTGCCGCCGCATCAGTCCGGCCTGGCGGGGGGCGTGATGAATACCGCCATGGAGCTGGGGCCGACCTTGGGCATGGCCATCTTCATGTCGGTAGCCGCGTTGCGGACGGATGCGGTTGAAGGCTATGCCTGGGCGCTGTGGGCCGCTGCCGTCTCCTTCGTGGTGGCGGCGCTGTTGGTGGGCAGGCTGGCGCGCATGCGAGGCGTGTCCGAAGGCCAGCTGGCGACGCAGAAACTGTAGGTTTCGCAGTTCAAGACAAAGCAATCACAAGGAGAACACATGCACACCATCATCGAGGCGATCCGAGCCTGCGGTTTGACGGCCATGGCAGGGGCCGAGCGGGACGATGAGCACGAAGCCGCCAGCGCGGAACAGATCCGCTTGCTGCTGCAAGGTGGTTTGCCGCGTGAGGACGCCGCTGCGGAGCCGATGCAGCGGGACGATGAGGCCTTCGCGCTGACCGATATCCAGTATGCCTACCTGATAGGCCGCAACCCCGGCCTGGAGCTGGGGGCATTGCCAGCGCTTTCTATCAGGAGTGGGAGGTGGAGGCGCTGGACCTGGCGCGCCTGGAGCACGCCTTGGCCAGCACGGTGGAGCGCCACGCCGCGTTGCGGACGGCGATCCGCGATGGCGGCGAGCAAGCCGTGGCGGTGGCGGCGCCTAGCTGTCGCATAGCCTTGACCGACACGCGCGCCTGGGATGAGGCGGCGCGCACGCGTCATCTGGATGCGGAACGGCAGCGCATGCGCCATACCATGCTGCCTTTGAACCAGGCTTCGCCGTTTGAGATCCGGGCCTCCTTGCTGGAGGGGGGCGTGACCCGGCTGCATCTGTTGTTCGATCTGATGTTTCTGGATCTGCGCAGCGTGCGCATCATCATGCGGGACTGGTGGCGCGCCTATTCCGGCCAGCCGCAGGCGGCCTTGCCGGCCCAGGCCTCCTTCGCCGGCTATCGCGCGGCGGAAGCGGCGCGGCAGGCCGGCCCCTGGGGGGCGCGCGATCGCCAATACTGGCTGAGCCGGCTGGACGCGATGAGCGCCGCGCCGGAGCTGCCGCTGGACACCTCCCCCGAGCATCTGACGCCGCCGCTTACGGTTCGCGCCAGCCGCGAGTTGAGCGCGGACAAGCTGGCCGCCTTGCGCGGCGTGGCTGCCAGCAGGGGGCTGACCGCGGAGAGCCTGATGTTGGGCGCCTATGTGGAAACGCTGCGCCAGTGGTCCAAGCAGCAGGCGTTCACTTTGACGCTGACGACGTTTGGCCGCCGGCCGCACTTCGATGGCGTAGCCGATATCGCGGGCAACTTTCTGCAACCGCTGCTGCTGCCGATCACCGCCGAGGCGGGCGAAAGCTTTGCCGAGCGGCTGGCCAAGGTGCAAACCGATTTGCTCTGCCACCGCTGGCATGCCGGTTACAGCGGCATCCAGTTGTTGCCGCGAACAGGGCGCGCCAACAGGGCCAGCGCGTATCCGGCTCGCCGGTGGTGTTCAGCAATATGCTGGACGCCGACCTGAACGAGCTGGTGGAGGAGGGCGGCTGGCCAGGCGCGCGCCATGGTGTATGAACGCAACCAGACGCCGCAGGTGTGGCTGGAAAACCAGCTGACGCGAGACGGCGACATCCTGCGCGTGAACTGGAACCATGTGGATGGCCTGTTCCCGGCAGGCATGGTCGAGGACATGCTCGATTGCTATATGGCCTTGTTGGCGCGCTTGCCTTGGCGACGAGGGGGTGTGGACCACCCGCGGCGCGGTGACGGCGCTGCCGGCGGCGGACCTGGCGGAGCGCGAGTGCGCCAACGCCACGGAAACGCCGCTGCCGCTGGCCCTGCTGCATGAGCTGGTTCTGCAACGCGCCCGCAGCCAGGCCGACGCGGGTGGGGTGCAGCAGGGCGACGCCAGCATGAGCTTTGGCGAGCTGGCACGCCGCGCCGGCGCGATCGCGCAAGCCATCCGCAGCCAGACCGAGGTGAAGCCTGGCGAGATGATAGCGGTATCGTTGCCGCAAGGTCCGGAGCTGATCGCCCGCCATTTTGGGCGCGCTGATTGCCGGCGGCGCCTATGTCGCGATAGACCCGACCTTGCCCGCCGAGCGCCGTCAGAGCCTGTTGCGCCGCTGCGCCGCGCGCGCGCTGCTGAGCCGCGGCGACATCCACCCGCAAGAAACGCACGCGGCGCTGCCGCGCATTGATGTGGAACGCGTGCCGGCAGGCGAGGCATGGCCGGAAGCGGCCTCGCTTCAGTCGCTGGATGATCTGGCCTATGTGATCTTCACCTCCGGCTCCACCGGCGAGCCCAAGGGCGTGATGATCAGTCACCGCAATGCCGCCAATTACCGTGCTCGACATCAATCGCCGCTTCGGCGTGAGCCGTGACGACGCGGTGTTTCGGTGGCGCCGGCCGGCTTCGATTTGTCCGTCTACGACTACTTCGGCGTGCTGGCGGCCGGCGGCCGCGTGGTGTTCCAGGATGTCGCCGGCGCGAGCGATCCGCAGGCATGGTGCCAGACGCTGATACAGCACCGGGGTGACGATCTGGAACAGCGTGCCGGCGCCGGTCAAGGCGCTGGCCGATCGCTGCGGCGATGCGCTGGCGCAGGACCGCGCTGCGGCTTGGGTGTTGATGAGCGGGGACTGGATTCCCATCGACCTGCCTGCCGGATACGCGAGTGCCTGCCTGCGGTGGAGGTGGTCAGCCTCGGCGGCGCCACCGAAGGCTCGATCTGGTCCATCTGCCACCCGATCGAGCGGGTGGACCCGTCTTGGAGCAGCATCCCCTACGGCAAGCCGCTGGCCAACCAGCGCTTCCATGTGGCTGAACGACTGGCTGGCCCCATGCCCGAGTGGGTGACCGGCGAGCTCTATATCGCGGGGTTGCGGCGTGGCCCAGGGGTATCTGGCCGATGCCGAGAAAGACCGCGCCAACGCTTCATCGTCGATCCGCGCAGCGGCGAGCGCTTATATAAGACGGGCGATCTGGGCCGTTATCTGGACGACGGCGTGATCGAAATCCTGGGGCCGCGAGGACAAACCAGGTGAAGATCAACGGCTACCGGGTGGAGCTGGGCCGAGGTCGAGGCCTGCCTGCTGGAACACCCGGAGGCCAATCATGTGGTGCTGGACGCGCCGCGCCACGCCCAAAACCGGGCAGCGCACCTGGTCGCCTATGTGGCGGCGAAGACCCCGCCGCAGGGCGACGCCGGTTGGCAGAAGCTGCTGGATGGGCTGCGCGAGCTGGCGAGCAAGCAGCTGCCATCTTATATGGTGCCCAGCTACCTGGTGCCGGTGGACGAGATGCCGCTGACCGCCAACGGCAAGATCAACCGCGCGGCCTTGCCGCAGCCGTGGCAGGAGCGCGACGAGGCGGAGGCCGGCGCCGAGCCGGCGGGGCGAGCTGGGAAAACGAGCTTGCTGGCGCTGTGGCGCAAGCAACTCCGGCATGAAGACTTCGGCGTGACCGACGGCTTTTCGATATCGGCGGCGATTCGCTGCACGCGGTGGGCTTGCTCCAGCGCCTTTGCGCGACCGCTACGCGCTGACGCCGGAGCGTGAGCAGGACGTGATCGAAGGCTGTTCATGAACGCCAGCATACGCGACTTCGCCAAGCTGCTGGATGGCCCTGGCCGTTGTGGCGGAGGAGGCGTGATGGAGAACGCGACGATGACGAGCGGCGGCGAGTTCGACTTCATCGTGGTCGGCGGGCGGGTCTGCCGGCTGCGTGATGGCGGCGCGGCTGTCGGAAAACGGCAAGCACCGCGTGCTGCTGCTGGAGGCCGGGCCGGCCTCCGATGCGGCGCGCGAAGACAGCCCGTTGCGCGACGCTTCGCGCCTGGTGCTGAGCGGCTACAACTGGGATTACGAAGCTCATGTGCGCGGCGACGGCGAGCGCGGCGGCCGGCGCAAGCCCTTTGCCTACAGCCTGGGCAAGGTGATGGGCGGATCGTCCGCCATCAATGGCGCGGGTGGCGCTCCGGGCCTTCCCCAGCGACTTCGCCGCCTGGGAGAGCATGGGTGTCCGACCCTGGTCTTGGGACAAGGTACTGCCGTGGTTCCGCAAGATGGAGCATGACGTGGACCGCGCCGGACGAATGGCACGGGCAGCGATGGCCCGCTGCGGCTCAGACGGCCGGCCACGGGCGAGATTCCATCCGCTGGACCAGGCGTTCTCCTTGTCTTGCCAGCGCCAGGGCATGCCTTATGCCGATGACCTGAACTTGGGCGAAGACCCGGCGGTGGGGCTGGTGCCGGCCAATGTGCGCGGCCAGTCCGAGCGGATGGACGTCTATCGCTTCCTATCTGCAGCCGGTCCAGGGGCGCGCCAATCTGACCGTGAAAACCGGCGCCGAGGCGGCCGCGATCGTGTTCGAGGACCGCCGCGCCTGCGGCGTGGACGCAGTGGTGGATGGGCAGCGGCTGCGCTACGCGGCAAGGCGAGTGGTGTTGTGCGCCGGCGCGGTCGGCACGGCGGCCTTGCTGCAGCGCTCCGGGGTGGGCGATCCGGCGCAACTGAGGGAGGCCGGCATTCCGCTGCGCGCGGCCTTGCCGGCGGTGGGCCGCAACCTGACCGATCACGCCTCTTTGGTGCTGTGGGCCTTGCCCAAGCCCGGCGTATGCGTGCGGGGCCTGCCATGGCGCCAAGTGGCCGCCCGCGCCTGCAGCGGTTACGACGACAAGGTGGACGTGCAGATCGGCCTCTTGAACAACGTGGCCAGCGAGACCGTGCCCAGCTTCCAGGAGCGGGTGGCTTACCCGATGCTGGTGGGCGGCTCGGTCATGCTGATGCGGCCCAGGGCGCTGGGCGCGGTGCAGGCGCTGAGCGCGGATCCGGCCCAGCGGCCGCGGATAGACCTGCCCTTGAGCGACGACGAGGACATCGCCAGGCTGGCCGGCGGGGTGCGGCTACTATGGCGCGTGCTGAAGGATCCGCTGGTGTCCTGCTATCTGGACGGCGTGCAGTTCTGGTCCGAATCCATGATAGGCAACCCGGCGGTGGTGGCCAGCGCGGTGCGCAACCTGGTCAATCCCGGCTGGCATGCGGTCGGCACGGTGAGAATGGGGCCGGCATCGGATCCCGCCTGCGCGGCGGGGGAGGACGGCGCGGTGCACGGGCTGGACGGCTTGACGGTGGCGGATGCCTCGCTGTTCCCGACCATTCCATCCATGCCCACCAATCTGACCACCATCATGTTGGCGGAGCGGCTGGCTGCGACGCTGCTGGACAAGGAGCGAGCATGACGGCGCAGCCTCGTCGAGTGGTATACGCCTTTCCGCACGCCGGCGGCTCCGCCGCCCTGTATCGAGCCTGGCAGGCCGAGTCCTGGGATGACGGCTTGCTGGTGCCGGTGGAAATGCCCGGCCGCGGTTTGCGCATCCGCATGCCGGCCATGGAAAGCCTGCCCGAACTGACGGCCTGGCTGGCCGATCAACTGTGCGGACCTGCGCGAGAGGCAGGCGCAGGGCGTGGCAGAGTGGGCGACCTTCGGCCATAGCTTCGGCGGCGTGCTCAGCGTGATCGTCGCCAGCGAAATGAGCCGGCGCCATGGACTGACGCCGCGTTTCAGCGTGGTGTCGGCCTCGATCGCGCCCGCCATCCAGCCGGACGACGAGCGGCATCTGCTCAGCGACGAGCAGATCCTGGCCGTGGCCAGGGCCGACCAAGGCACGCCGGAGGCGGTGCTGCGAGAGCCGGCGCTGGCCGGCAGGGTGGTGGCCCAGCTGCGCTGCGATTACCGCTTGCGCCGGCAATTTTTGGCGCACCGCGGGCTGAGGGTGCCGCAGCCACTTCACTTGATAGGCGCCGAGCAAGACCCGCATGTCAGCTTGACGCAGTTGCGCGCCTGGGAACATCACAGCGAGGCCAGCGCCGCGCTGCACACCATACCCGGCGATCACTTCGCCATTTACCAGCATTGGCCGCGGGTACGCGACATTCTGTCGTTGTGTCCGCAGGAGTCAACCATATGAGTACGACACAGTTGGACGAATTTCGGCGGCATTGCCGCGATTTCCTGGCGCAAGCCGCCACGCCGCGGATGGCTCAGTGGGAGGCGCAAGGACGGGTGGACCGTGACTTCTGGGAGCAGGCCGGCGCGGCTGGCCTGCTGGCATCGGCGTTAGCCGCGAGCTGGGTGGCCGCGGCGAGAGCGACTTCCGTTACCCCATGATCCTGATCGAGGAACTGATCCGCGCGGGCATGAGCGTGCCGGGGCTGGTGTCGCACAACGATGTCATCGCCAGCTACATCCTGACCCTGGGCACGCCGGAGCAGAAGCAACGCTGGTTGCCGGCGCTGTGCTCCGGCCGCGCCATCGGCGCGATCGCGATTACCGAGCCGCACGCC